>NZ_CP183770.1:2218214-2555000 GCF_048568905.1 Sphingomonas sp. HT-1 | reverse complement strand
TCTGAACATGGGGGGACCACCCTCCAAGCCTAAATACTCGTACATGACCGATAGCGAACTAGTACCGTGAGGGAAAGGTGAAAAGCACCCCGATGAGGGGAGTGAAACAGTACCTGAAACCGAATGCCTACAAGCAGTGGGAGGGGCTTTATGCCCTGACCGCGTACCTCTTGCATAATGGGTCTGTGACTTAATGTATCAAGCAAGCTTAAGCCGATAGGTGTAGGCGCAGCGAAAGCGAGTCTGAATAGGGCGACATAGTTTGATGCATTAGACCCGAAACCCGGCGATCTATGCATGACCAGGATGAAGGTGGGGTAACACCCACTGGAGGTCCGAACCGATTAACGTTGAAAAGTTACCGGATGAGTTGTGCTTAGGGGTGAAAGGCCAATCAAGCCGGGAAATAGCTGGTTCTCCGCGAAAACTATTGAGGTAGTGCCTCGGATGAACACCCTAGGGGGTAGAGCACTGGATGGATGCGGGGGTCGCGAGATCTACCAATTCTAACCAAACTCCGAATACCTAGGAGTGATATCCGGGAGACAGACGGCGGGTGCTAAGGTCCGTCGTCAAAAGGGAAACAGCCCTGACCTACAGCTAAGGTCCCCAAGTCACGTCTAAGTGGGAAAGCATGTGGGAATCCCAAAACAACCAGGAGGTTGGCTTAGAAGCAGCCATCCTTTAAAGAAAGCGTAACAGCTCACTGGTCTAAATAAGGGTTCCTGCGGCGAAGATGTAACGGGGCTCAAGACGTGCACCGAAGCTTAGGGTGTGATCTTTGATCACGCGGTAGCGGAGCGTTCCGTAAGCCTGTGAAGTGGAAGGGTAACCGACCATGGAGGTATCGGAAGTGCGAATGCAGACATGAGTAGCGATAAAGAGGGTGAGATGCCCTCTCGCCGAAAGACCAAGGGTTCCTGCGCAAGGCTAATCCGCGCAGGGTGAGCCGGCCCCTAAGACGAGCCCGAAGGGGGTAGTCGATGGGAACCACGTTAATATTCGTGGGCCTGGTGGTGTGTGACGGATCTCGTGAGTTGTCAGTCCTTAACGGATTGGACTGGCTTCGAAGAGGTCCCGGGAAATAGCCCCACCGTATAGACCGTACCCGAAACCGACACAGGTGGTCAGGTAGAGTATACCAAGGCGCTTGAGAGAAGTGTCCTGAAGGAACTCGGCAAATTGCCTCCGTACCTTCGGAAGAAGGAGGCCCTCATTCCGGGCAACCGGTATGAGGGGGCACAGGCCAGGGGGTAGCGACTGTTTAGCAAAAACACAGGGCTCTGCTAAGTCGGCTTCAAGACGACGTATAGGGCCTGACGCCTGCCCGGTGCCTGAAGGTTAAGTGGAGGAGTGCAAGCTCCGAAATGAAGCCCAGGTAAACGGCGGCCGTAACTATAACGGTCCTAAGGTAGCGAAATTCCTTGTCGGGTAAGTTCCGACCTGCACGAATGGCGTAACGACTTCCCCACTGTCTCCAGGACATGCTCAGCGAAATTGAATTCTCCGTGAAGATGCGGAGTACCCGCGGTTAGACGGAAAGACCCCGTGCACCTTTACTGCAGCTTCAGAGTGGCAGTGGAGAACAACTGTGTAGAATAGGTGGGAGGCTTTGAAGCACCGGCGCCAGCTGGTGTGGAGCCACCAAGTGAAATACCACCCTGTTGTTCTTTACTGTCTAACCTCGTACCGTCATCCGGTACAGGGACCCTCTGTGGCGGGTAGTTTGACTGGGGCGGTCGCCTCCCAAAGAGTAACGGAGGCGCGCGAAGGTTGGCTCAGGCCGGTTGGAAACCGGCTGTTAGAGTGCAATGGCATAAGCCAGCCTGACTGCGAGACTGACAAGTCGAGCAGAGACGAAAGTCGGTCATAGTGATCCGGTGGTCCCTCGTGGAAGGGCCATCGCTCAACGGATAAAAGGTACGCCGGGGATAACAGGCTGATAACCCCCAAGAGCTCATATCGACGGGGTTGTTTGGCACCTCGATGTCGGCTCATCACATCCTGGGGCTGGAGCAGGTCCCAAGGGTTTGGCTGTTCGCCAATTAAAGTGGTACGTGAGCTGGGTTCAGAACGTCGCGAGACAGTTTGGTCCCTATCTGCCGTGGGCGTCGAAATTTGAGAGGAGTTGACCCTAGTACGAGAGGACCGGGTTGAACATACCTCTGGTGTACCAGTCGTTCCGCCAGGAGCGCAGCTGGGTAGCTATGTATGGACGGGATAACCGCTGAAAGCATCTAAGCGGGAAGCCTCCCTCGAGATAAGATTTCATAGAGCGGTCGAAGACCACGACCTTGATAGATCGGATGTGGAAGCGCGGTAACGCGTGGAGCTAACCGATACTAATTGCTCTTTTCGCGCTTGAGAGTTTCACACCCCCATCGACAACCCTGGGTTGTCAGATAGCGGGTGGATGAATTTCCCAGCCTTATCGGTGCATCGATTTGAAACCCAATTTCCCGCACACCGGCTTCATTGCTTGGTGGCCATAGCGTCTGTGACCCACCCGATCCCATCCCGAACTCGGCCGTGAAACCAGACAGCGCCAATGGTACTATCGCTTAAGCGATGGAAGAGTAGGTCGCCGCCAGGCATTGAAGCCGGTGTACGGAAAATACCAAAACCCATTCACATTCGTCCCCCGTTCTGCCGATATCCTCGGCACCCAACTTTGGCGCGGGGTGGAGCAGCCCGGTAGCTCGTCAGGCTCATAACCTGAAGGCCGCAGGTTCAAATCCTGCCCCCGCAACCAACACACAAAAGCCCCGAAGCTAACGCTCCGGGGCTTTTGTGCGTCTATAACGGCCCTCGCGGACCGAACCTTGCTTGGCTATACCCCGCGGATGTTCGAGCGCATTACCCGCAGCACGGCGAGCCCATGGACGATACTGATCCGCCTTGCGGCCGGCCTCATCGTCTTTTTCCCCGAAGGCATCCAAAAGCTGATCTTCCCCGAGATCCTCGGCGCGGGGCGGTTCGCAAAGATCGGCATTCCGTACCCCGATGTCACCGGACCGTTCGTCGGCCTGGTCGAACTCGTATGCGGCGGGCTGATCGTGCTGGGCTTGTTCACGCGGCTGGCGGCCGTTCCGCTCATCATAACAATGCTCGTGGCGCTGGTTTCGACCAAGCTGCCGATCCTGCTCGGCCATGGTTTCGGCCCGTTCAGCCTCCCCGACGTCAAGCGCTACGGCTTCTGGAGCGCGCAGCACGAGGCCCGCGCCGACCTCACCATGTTGCTTGGGTGTCTGTACCTGTTCGCCGTCGGCAGCGGACCCTGGTCGCTCGATCGGCGGCTGGCCAATTCCCGTTCGCGCCGCTCACCAACACCGGCGACGGTGTTCGACTAGTCTAATTTGCCAGCTGCGGAAAGGCCGTGCGGAACGCGGCGACCTTCGGCTTGTCCCAGCGCGTGATGTAGGGATGCGTCGGATGGCGCCAGAAGAAATCCTGATGATATGCTTCCGCCGCATAGAATCGGCCCGTTTCGATCCGCGTCACGATCGGGCGCGCAAAGGCCTTCGAGCGGCTGAGCTGGCCGAGATACGCCTCCGCCACCCGCCGCTGCTCGCCATTCTGGGGGAAGATTGCCGAGCGATAGCTCGGGCCGCGATCCGGACCTTGGCGGTTGAGCTGCGTCGGATCGTGCGCCACGGCGAAGTAGATGCGCAACAGCGTGCCGAAGCTCACGCGCGACGGATCATAGACGATACGCACCGCCTCGGCATGGCCGGTCCTTTCGGTCGAGACCTGAGCATACGTCGCGGTGGCCCCGCTGCCGCCGGCATAGCCGCTGGTGACGGATTGAACGCCCTTCACCGATTGGAACACCGCCTCCATGCCCCAGAAGCAGCCGCCAGCGAGCACCGCCACCTGCGGACCCTTGGCCTTGGGCAGGTCCAGCGCCGGCAGCGGCACCGCCACGGCCCTCTCGATCGACGGCGCACCGGCGGCGAGCAGCAACAACGCCCCACCAACGAGAGGGGCGACGATAAGCGGGAGCCGGAACGAGCGTCGGGTCATCATGGCCCTTTCTAGGGTCGCTGCGGCTCCCGCGGAAGACGGGCGTCGGTTCAGCGCAGATCGGCGCAGGCGGCCTGGATTCGCGTGCACGCCTCGCGAAGCAATGTTTCCGACGTTGCATAGCTGATCCGCATCGCCGGTGACAGGCCGAACGCCGCGCCGTGCACGGCCGCCACGCGGGCTTCATCGAGGAAATAGCCGATCATGTCCTCGTCGGTGGCGATCACCTTGCCCTTGGGCGTGGTCTTGCCGATCAGCGCGCTGAATTCCGGATAGACGTAGAAGGCACCCTCAGGCGTCGGGCAGTGCATGCCGTCGATTTCGTTGAGCATGCCGACGACCAGGTCGCGGCGCGTCTGGAAGGCGGCGGCGCGGTCCTTGAGGAAGCTCTGGTCGCCGGTCAGCGCCGCGACGGCGGCCGCCTGGGCGATCGAGCACGGGTTCGAGGTCGACTGCGATTGTAGCTTGGCGATCGCCTTGATCAGCGGTGCCGGGCCGCCGGCGAAGCCGATGCGCCAGCCGGTCATCGCATAGGCCTTGGAGCAGCCGTTGACGGTGAGAGTACGCTCGTAGAGCGACGGGCAGACCTGCGCGATGGTGGCGAATTCGAAGCCGTCGTACAGGATGTGCTCGTACATGTCGTCGGCGAACACCCAGACATGCGGGTGGCGCTCGATCACTTCGCCCAGCGCCTTGAGCTCGGCGGCCGAATAGGCGGCGCCCGTCGGGTTGGACGGCGAGTTGAGAATCACCCACTTGGTCTTCGGCGTGATCGCCGCTTCGAGCTGTGCAGGGGTGATCTTGTAGTTCTGCTCGGCACCGGCGGCGATGAATACCGGCGTGCCGCCCGCAAACTGCACTACGTCAGGATAGCTGACCCAATAGGGTGCCGGGATGATCACTTCATCGCCGGCTTCCACCGTCGCCACGATCGCGTTGAACAGGGTGTGCTTGCCACCGACGTTGATCGTGATCTGCTGCGCGGTATAGTCCAAGCCATTGTCGCGCTTGAACTTGTTGATCACGGCATCCTTCAGCTCGGGCGTCCCGTCGACATTGGTGTATTTGGTCTTGCCGTCGCGGATCGCCTGAATCGCGGCTTCCTTCACGAAGTCCGGCGTGTCGAAATCGGGCTCGCCGGCGCCCAAGCCAATCACGTCGACGCCGGCACGCTTCAGCTCGAACACGCGGCTGGTCATGGCGAGCGTGGCGGAGGGCTGGATGCGCTGGAGCGCGGCGGAAGTCTGCATGGTCTAGACGCCTTTTCCGGGGAAGATGCGCGCCTATAGGTCCGCTTCGGCGCTTTCCGCAACTGTAACCGCTGCAACCAGTCCCCGCAGCGCGTTCCCGAGCAGGAAGCCGCCCGCGAGATCCTCCGGCCGCAGGTCCCCCTCCACTGCGCGGCCGGTGGCGAGCAGTTCGGCACGGAGCACCCCGGGAAGCAGTCCGCGCGACAGCGGCGGCGTCACCAGCACGCCGTCGCGCTCGACGAACAACGAGGTGAAGCTGCCTTCGGTGCAATAGCCGTCGGCATCGGTGAACACGACTTCCCAGGTACCGGCAGCGCGGCGCGGCGCGTCGTAGATCGACCGTCGCGTGGTCTTGTGGGCAAGGCGAAAATCGACGCGCGGTACCGAATGGGGCACGATCCTGACCGTGGCCTGCCTGGGCGGCGGCGGGGGGAGCGGGGCGATGCCGATCGCGACCGCGCCCGAGGGACCGAGCAGCAGCCGCACCTTGGCCGCATCGCGCAGGCGGAAGGTGGCGGCTTGCAGCTCATTGCGGACGACGTGGCGATCGAACGGAAACCCGAAGATGGCGGCGCTGGCCCGAATGCGATCGAGGTGACGCTCGAGCAGCAGCAGGCCGTCCTCGGGATCGAACCGCATCGTCTCGATCAGGTCGAAGCCGCGCTCGCCTGCCGTCACGAACGCCCCCTTGGCAAGGCATTCGCTCCATTCGTCGACCGCGTTCGAATCGGCGACCACGCCCGAGCCGAGGCCCAGCGTCGCCCGACCCGGTTGGGCCAGCACGAGCGTGCGGATCGCGACGTTGAATTCGGCACTGCCATCGGCATCCATCCTCCCGATCGCGCCGGTATAGGGCCCACGTGAATCGGGCTCGACTTCGGCAATCACCTGCATTGCGCGAATTTTCGGCGCACCCGTCACCGATCCGCAGGGGAACAACGCCGCGAGCGCGTCGACGGCTCCCAGCCTGTCTGCAAGGCTGGCAGTGATCGTCGAAGTCATCTGATGGACGGTAGGATAGGTTTCCACCGCGAAGAGCTGCGGCACGGCGACGCTGCCCGGGCGGGCGATCCGGCCGAGATCGTTGCGCATCAGATCGACGATCATCAGGTTTTCGGCGCGCTGCTTGGGATCGGCCTGCAACGCCAGAGCGCACGCGGCGTCCGCAGCGGGATCGGCATCGCGGCGCTCGGTGCCCTTCATCGGGCGGGCGGCGAGCATGCCGTCTTCAAGCGTGAAGAACAATTCGGGCGAGAGGCTCAGCAGCCATTGCGTACCGGTTGCGACCAGCGCGCCGTGCCCGGCGGCGGCGCGGGCGCGGAGCAGCGCATAGAGCGCGGCGGGATGACCCGCGACCGGCACCTCGGCCCGGAAGGTCAGGTTTGCCTGATAGATGTCGCCTGCACGGATATAGTGCAGCACGCGCGCGAGGGCGGCATCATAGGCCGCGCGGTCGAGCAGCGGGCGGGGGCGCCCGGCCCAGGCGCCGGCGGGATCGGGGAGCAGCTGAGGAACCTCGTCCGGCCTGAGCTTCCGGTGCCCGCCGAACAGGCCGAACCAGAGCAGCGGACCATCGGTCTCGCGTGGCGGAGCGGCGGGTTCGAGCGCGGCACCTGCTTCGTACGAAAGCCAGCCGGCGGCGTCCAAGCCGCGGCCAAGGGCGGTGCGCAGTCGGTCCAGCGCCGGGACGATCTCGTCGAGCTGCTGCGCGACGACGATCTCGACAGGATCGACATAGAGGCGCGCGCCGCACCCATCGGCGCGCGCGTCGTCGAGCAGGACAAAGGGGGGATGCAACACCATCAGCCGGCTGGAATGCAGAGCCATGCGGCACAGGGCAAGCCTTGGTTGCCGCGCGCGTCCGGCCGGAGTAGCGAAGGGGCATGGCAACCTCGCATTCTTCCGCTGCCCAGCCGCCGCTTCGTGCGGCGATCGTGCCCGTTACGCCGCTTCAGCAGAACTGTACCCTGCTCTGGTGCACCAACACGATGCGCGGCGCCTTTGTCGATCCGGGCGGCGACCTTGATCGGTTGCGAGCGGCGGCAAAGCAGCACGGGGTCACGATCGAAAAGCTGCTGATCACCCATGGCCATATCGATCATTGCGGATCGGCCGGGATCTTTGCCGAGGAGCTGGGCGTGCCGATCGAAGGGCCGCACGAAGCGGATCGCTACTGGATCGCACGGCTGGAGGACGACGGCCGCGCCTATCGCGTGCCCGGAAAGCCTTTCGAGCCCGACCGCTGGCTGCAGCAGGGCGATCAGGTGACGGTGGGCGAACTGGTGCTCGATGTCTATCATTGTCCGGGCCACACCCCCGGCCATGTCGTGTTCCACCACCCCGCATCGCAGCTGGCGATCGTCGGCGACGTGCTGTTTCAAGGTTCGATCGGGCGAACCGATTTCCCCTTGGGCAATCATCAGGATCTGATCGACGCGATCACCACCCGGTTGTGGCCGCTGGGGGATGAGACGGTGTTCGTCCCCGGCCACGGCCAGCCGAGCAATTTCGGTCAGGAGCGCCGTACCAATCCGTTCGTTGCCGATTCGGTGCTGGCGCGCGCCTGAGTCGAGGCACCGATCAATGGCCGTCATCCCGGCTGTTGCCGGGACGACGGAAGGGGCGGATCAATGCAGCGGGTTCGATCCCGTATAGCCGAGCCACGCGGCGTAGAGGCCCAAGCCCGCGAGTGTGAGGAAGGTGGTCAGCGCACCGATCGCACGGCCGGGCTGCCAGCCGTCCATGCCGAAGCCGTGCAGCACGCGGCCGAGCAGGTACACGGCGGCGATCACCCACAGATAGAATCGGGTGCCCTGGGCCAGCTCGATCAGGCCGATCAGGATCAGGATGAAAGGCGTGTATTCGACGAAGTTCATCTGCGCGCGCATGCGCGCGAGAAGTCGCGGGCTCCCGCCGTCGCCGGTCAGCACCTTGTCGGCATAGCGCAGCTGAATGACGCGAATCGCCAGCCACAGGTTGATCAGCGCCGCGGCGCCCGCACTGGTGAGTGTAACCGGCAGAAAAAACATGCGCGTCCCCTGAAACCGAGGTGGAAACCCCTGCCACGTGCGGCTTCTGCTTGCAACGCGGACGAGAATCGCTATACGCGCGGGCTCGCTTCGTGACCTGCCTGCTGGTCCGGCGAGCGGCCGGCCTAGCCGTCGCTTGCCCGAACAACCCTGTGGGCGTATCGCGACTTTATTGATTCTGTAGCTTATTGAAGGTGCCGAGATGGCCGTTCCGAAGAGAAAGACCTCGCCGTCGAAGCGCGGCATGCGCCGCTCGCACGACGCGCTGACCGTCGAGTCGTTCCAAGAATGCCCGAACTGCGGCGAACTGAAGCGTCCGCATAACCTCTGCAACGCCTGCGGCCATTATAACGGCCGCGAGATCGTTTCGGTCGAGGGCTGAGCGACGTTCCGCAACGGGGGGTTGCCGGTATGACTGTTCCCTCGCGGATCGCCGTCGATGCAATGGGCGGCGATGAGGGGATCGCCGTCATGCTGGCTGGCGCCGCACGCGCACGGCGTCGCTTCGACGGGATGGAATTCCTTCTCGTCGGCGACGAGCCGCGCATCCGGGACGCTTTGAAGGCGCATCCCAACTTGGCAGCCGCGTGCGAGATCGTCCACGCGGCCGAAGTCGTCGCGGCCGATGCCAAGCCCAGCCAGGCGATTCGCCGCGCCAAGACCACATCGATGGGAATTGCCATCGATCTGGTGAAGCAGGGCCGCGCCGGCGCCGCCGTTTCTTCGGGCAACACCGGCGCGCTGATGGCGATGGCCAAGCTGTCGCTCCGCACCATGGCGGGGATCGACCGGCCGGCGCTTGCCGCGCTGATGCCCTCGCTGGGTGCGAACGACACGGTGATGCTCGATCTCGGCGCCAATACCGAGGTGGACGAGCGCAACCTGGTGCAGTTCGCGGTGATGGGCGCTGCCTATGCGCGCACCGCGCTCGATCTTTCACGCCCCCGCGTGGCGCTCCTCAACATCGGCACGGAAGAGATGAAGGGCACCGACAGCATCCGCGATGCTGCCGCCCAATTGCGTGCGGCGAAGCATCTGCCGCTGGAATTCACCGGCTTCATCGAAGGCAATCGGCTGTCGCGCGGCGATGTCGACGTGATCGTCTGCGACGGCTTTTCCGGCAATATCGCGCTCAAGACGGCGGAAGGCACCGCGCGGTTCGTGGCGGACCTGCTGCGCCGCGCGTTCAGCAGTTCGCTGCGTTCAAAGGTCGGCTTTCTGATCTCCAAGCCGGCGACCGATCTCCTGCGCCACCATCTCGACCCGAATAATCATAATGGTGCCGTTTTCCTCGGGCTGAACGGCATCGTTGTGAAGAGCCATGGCGGCGCGAACGAGATCGGTGTGGATACCGCGATCGGCTTTGCCGCCAAGATGGTGCGCGACGAACTCACCCGGCGCATTGCCGAGGATCTGGGGAACTTCGAGGCCAAGGCCGCGTAGAGACGGGGTAAGAAGGGGTCGCATGACCGTACGATCGGTGATTCTCGGCACGGGTTCGGCCCTGCCGGCACAGCGTGTTTCCAACGCGGAGCTGGCGGAGCGTGTCGATACCAGCGACGAATGGATCGTCGAGCGGACCGGCATCCGCTTTCGCCACATCGCCGGACCAGACGAATCGACCGGCACGCTGGCCACGCAGGCGGCGCGCGCGGCGCTGGAGTCGGCGGGGATCGCTGCGACCGACATCGATCTGATCGTGCTGGCGACGGCCACCCCGGACCAGACCTTCCCTGCCACCGCCACCCGCGTGCAGAGCGCGCTCGGCATCCTCGATTGCGTCGCCTTTGACGTGGCGGCGGTGTGCTCGGGCTTTCTCTACGCGGTGCAGGTCGCCGATTCGATGCTGCGCGCCGGCGCGCATCGCCGCGCACTGGTGATCGGCGCGGAAACGTTCAGCCGCATTCTCGACTGGGAGGACCGCACGACCTGCGTGTTGTTCGGCGATGGCGCCGGCGCGATCGTGCTCGAGGCGCAGGACACCGATGGCGAATCGCCGCAGGGCATCCTTGCCACCAAGCTCCACGCCGATGGCCGGTATAACGACCTTCTCTATGTCGATGGCGGCCCTTCGACCACGGGCACCGTCGGCAAGCTGCGGATGAAGGGGCGCGAAGTGTTTCGCCACGCGGTGGTAAATCTCGCTTCTGTAATGCAGGAATCGCTTGCCGCAGCCGGGCTACAGCCGGGCGACGTCGATTGGGTCGTGCCGCATCAGGCCAATGCCCGCATCCTTGACGCGACGGCGCGCAAGCTGGACCTTGCCCCGGAAAAGGTGATCGTCACCGTGGATCGGCACGCCAACACCTCGGCCGCGTCGGTGCCGCTCGCCCTGGACACAGCGGTGCGCGACGGGCGCATTCAGCGCGGCGACCTGCTCGTTCTGGAGGCGATGGGCGGCGGCTTCACCTGGGGTGCCGCGGTCGTGCGGTTCTGACGTTGCCGGCGAAAAGACGAAGATTACGTGTTTTTCCAGAGTATGTCTGAGGCGTTTCTAGGCGTTCAACATCATCCTTGATAGCGCGTAACAATCTGGTACGGGTAGCCAATCAAAGGGAAGGAAGTTGCCGAGATGAGTGCTGCAGGTACGCTCACCAGAGCAGATCTGGCTGAATCGCTGCATCGGGAAGTGGGCCTGTCTCGCGCCGACGCGGCGCGGCTGGTCGAGCAGATCCTGAAGCATATGTGCGAGGCGCTTGCCCGAGGCGAGAATGTGAAGATCTCGGGCTTCGGCAGCTTCGTGCTTCGGGACAAGGGCGAGCGGATCGGCCGCAACCCCAAAACCGGCGTGGAAGTGCCGATCGCGCCGCGTCGCGTCCTCACCTTCCGGGCCAGCCAGATGATGCGCGATCGCATCGTCTCGGCGAGCTGAGACCGACCATGCCGGCGACCGAAAAGGCCGCTGGTGCGTTGCGAACCATCGGTGAGCTCGCCGCGGAAATCGGCAGGCCACAGCACATATTGCGCTATTGGGAAACGCGGTTTCCCCAGCTGAAGCCGCTCACCCGTGCAGGCAACCGCCGCTATTACCGCCCGGAAGACGTGGCACTGGTTCGCCGCATCCACCATCTGCTGAGCCAGGAAGGCTATACGATTCGCGGCGTGCAGCGCCTGCTGGCTTCGGAGAAGGCTGCGCGCGGCAAGGGCCGGGGCGAGGAGCTCCAGGCGATCCGCGACTCGCTGGCCGAAGCGCTGGACGCCGACGGCTGACGCCTGTCAGCCGTCCGGCCCCAGGCTCGGATCCAGGTCGCGCGGACGCACGAAGCGCCGCAGCTCGGCGCCCGCACTCGGCGCATCGGCCCAGCGATCGACCGTGAAACGCAGTTCGGCCAGAGCGGCGGTTGGGAATTTGCGCGCCACTTCGCCGCGCAACTCGCCGCTGTCGGCGGTCAGATCGAGCACCAGTTCCTCCAGCCCCGGATTATGGCCGGACAGCAGCACCGTTTCTGCCGAATCGGGGAACGCCTCGATCGCGTCGAGCAGCGTGCCGACCGAGGCGAGGTAGAGCTTCTGGTCCCAGGCCGGCGCGATCGCCGCACCATAGCCGGTCGCCACCTGCGCTAGCGTCTCCTGCACGCGCACCGCAGGAGATGCGGCGACATGATCGAACCGCAGCCCCTGCTCGCGCAAATACCGCCCCATCGTCACGGCGGCGCGCTGGCCCTTGGGATTCAGCGGCCGATCGAAATCGCGGGCAACGGGATCGTCCCACCCCGATTTCGCATGGCGCAGGACCAGGAGTGTTTTCATGCTTCCCCGATATTGGTGCTGGCGGTTGCCGGCGCGTCATGCCGCAAGCCGGAGCCCAAGGAAAGCCGAACCCGCTCCACCGCCTGGTCGAGCGCGCAGCGGGTGATGCGCGTGCCCGGCGGAAAGGCGTCGAGCAGCCGCGACGGCGTGGCGGCGGAGAGCAGCACGAAGGCGCCGCGATCGTCCGCCCGCCGGATCAGACGGCCGAACGCCTGGGCGAGCCGCGCGCGAACGATGCGGTCGTCATAGGCCGAGCCGCCGCCAGCCAGCCGTCGGGCTGCGTGGAGCACGCTCGGCTTGGGCCAGGGCACGCCTTCCATCACCACCAGCCGCAGCGAATCGCCCGGCACGTCCACGCCGTCGCGCAGCGCATCGGTGCCGATCAGCGAGGCGCGCGGATCGTCGCGGAAGATATCGACCAGCGTGCCAGTGTCGATCGGATCGACATGCTGGGCGAGCAGCGGCAGCCCGTCGCGCGCCAGCCGGTCGGCGATGCGGGCATGCACCGCGCGCAGTCGCCGGATCGCGGTGAACAGCCCGAGCGTGCCGCCGCCCGCCGCGGCGATCAGCCGGGCATAGGCATTGGCGAGCGCGGGCAGGTCGCCACGCTTCACGTCGGTGACGATCAGCACCTCGGCCTGGTTGGGATAGTCGAACGGGCTCTTCGCTTCGAAGCGTTGCGCGGGGCGCAGCAAGTGGGTGGCGCCGGAGCGCGCCTCCGCCACATCCCAGTCGCCGCCGGCGCGCAGAGTGGCGGAAGTGACGAGCACGCCGTGCGCGGGCTCCAGCACGGTCTTCGCCAGCGGCCGGGCGGGATCGAGCCAGTGCCGATGCAGGCCGACGTCATATTCGCGGCCATCGACGCGATCGACGGCAAGCCAGTCGACGAATTCGGGATCGGCCGGCCCGCCGATCCGCGCGATCAGGGCCAGCCAGGCGCCAACCGTATCGACCCGCCAGCCGAGCGAGGCCACTGCCCCTTCGATCCGCGCCCGCGCCGGGCCGTCCATCCAGTCGGGTGCCTCGGCCAGCACCGCTTCCAGCCGGCGGCCGAGCACCACCATCGGGCGGAGCAGCGCATCGAGCGCCGCCGTGGCAATGCCCGCGGCCTCGACCAGCGCCGCATCGGGTTCGGTGAGTTCGGTTTCGAGCCCATAGCCGGCGTCCGCCGAGCCGTTGGCGTCGCGGGCATAGACCAGGCCGCGCACGGCTGCGAGCAGCGCTTCCACGGGTCCGAACGGTTCGCCTTCGTTCAGCCGCTGCAGCCAGCCGTCGCTTGGCAGCGCGCGGGCAGCGTCCACGGCTTCGGAAATGGCGCGGCCGCCGGCATCGTCATAGCTGGCGACGTCGGAGAGGCGCGCGGCGAGGCCCCGCCGGCGTCCCCGCGAGCCGGACTCGGGGCCGGTCAGCCAGCGGCGGAGCTCGATCGATTCCTGCCCGGTGAGCGCGACCGAGAACATCGCGTCGGCGGCGTCGAACAGGTGATGGCCTTCGTCGAACACATAGCGGGTGGGGCGCGTCTGGTTCTCGCGGCCGCGCGCGGCGTTGACCATCACCAGCGCATGGTTGGCGATAACGATATCGGCATCGGCGCTGGCGCGGGCGGCGCGCTCGATGAAGCATTTCCGATAATGCGGGCAGCCGGCATAGATGCACTCGCCGCGCCGATCGGTCAGCGCGGTCGATCCGTTGCGGCGGAAGAGGGTGGGGAGCCAGCCGGGCAGGTCGCCGCCGACCATGTCGCCATCGGCGGTATAGGCGGCCCAGCGCGCCACCAGCTGCGCGAGGATCGCTGCGCGCCCGGCAAAGCCGCCCTGCAGCGCATCCTCCAGGTTGAGCAGGCAGACATAATTCTCGCGGCCCTTGCGCGTCACGATGCGCGCGCGGCGCTGCTCGGCATCGGGAAACAGCCGCTCGCCTTCCTTGCCGAGCTGGCGTTGCAGCGCCTTGGTGAAGGTGGAGACCCATACCGGCCCGCCCGAGCGCTCTGCCCAGACCGAGGCGGGGGCAAGGTAGCCGAGCGTCTTGCCGATGCCGGTGCCGGCTTCGGCCAGCACCAGATTGGGCGTATCCGGCACGCTCCGCGGCGCGAAGGCCTGCGCCGCCGCTTCGGCATAGTCGCGCTGGCCCTGCCGGCGTTCGGCGCCATTGCCGGTCAAGCGGGCCAGGCGCTCGGCGACGTCAACGGGGTCGAGGGTGATGGTGCGCGGCGCCGGTCGCGGCGCGCTTTCCTCCCATTCGGGAAGCTTGGAGAACAGCCAGCGTTCGGCCCGTTCCGGCTTGGCGACGCGCTGGCCAAGTGGGGCGGCCCAGGGCCAGCGGAGCCGGGCGAGCGATTGCAGCCCGTGCCATGCGCCTTCGCGCTCGGGCCAGTTGCCCTCGGGCAGCGCCAGCAGCGCAGCGGCCGCCTCGCGGAGAAAGGCGGCGACCTCCGCATCGTCCTTCGGCGGCTCCAGGCCACAGGCACGGGCAAGGCCCTTGGGTGTCGGGACCATGAAGCGGGCAGGGCGTAGAAAGGCGAACAGCTCGAGCAGATCCAGCCCGCTTAGCTCGGGATGGCCGAGCCGCTGGCCGACCAGCGGCGCGTTGAGCAGCAGTACCGGCGTGTCCGCCGCGATCCGGATGGCCTCGCCCCGGCTCAGCCCGCGCGTTCCTTCGGCCGTGGCGATCCACACGCCGGAATGGCTGGCATGCAGGGCGGGATAGGGGAGCGGCGGCTGCATCGGTCTGTGGCCGTTGTACATGATGCGTTCCGCTTTGACAGCGGCAAAGCGGTGGGGTGAGCTTCGAAAGCGCGCGGCATGCGCCGGTCGCTCTCAACCTCCATTCGAAAGGGTGTGAATGCCCCCCGGCAAAGAGCGGGAGCCGCGACCCGGGGGAACGGTGAGGGCGCCCAGTCTCGCCCGATCCCTCTTGCCCCGGACAGCAGAGCTGGCGTCAGTCCTCCGGCGTCTCGCGCTTGGCCTGGTCGAGCGTGCGCAGCTTGCGTTCGGCCTCCGCCGCGTCCCGCGCCTTTTCGGCCTTGGTGCGGCCGAAGCGGGCGCGGTTGGCCACGGCCTGTGCCTCGGCCGTCGCTTTCGCTCTCGCTTTTCGCGCTTTGTTCAGGTTAATGATCTCGGCCATATCAGAGTCTTTTTAGCGCCCCGCCGCGTGGGCGCACCACCCAATCATCGGAGTTTTTGAAGCATGGCGGGCAGCGTCAACAAAGTGATCCTGGTCGGCAATTTGGGGCGCGACCCCGAATCGCGGTCGTTCCAGAATGGCGGCAAGGTGGTGGAACTGCGCATCGCCACGTCGGAAAGCTGGAAGGATCGCAGCAGCGGCGAGAAGCGCGAGAAGACCGAATGGCACACGGTGAAGATCTTCTCCGAAGGTCTCGCCAACGTTGCGGAGCGCTATCTGCGCAAGGGCAGCAAGGTCTATCTCGAAGGTCAGCTGCAGACCCGCAAGTGGCAGGACCAGAGCGGCGCCGATCGCTATTCGACCGAAATCGTGCTGCAGGGCTTCAACGCGCAGATGGTGCTGCTCGACGGACCCGGCGGCGGCCAGGGTGCGGGCATGGGTGGCGGCCGTAGCAGCGGCGGCGACGATTGGGGCGCGGACGAGTCGTTTGGCGGGGGCGGTGCGTCGGGCGGCCGCGGCGGTACCTTCAACGGGGGCGGCCAGCGCAGCGGCGGTGCGACGAGCGGCGGCGGCTTTGGCGGCGGCTTCCCGGACGATCTGGACGACGACGTACCGTTCTGATGCGTCGGTCCGCGCCGGACCGGACCAGGTCCGGCGCTGGGCCGCAACGGCTCGATCTACCACCTTTGGTGGGTTGCACGGCCAACGGATAGCGCTACCATCCCCCGCGCGACCGATTGCGGCGAAAATTGCATAAGCCCGTCAGCGCGTTACGCTGGCGCGCGCGAAGGGGGATGCAGGCACATGATACGAAGCTTGGCGTTGCTGCTGGTGCTGCCGGCCGGATCGGCGGCGGGCCAGGAATCGCTGGATCAGGCCCGCGCCGTGGCGGGGGCTCCGGCGGGCAAGCCGCAGCGCCTGGTGCTTGCCGACATCCCCAAGCCCGCTGGCAAGGCGACAACGCTGTTCGACGGGCGAACGCTTGGCGATTGGCAGCCCTGGCTGGGCTATGCCGATCCTGCGATCACCTATCGCGCGGATAGCAGCGCCACGCCGATCGGCACCAGCCGCGACACCAGCGGCGATTTCGCCGTACGCAATGTCGATGGCGAACCGGCGATCTGGATCAAGGGCGAGACCTGGGGTAGCCTGGTCCACCGTAGCGATCTGCGCGATTATCATCTGCGGCTGCAGTTCAAATGGGGCACGCATACCTTCGCCCCGCGCAAAAGCCTGCCGCAGAATAACGGCCTGCTCTATCACACGCATGGACGGGCGGGAGAGGTGTTCGGCACCTGGCGCCCCTCGGCCGAATTCGAGATCATGCGCGGCTCGACGGGCATGATCGTGATGGTCGGCCGCCAGGTACGCGCGCAGACGAATGCGGTGGTCGATCCAGCGCTGATTGCCCCGCATCTGCGGTTCCGCCTTGATGGTCGCACCGTCGAGATGATCAACGGCACGCCCACCTGGAACGTAGAGGCCGCTGTCGACGCGGAAAAGCCGGTCGGCGAATGGAACACGCTCGACTTGTACGTGCTCGGCAACCGGGCGGTGCATGTGGTGAACGGCGTGCCGGTGGCCGAGGTGCGCGATCTGGTAGTGGTGGCGCCCGACGGCAGTCGCACGCCGCTGACCCATGGCCAGATTCAGTTGCAGTCGGAAGGCGCCGAAACCTGGTTCCGCCGCATCACCATCGAACCGATCCGCAGCCTGCCGCGGATCGTGGCGGCGCGTGACTGATTCAGCGCGGCGGCGCAGCGGTGCTGCGCCGTACGATCAGTTCGTGCTTGAGCGTCACTTGTCGCTCGCGCGGCACGCCGCCACGCAGGATATCGACCAGCAGTTCAACGGCGTGGCGGCCGATCAGCGCCTTGGGCTGGGCGATGGTGGTCAGCGGCGGATGGAAGAAGCGCGACAGCGGCAGATCGTCGAAACCCATGACGGACACGTCGACAGGGCAGCGCAGACCCGCCTCGTCGATGGCGCTGATCGCCCCGACGGCCATTTCGTCATTGAAGCAGAAGATCGCCGTCACGCCAGCCGCGAGCAGGAACCGTGCCTCGCGGCAGGCGCAATCGGCCGAATAGTCGCCGACGCGGATCTGCATCTGCCCGGCAATCCCATGGCGTTCGGCCGCGCGCATCGCGCCCGCCAGGCGATCGCGGCTGATCGGGCTGATCGGCGGGCCGGTGAGGATGCCGATCGCATGGTGGCCGAGCGCGACGAGATGCTCGATTGCGTCGGCGCTGGCGGCGGCATTGTCGATATGCACGCTGGGCACGCCCAGATCGGGGCTATATTCGCAGCCATTGACGATCGGCGCGATGCCGCCACTGGTGGCGACCAGCGGCGCCAGGCTGGCCGGCAGGCGATGGCCGAGAAAGACGAGCCCGTCCACTTCGCGGCGCGACAGCATTTCGGCATATTGATCCTCGACCTGCGCGTCGTGGCGCGTATCGCCCAGCACCATGGCATAGCCGGCGTCGCGGGCCGCTTCCTCCGCGCCGCGAATCACGCTGGCGAAGAACGGGTTGGAGATATCGGGCACCGTCAGCAGAATCTTCGCGGCGCGCAGCGTGCGCAGCGTACGGGCCGCCACATTGGGGCGATATCCAAGCGCATCAACGACTTCGAGCACCCGCACCCGCGTTGCCGCTGCCACCCGATCGGGCTGGCTGAGCACGCGCGACACGGTGGCCGTCGAAACGCCGGCGGCGGCCGCGACTTCGATGATCGTCGTCATCCGCTCGTCATGTCGCTTGGCGACAAGCGTGTCGATAGGAAACGATGTAATCCTTTACATCATCGGCGGTGGTGCCTAGGCTGCGATTCGACAGCGGGAACGCCGCGTTCGGGGAGAGGATAGCGCATGGTCGCTGCAGAAGGGGCAAGTGCGGGCACCGCAGGCCCGGCATCGGGTTTGCTAACGGGGCGCCTCAGCGCGCTGATGTTCATGCAATTCTTCGTCTGGGGGGCGTGGAACGTAACCTTGGGCCTGGTAATGCAGACCATGGGTGTCGGTAGCCTGATCGCCAACGCCTTTTCCGTCGGCCCGATTGCCTCGATCGTCGGATCTTTCCTGCTCGGCATGGCGGCGGCACGGTTCCTCAGCCCCAAGATGCTGATGGTGGTGCTGCACCTCGTCGGGGGCGCTCTGCTGTTCGTGCTGCCGACGCTGCTCACGCCGGAACATGGCGCCAGCTTCGTCTGGCTGCTGCTTGGGTATATGATCCTCTACATGCCCACCGTGGGCTTGGCGAACACCATTGCGCTCAAGAGCTTCGGCGAACGCGTGGATCGCTTCCCCTTTGTCCGCGCCTTCGGCACGCTCGGCTGGATCGTCGCGGGGCTGATCATCGGCTGGGCCGGGCTTTCTGCCAGTCCGCAGATCTTCCAGGTCGCCGGCGTGGTGTCGCTTGCGCTCGGCCTGTACAGCGTCACTCTGCCGAACGTTCAGCCCGATGCCCCGCAGGGCCAGAGCCTTGTTGCCGAGGTGTTCTGCACCGAAGCCTTCGGCCTGATGCGCAACCGTTCCTTCCTCGTCTTCATGCTCTGCGCCACGCTGATCTCGATCCCACTGGCGATGTATTATGCCTATGCTTCGCCCTTTATCGGTGCGGCGGGGATCGAGAATGTCGGCGGCACGCTGGCGATCGGGCAGATGTCCGAACTGGTCTTCATGTTCTCGATGCCGTGGCTGTATCGCCGCTTCGGCGTGAAGCCGCTGCTGCTCGTCGGCATGATCGCCTGGGCGCTGCGCTATGCCCTGTTCGCGATCGGCGACGGCGCCGGCGGGATCTGGGCGATCTATCTTGGCGTTGCGCTTCACGGTGTTTGCTACGATTTCTTTTTCGTCGCCGGCGCAATCTACACCGGCACCATCGCAACGCCGAAGGGTGTCAATGCTCAGGCGCAGGGGATGCTGACGCTGTTCACCTATGGCGTGGGCATGCTGCTCGGCTCGCAGATCGGCGGACTGCTCTATGCGCAGCTGCCGGCTAATGCGATGCCGGCCGACTGGCACCAGCTCTGGTGGTACCCGGCGGTCGCGGCAGCGGTCATCGCGCTGCTCTTCCAGATCACCTTCAAAAATCCCGCCAAGGAGGCGCGCGCATGACCGCGATGCAGGGCCCGGCCATCTTCCTCGCCCAGTTCCTCGGCGACCAGGCGCCGTTCGACACGCTCGATCATCTGGCCGAATGGGCCGCAGGGCTCGGTTATGTCGGGGTGCAGATCCCGTGCGATCCGCGCCTGATCGATGTGAAGCAAGCGGCCGAAAGCCAAGCCTATTGCGACGATCTCCGCGCCCGGCTCGACAAGTTCGGCATCCAGCCGACCGAGCTGTCGACGCACCTGCAGGGGCAGCTGGTGGCGGTGCACCCGGCCTATGACACGTTGTTCGACGGTTTCGCGCCTGCCGAGCTCCACGGCAAGCCGGCCGAGCGCCAGGCTTGGGCCGTCGAGCAGGTTAAGCTCGCCGCGCGCGCCAGCGCCCGGCTGGGGTTGAAGGCGCATGCCACTTTCTCCGGCGCGCTCGCCTGGCCCTATGTCTATCCGTGGCCGCAGCGCCCGGCCGGGCTGGTGGAAGAGGCATTCGCCGAACTCGCCCGCCGCTGGCTGCCGATTCTCGACGTGTTTGAAGATGCCGGCGTCGATTGCGCGTTCGAAATCCATCCGGGCGAGGACATCCACGACGGCGCGACCTGGGAGCGCTTCCTGGCGGCGGTGGGCAACCATCCTCGAGCGCGTATCCTGTTCGATCCGTCGCACTATGTGCTGCAACAGCTCGACTATCTCGACTTCATCGATCGCTATCACGATCGCATCTCGTGCTTCCACGTCAAGGATGCCGAGTTCAATCCCACCGGGCGCAGCGGCGTCTATGGCGGCTATGAGAGCTGGGCGGACCGCGCCGGGCGCTTCCGCTCGACCGGCGACGGGCAGGTCGATTTCGTCGGCGTCTTCAGCAAGCTCGCCCAATATGGCTATCGCGGCTGGGCGGTGATCGAATGGGAATGCGCGCTAAAGAACAGCGAGGACGGCGCCCGTGAAGGCGCGCCATTCATTCGCGACCATATCATCCGCGTCACCGGCCGTGCGTTCGACGATTTCGCCTCGAGTGGCGTCGACAAGGACGCGATCCGCACGCTGCTCGGGCTGGAGCGTGGGCGGGCATGATCCGGCATCCGCTCAAGCTCGGCATGGTCGGCGGTGGCGAAGGCGCGTTCATCGGCGCCGTGCACCGCATGGCGGCGGCGCTCGACGGTGACTGGCGACTGGCGGCGGGCGCGTTCAGCACCGATGCGGGCAAGAATGCGCGTACCGGCGACCTGCTCGGTCTTCATCCGGCGCGGGTCTATGCCACCTATGGCGAACTGCTCGCGGGCGAAGCGGCGCTGCCGGAAAATGAGCGGATTGATGCGGTGGCAATCGTCACCCCCAACCATCTCCACGCTCCCGTCGCTATTGCTGCGCTGAACGCCGGCTTTCACGTCTTCTGCGAAAAGCCGATGGCGATGAACGGCGACGAGGCCCGCGCCATTGCCGGCGCGGCGACAGCGAGCGGCAAGCAGTTCGGTCTCGCCTTCACCTATAGCGGCTACCCGCTGGTTGAAGAGGCGCGAGCCCGCGTCGCTCGCGGTGATTTCGGAGCGATCCGGCTCGTGCAGGTGGAATATATCCAGGGCTGGCTGAGCGCGCCGTTAGACACTGAAGGCAACAAGCAGGCCGAATGGCGCACCGATCCGGCCCGCGCCGGGTTGGGCGGTTGCCTGGGCGACATCGGCACCCACGCCTTTCACCTTGCCGAGCATGTTTCGGGTTTGCGCGTCGAAACGCTGGCTGCCGAACTCGCGATCCATGTGCCGGGCCGCCGGCTCGACGACGATGTCAGTGCGCTGCTTCGCTTTGCCGGTGGCGCACGCGGGACGCTCAAGGCGACGCAGGTCGCCGCTGGCGAGGAAAACGGGCTGCGCCTGCGCATCCATGGCGAGCGCGGCGGGCTGGAATGGGCGCAGATGGAGCCGAACACGCTCACCCTACGCTGGCTCGATCGCCCGGCGGAAACGCTGCGCGCGGGTGGACCAGGCCTGGGGCCGAGCACCAAGCTGCTGCTGCGAACCCCCGCCGGGCACCCCGAAGGCTATGTCGAGGCGTTCGCCAATCTGTACCGCGGCTTCGCGGCGGCGATCCGCGGCGAGCAGGGCGGCGGCTGCCCAGGCGTGCGGGATGGCCTGCGCACCATGGCGTTCGTCGAGGCGATGATCGCCAACGCGCATGCCGACCACAAATGGACCGAAATCGTTTCTGGAGAGCGTGAATGAAGTTCTGGATGGCGCTTGCCGCGACTGCGGCGCTGACGGCCAGCCCGGCCGCCTGGGCACAGACCGCAGCCCCCCCGGCCTTCGCGGCGTGCAAGGCGTGCCACACCGTCGAAAAGGGCGGTAGGAACGGTGTCGGCCCCAACCTCAACGGTGTCGTCGGCCGTCCGGCCGCCTCGCTGCCCGGCTTCAACTATTCCACCGCGCTCAAGAATTCGAAGCTGCAATGGGATGCGGCGACGCTGGACCAGTTCCTGGCCGCGCCGATGAAGAAGGTTCCTGGTACGCGAATGCCGATCGGCATGGCCGATGCCGCAAAGCGTGCGCAGATCATCGCCTATCTCAAGGCGGCAAGCGGCAAATGAGCGTGTCGCGCCGCACCGTTTTGGTAGGGGCCGCCGCTGCCCCGCTGGTCGCCTCCGCCGCGCGCGGCCAATCGAACGCCGCGCGTTTTTCGATGCACTATGCTCCGCACGAGGGCAGCTTCGCCAGCCGCGGCGGGCGAATCGAACAGATCGCCTTCGCCGCGGACCAGGGGTTCACCGCCTGGGAGGACAATGAAGCCGCCGGCCGCACGGTCGACGAGCAGACCCAGATGGCCAAGGCGCTGTCCAGCCGCGGCATGAAGATGGGCGTGTTCGTCGCCAGCATGCCGAAATGGTCGCAGTCGCGGCCAATCCTCGGTGCGAACGACGGCGCGGAGCGCGAGGCGTTCCTCGCGGATATCCGCAAGTCCATCGATGTCGCCAAGCGGCTGAACGCGACGCGGATGACGGTGGTGACCGGGTTCATGGACCCAAAGGTGCCGATCGACATCCAGACGGCGCGAGTGATCGACGTGATGCGCCGGGCCGGCGACATTGTCGCCCCACACAACATGGCGTTGGTGATGGAGCCGCTCAACACCCGCACCAACCATCCCGGCGTGTATATGCAGACGATCGCGCAGGGCTACGCCGTGGCGCGCGGGGCGAACAGCCCGGGCACCAAGATCCTCGCCGACCTCTATCATGAGCAGATCCAGTCCGGGAACCTGATCCCGACGCTCGGCATGTGCTGGGACGAGATCGGCTATATCCAGTTCGGCGACAATCCCGGTCGCAACGAGCCGGGCAGCGGCGAAGTCAACTATGCAACCATCGTCCGCTGGCTGCGCGGGCGGAACTATGCCGGCGTGATCGGGATGGAACACGGCAATTCGATCAAGGGGCGCGCAGGCGAAGAGCGGCTGGTCGCCGCCTATCGCACGATCGACGCCGTCTGAGGGGAGAGAAAAGATGTCGAGATGCAGCACCCTGCTGCTTGCCGGACTGGCGGCACTTGCCGCCACCCCGGCGGTCGCGCAGGAGAAACCGGGGTTTAAGGACACCCCGATCCTGCCTGGCGGGAACTGGCACGTCCATGACAGCGATCGGCCGTACCCCAGCGTCGTGACTCCCGCCGCCCAGCCCGGCGGCGCGCCTTCGGATGCGATCATGCTGTTCGATGGCCGCTCTCTCGATGCCTGGCAGGCCCAGCGCAAGCTTTGGCCGGTTGCCAACGGCGTACTCACTGTTCCCACGCGCGCCAGCAGCGGCGGCGAGAATGCGCTGATCACCAAGCGGAGCTTCGGCGACGTCCAGCTCCATCTGGAGTTCCGTTCGCCCAACCCGCCGACTAAGAGTTCGCAGGATCGGGGCAATAGCGGCATCTGGTTCATGCAGCGCTACGAGATCCAGATCCTCGACGGCTATCAGAACCCCACCTACGCCGACGGCACCGTCGGCGGAGTCTACGGCTGGAAGCCGCCGCTGGTGAACCCGTCGCGCAAGCCCGGCGAGTGGCAGAGCTACGATATCGTCTTCGAGCGCCCCCGCTTTGCCGCCGATGGCAAGCTGCTGCGACCGGCGTACATCACGGCCTTTCTGAACGGCGTGCTGGTGCAGAACCATCAGGCGATGCTCGGCACCACCAACTGGCGCCACGTCGCCGAATATACGGCGCATGCCGATGCCCTGCCGATCCAGCTGCAGGACCATGACTCGCCGGTTTCGTTCCGCAACATCTGGGTCCGCCCGCTGCCCGAGGCAGCGATCGCGCAAGACCTTCCGGGAGCAGGCAAATGATCGATCGCAGAACGGCGCTGGCCGGTGTTGCCGCCATGTTCGGTGCGGGCTTGTTCGCGCCCCTAGCGCGCGCGGCCCAGGTGGCGGCCACCGAGCTGATCAGCGACGGCCCGCCCAGCGTCGCGGTGTTCAACCCTCCCCAGCGGACGTTGATGACGGCGCTGAGCGAGCGCGTGATCCCGACCACGGACACGCCCGGCGCGATCGCTGCGGGCGTTCCTGCGTTCATCGAGAAGCTGCTCGCCGACTGGGCGGCGCCGGATGATCGCATCCCGATCCTGGCCGGCCTCGACGCAATCGAGGCACGGTGCCAGCAGGACTATAAGATTGCCGCGACCAAGGCGACTCCCGCGCAGCACGATGCGCTGCTCACACTGGCGATGAACGGCGAGATCCAGGGTGGCAAGCCCTTCTTCGATGCATTCCGGCAGATGGTGATCGCAGGATATTACACGTCGGAGATCGGCATCACGCAGGAGCGCGAATATCTGCCGGTGCCCGGCGAATATAACGGCGCCTTTCCCTATTCTCAGGTCAACAAGGTGTACAGCGCATGATGATCAGCCGTCGTACTCTGCTCGCAGGCGCCGGCGGCGCTGCGGCCGTGCTCCTGCTCGACCGGGTCGTGCCGCCGGCGCACGCCGCCAGCCTCCAGGCGATCGGCATCCAGCTCTACACGGTGCGCGATCTCTTCCAGAAGGATCCGGCCGCCACGCTCGAAGCGATCGCAAGCATCGGCTATCGCGAGGTCGAATTCGGTGGCGGTGGCTATGAGGCGATGGATGCCGCGATGCTGCGCCAGACGATGGACCGCGTCGGCCTGCGTTCCCCATCGATCCATGTCGGCTATGATGCGTTGCTCGGCCAGTTCGAGCAGTCGGTAGCGCGGGCGAAGACGCTGGGCGCCGATACGGTGGTGCTGCCGTACATGACCGCAGAGCATCGTACCGAAGAAGGCTGGCAGAAGGCGCTACCCAACTTCAACCGCTTCGCCGCCGATCTGAAGAAGGCGGGCCTTGGCTTCGCGTATCACAACCATGATTTCGAGTTCACCGTCCAACCCGGCGGCGTGAGCCTGTACGAGCGGTTCCTGAAGGAAACGGATCCCACCTTGGTGAAGATCGAGCTCGATCTCTACTGGGCGAAATTCGCCGGACAGGATCTGTCAGCGCTGATCGATCGGCTCGGCAGCCGGATCTATGCCTATCATGTGAAGGACATGCGCCCCGACCGCAGCATGACGGCAGTAGGCGCCGGCACGATCGACTTCGCGGCGCTGTTCAAGCGCAAGGCCGGGGCCGGCGTGCGCCACTTCTATGTCGAGAACGATCAGGCGCCCGCGCCCTATTTGCCCGACATTACCACCAGCTTCAAAACGCTCCGCGCACTGCGCTTCTAAGAACAAGATCCCTGGAGGGGAACACCATGGCTGCAACCAACAGGTTCGATGCGATCGTCATTGGCTCCGGCGTAAGCGGCGGTTTCGCCGCCAAGGAACTGACCGAAAAAGGGCTGCGCGTGCTGATGCTCGACCGCGGCCGCATGGTCGAGCATGGCGAGGGCTACCCTTATGACGGCAAGCCTGCCTTCGAGGTGCCCGCCCGTAACGCCATGCCCCGACCGCTGGTCGAAAAGGACTATTTCATCGCGCGCTTCGGCTATGTTCAGCCGAGCAGCATGGGCTTCTACAATAACGACCGGCTGAACCCCTATGCCTATGACGAGGGGAGCAAATTTTACTGGATCCGTCCCGGCGCCGTCGGCGGCAAATCGCTGATCTGGGGCCGTTGGAGCTTCCGCTGGAGCCAGGAGGATTTCGACGCGAACAAGCGCGAGGGCGTCGATGGCGTGTGGCCGATCGGCTATGACGACATCGCCCCATGGTATGCGCGGGTGGAAGACTATATCGGCGTTTCCGGGTCCCGCGAGAACCTGCCGCATCTGCCGGACAGCAACTTCCAGCCGCCAATGCCGATGAACGTCGCCGAGAAATGGCTGAAGCAGCGGCTGGAGGCGCAGTTCCCGGGCCGCAAGCTGATCCATACCCGCCTGTCCAACCTGACCGAGGACAAACCCGAACAGGGCCGCACCAAATGCCAGCTGCGCAACCAGTGCGGCAATGGCTGCTCGTTCGGCGCTTATTTCTCCACCCAGGCGGTAACGCTGCCGGCGGCGCGGGCGACGGGCCGTCTGACGCTGAAGTCCGACGCGGTCGTCACCAACATTGAATATGATCCCGTGAAGAAGCGGGCGACGGGCGTCCGCTATGTCGACGCCAAGAGCGGCCAGGCGGAAGTGGTGCAGGCCGATCTTGTCTTCGTCTGCGCATCGGCAATGGCATCGACGCAGATCCTGATGAACTCCCGCGCGCCAGGCAGCGACCGCAGCTATTTCGACAGCAGCGGCACGCTGGGCCGCTATGTGATGGATCACATCTTCCGCGTGGGTGTGGAAGGCGAGATTCCGGGGATGACTGATCTGATCGAATATGGTCGTCGTCCCGGAGGCGTCTATATTCCGCGCTTCCGCAATGTCGGCGGCGAGGAAGGCGTGGGCTTCCGGCGCGGCTATGGCTATCAGGGCAGCGCGCGGCGCGACGTGGCGGCACCGGTGGGCTTTGGCGAATCCATGAAGCACGGCATGCGCCGCTATGGCCCTTGGCGCTTTTCGATGGGCGCATTCGGCGAATGCCTGCCCTACAAGGATAACCGCGTGTCGCTCCATCCGAGCAAGGTGGATCGGTTCGGGGTGCCGCTGATGCGGTTCGACGTCACTTTCCGCGAAAACGAACTGCGGATGATGGCGGATGCGCGGGCGCAGGGCGAAGCAATGCTGAAGGCCGCGGGGCTGATCAACGTGCGCAGCTCCGAAGGCGAGCACGTTCCCGGCGATGCGATCCACGAGATGGGCGGCGCGCGCATGGGCACGGATCCGCGCAATTCGGTGCTCGACGGCTTTAGCCGCACGCACGATGCGCCCAATGTCTACGTCACCGATGGCGCGCAGATGGCCTCGATCTCGTGCGTGAATCCGTCGCTGACCTTCATGGCGCTGACGGTGCGCGCTGCCGACCATGCGGTGCGACAGTTGCAGCGGGGGTGAGCCGAAAGGGCGGCAGGTGCGTTCTGCCGCCATCACCCATTCCCCGGCAGGGGCGAAAGGCAGGCGCGCATGGCATATCCCTGGCGGAACCACATCGGCGCAGCCTTGGCCCTGTTTCTGCTCGCGGCCTGCGGACGAGGCGAGCGCACGACCGACGATCCGGTCGCGCAGAATGTCGCCTCCGCTGCGGCGGAGGGCACGCCGGCGAATGTTGCCGCGGCGGTGGATTGCAGCAATCGGCCGGATTTCGTGCCGATCTATGCCGATGCGCTCATAACGCAGTGCATCGCCAGCGAGGACGGGATCGCCAAGGGTCATGTGAGCGGCACGATTGTCTATGAGACGGGGGCAAGCGCAAAGGAGGTACTCGGCTGGTCGCGCGCCCAGGCCAATGCCTCCGGCTTGCGCTTCGGTCGCGAGACGGAAACCCTCTATGCCGCCGGCGACGAAGCGGAGCGTAGCCTGATGATCGTCGTCGACGCGCGGAACGGCCGCACCCGCGTGACGGTCAACTGGGGACAGGGCACCTAGCCAAGTCGCTCAGCCGGCGACGATCTCCGCTACGCCAAAGCTGCCGCGCTGATAATCGGCATAGGCTTGGCGGATTTCCTCCACCGAATTCATCACGAACGGGCCATGCGCGACGACCGGTTCGGCAATCGGCGCGGCGTGGCCGAACAGGACCAGCGCCGGATCGTCGGCAGTGAGCGTGAGCGTGTCGCCCGCCGAAAGGTTCGCGAGGTGCCATTGCGGCAGGCTCCGCTCGCCCACGCGCACGCCGCCGCGCACCGCGTAGAGGAACAGGTCCCGCCCGCCGATGCCGTCGAAGCTCAGGGTGGCGCCCCGCGCCAGTTCGGCCCAGCAGAGGAACAAGCCGGTCAGCGACTCGATTGGTCCGGTCTGGCCGTCGAAGCGCCCGGAGACGAGGTGCACCGTCGTGCCCTGCCCGGCCTGCACGGCGGGAAAAGCATCGGATTGCAGCCCCACATAACGCGGCGCGGTCATTTTCAGTTGGCTGGGCAAGTTCACCCAGAGCTGCAGGATCTCCATCGGCCCGCCGTCGCGTTTGAACTCGTCCGGCGAGACCTCGGCGTGGACGATGCCGCGCCCGGCGGTCATCCACTGCACGCCGCCGGCCCGGATGATGCTTTCATGCCCCGCCGAATCGGTGTGCGCGAGCGAGCCTTCGAGGATGAAGGTCACTGTCTCGAAACCGCGATGCGGGTGCGGGCCGAAGGGGAGGCCGCGATTGTTCGCCCGATAGCGCTGCGGCCCGTGATGGTTGAGGAACAGGAAGGCGCCGATCCGCTCCAGCCCTGGCCCCGGCACGGGGCGGCGGGTGACGAGGTCGCCGATATCGTCGCGGTACGCCGCATGGGTGGCGAGCAGGGTGACGTCGGTCATCGATCGTGCCTCAACAGGAAAACGGCGTGTTCGGCGAGCAGATTGGCGAGCCCGGAGCCGGTCTGCTGATCACCCGAGAGGAACCAGGCGCCCTCGATCGCGATCCCCCGTTCCTTCACCAGCGCGCGGAAATCGTCGACGGTGACATGGTGGATGTTGGGCGTCGCATACCAGGCGATCGGCAGCAGCCGCGTGACCGGCATCCGCCCCCCGAACAGCAGCGAGGCGCGTACCCGCCAATGGGCGAAATTGGGGAACGACACGAAGGCATGGCGGCCGATCCGCAGCAGCTGCTCCAGCACCCAGTCGGGCCGCCTGGTGGTCTGCAGCGTCTGGCTGAGGATGGCATAGTCGAAGCTGTCGTCGGGATAGTCGGCAAGGTCGGTATCGGCGTCGCCCTGGATCACCGATAGGCCGCGGCCCACCGCTGCGGCGACGTTGGTCGGCTCCAGCTCGAGGCCGCGCGCATCGCAGCCGCGGTCGTCGCGCAGCGCCGCCATCAGCGCCCCGTCGCCGCAGCCGACGTCGAGGATGCGTGCGCCGCGATCCACATTGGACGCGATGATCGCGAGGTCGGGGCGGAGCGTCATGGCCGTTCTCCCGCGGCAAGGAAGCCGCCGATCACGCGGTCGAGCTCCGGGCTCTCCAGCAGGAAGGCGTCGTGGCCGAAGGGCGAGCTGAGTTCGACGAAGCTGGCGGGGGCCCCGGCGGCGTTGAGCGCATGGGCGATGCTGCGCGATTCCGCGGTGGGGTAGAGCCAGTCGGTATCAAAGCTCACCACGCAGAATCGGGCCTGCGATTGGCGGAAGGCGTTGGCGAGCAGGCCGCCATGCTCCTCGGCCAAGTCGAAGTAATCCAAGGCGCGCGTGATATAGAGATAGGAGTTGGCGTCGAAGCGGTCGACGAAGGCCAGCCCCTGGTGGCGCAGATAGCTCTCGACCTGGAAGTCGGCGTCGAAGCCGAAGGTCTTGGTTTCGCGACCTTGCAGCTTGCGGCCGAACTTTGCGGTGAGGCCGGCTTCGGACAAATAGGTGATGTGCGCCGCCATCCGGGCGACGGCGAGGCCGGCGGCGGGGGGATCCTGCGCCTCGTAATAGGCGCCGCCGCGCCACTTCGGGTCCGCCATGATCGCCTGGCGACCGACTTCGTGGAAGGCGATGTTCTGCGCCGAATGCCGTGCGGCGGATGCGATCACCACCGCGGCGCGCACCCGCTCGGGGAAGGTCGCCGCCCAGCTGAGCGCCTGCATGCCGCCCATCGACCCGCCGACCACCGCGAACAGGCGATCGATGCCGAGATGATCGAGCAGCATGGCTTGCGCGCGGACCATGTCGCGGATGGTGATGACCGGGAACTGCATGCCCCAGGGCTGGCCGGTCGCGGGGTTGATCGTCGCCGGGCCCGACGAGCCGAGACAGCTGCCCAGCACGTTCGAGCAGACCACGAACCAGCGGTTTGTATCGATCGGCTTGCCGGGACCTACCATGCGGCTCCACCAGCCGGGTTTGCCGGTGACGGGATGCTCGGAGGCGAGGTGCTGGTCGCCGGTCAGCGCGTGGCAGACGAGGATGGCGTTGCTCGCTTGCGGGTTCAGCGTGCCATAGGTCTCATAGGCGATGTCTACCGGCGAGAACAGCACGCCGCCATCGAGGCGCAACGGCCCCGGCAGCGTTACCGAGCGGCGAAGGCCGAAACGCGGATCATCGGACATATCCGGCGGTTAAGCCGGGTAGGGCCGGTGTTCAAGCTTCCCCGCCGCACGGCTTGCCAATCGGCCGCCATTCCGCCAATCCGCGCCGCATGAACGCACCCGTCCCCAAGCCCTGGGTGATGGCCATCGCCCCCTATGTCCCGGGCCGCGCCACCACCGATTCGGGCAAGCCCGCCGCCAAGCTCTCGTCGAACGAGAATCCGTTCGGCACGCCCCAGGCCGCGCGCGACGCCTATGCCGCCGCCGCGACCGAGCTGGAGCGCTATCCCGATGCCGGCGCGGTCGCGCTGCGCGAGGCGCTGGGCGCACATTACGGGGTGGAGCCCGAGCGGATCGTCTACGGCACCGGCTCGGACGAGGTGCTGCACCTCGCAGCGGGCGCCTTTGCCGGCGTGGGCGACGAGATCATCTATGTCCGCTACGGCTTCGCGGTGTACGATATCGCCGCCCGCCGCGTCGGCGCGACGCCGGTGGTGGCCCCCGATCGCGACTATGCGACCGACGTCGACGCGATCCTCGCCTGCGTGACCGAAAAGACCAGGGTCGTCTTCCTCGCGAATCCGAACAACCCGACCGGCACCTACACAGCGCGCGAGGAAATCGCCCGGCTGCACGCGGCACTGCCCAAGAGCGTTCTGCTGGTGCTCGACCAGGCGTACACCGAATATCTGGCGCCCGAGGATGACGATGGCGGCCTCGATCTCGCCCGCACCCAGCCCAACGTGCTGGTGACGCGCACCTTCTCGAAGATCTTCGGGCTCGCTTCCGAGCGGGTGGGCTGGGGCTATGCGCACCCGGACATCATCGCGGCGATGCACCGCATCCGCGCGCCCTTCGCGTTCAGCATCGGGGCAGGCCGCGCAGCGATCGCGGCACTTGGCGACAAGGATTTTGTCGAGCACAGCCGCGCGCACAACGCCAAGTGGCGTGCTTGGTTCGCCGACCAGATTGCGAGCATGGGCAACAAGGGCGTGCGCGCTGTGCCTTCCAAGGCGAATTTCCAGCTCGTCCTGTTCGAGGGCGAGGTGAACGCCGAGCAAGCCTATAAGCAGTTGATGGAGGACGGCTATATCGTCCGCTGGCTGCCGGGGCAGGGCCTGCCGCACGGCCTGCGCATCACCATCGGCACCGAGGACGAGATCCAGGGCGTGGCGGCGTCGCTGCGCCGGCTGCTCGGCGCCTGATGCTGCCCTTCGCACGTGTCACCATCATCGGGCTGGGGCTGATCGGCTCGTCGATCGCCCGGGGGGTCCGCCAGCACATGCCCAGCGTGCGCGTGACTGGCTATGACGCCGATCCGTCTGTGCGCGAAACGGCGATGGCGATCGATTTGTGCGACGACGTGGCGGACAGCGCCGGCACCGCGGTGATCGACGCCGATCTGGTGATCCTGTGCGTGCCGGTGGGTGCGATGGGCGCGGTGGCGGCGGAATTCGCCTCCGATCTGCCATCGGACGCGATCGTCAGCGACGTCGGTTCGTCTAAGGAAAGCGTGATCGAGGCGGTGCGGGCGGCGTTGCCGTTGGCAACCTTCATCCCGGCGCACCCGGTGGCGGGCACGGAGAATAGTGGGCCTACTGCCGGCTTCGCCTCGCTGTTCCATCATCGCTGGTGCATCGTCACGCCGCCGGAGGGCAGCGATCCGCTGGCGGTGGAGCGCGTAAGCGAGTTCTGGCGGCGCCTGGGCGCGATGGTCGAGACGATGGAGCCGACGCATCACGATCGCGTGCTGGCGGTGACCAGCCATCTGCCGCACCTGATCGCCTATACGATCGTCGGCACCGCTTCGGACCTGGAGGAAGTCACCCAGTCCGAGGTGATCAAATACTCCGCGGGCGGCTTTCGCGATTTCACCCGGATCGCCGCATCCGATCCGACGATGTGGCGCGACGTGTTCCTGAGCAACCGCGAGGCGGTGCTCGATATGCTTCAGCGCTTCACCGAGGACCTGACCGCGCTCCAGCGCGCGATCCGCTGGGGCAAGGGCGACGAACTGTTCGACCTGTTCAGCCGCACCCGCGCAATCCGCCGCTCGATCATTGACCAGGGACAAGACGATGCCCGGCCGGATTTCGGCCGTTCGCACGAATAGGGTTGGCGCCGCGGGAACCGGCGTCCGTCCATACAATCGTAATTCCCGCGAAGGCAGGAATTCATTTGCTGCGACGCTCGGGAACGAACCTTTGCTTCAGCGCCCATAGATCCCCTTTGCGGGATGACGAAGCGCTGGGAAAGGTCAGCCTCCTGTCACCGGCCGCTGCGGCTCTCTCGCCACCATCCGTTCGCCCTGTTGCTGACACGCCGCCTCCACGACAGGATAGTCGACATCGGTGGCGCGACGAAGCGCGCCTTCCATGGCTTCCTGGCAGGCGACCTGCGACGTATAGCGGGTGGGTTCCAGGCGAACCTGGCGGCATGCCTGCGAATCGTCGCTGCAGCCCATGATGGCCAGTACGTAGAGCAGTTGGTCCATGGCGAATGACCTCCTACCGCAATCAACGGACGGACGTCCGGCCTGTTCCCGGCGTTGCATCGCGTCTCTTCGCGTCCCAAGTTAGGCGCAATGCCTCCCGAAACACTGTCCTCCGCACCCGAGCGGCCCATGCTCGGCACTATGAAGCGCTTCCTGCCCTATCTCTGGCCGCGTCACGCGCCGGGGCTGCGGGTGCGGATCGTACTCGCGCTGCTGCTCGTGCTGTGCTCGAAGCTAGTGCAGGTCTATGGCGCGCCTTTCGCGCTGCAGGGCGCGATCGACCGGATGGCCTCGGGCCCGCGCGACGCGGTGTGGCTGATCGTCGCGCTCGTCACCGGCTATGCCGCCGCGCGGCTGGGCACGGTGCTGTTCGACAATCTGCGCAACGCGGTATTCGAGCGGGTGGGGCAGGATGCGACCCGCCGGCTCGCCTCGGACGTATTCCGCCATCTCCATCAGCTGAGCTTGCGCTTCCACCTCAACCGCCGCACCGGCGCGGTTACCAAGGTGGTCGAGCGGGGCACCAAAAGCATCGACACGATGCTCTACTTCCTGCTGTTCAACATCGCGCCGACTATTCTCGAGCTCGGCATGGTACTCGGCATTTTCGGCACGCGCTTCGGCATGTGGCTGGTCGCCGGTACGCTGGCGATGGTGGTGATCTACATCGCCTTCACCCGCTGGGTGACCGACTGGCGATCGAAGCTGCGCGAAAAGATGAACGACCTCGATACCGGCGCGGTCGCGCATGCCGTCGACTCGCTGCTCAACTTCGAAACTGTCAAATATTTCAACGCCGAAGCGCGCGAGAGCGCCCGCTACGACAAGGCGATGTCGGCCTATATGACCGCCGCCGTCACCAGCGAGAATTCGCTCGCGTGGCTCAACATCGGCCAGGCGGTGATCACCAATCTGATGCTCGCCGCAGGCATGGCCCTGGTGGTGTTCGGCTGGGCGAGCGGGCGCTTCACCCCGGGCGACGTGGTGCTGGTGTCGACGCTGCTCAGCCAGTTGTTCCGTCCGCTCGACATGCTCGGCTGGGTCTATCGCACGATCCGCCAGGGCGTGATCGACATGGGCGCAATGTTCGACCTGCTCGATACCAATGCCGAAGTGACCGACGCCGCTGACGCCCGCCCCCTTGCGATTCGGCAGGGGCATGTCCGGTTTGAGGGCGTGCAGTTCGGCTATGACGCCGATCGCCAGATCTTGAAGGGCATCGATCTCGACATCCCGGCCGGCGCCACCGTCGCGGTGGTCGGTCCCTCGGGCGCGGGCAAGTCGACGCTCGCCCGGCTGATGTACCGCTTCTACGACGTGACCGGCGGCCGCATCACCATCGACGGGCAGGATATCCGCGCGGTAACTCAGGCTAGCCTGCGCGCCGCGATCGGCATCGTGCCGCAGGATACCGTGCTGTTCAACGAAACGATCGGCTACAACATTGCCTATGGCCGCGAGGGCGCGACCCCCGAGGAGATCGCCGAGGCGGTGCGCGGCGCCTCGATCGCGAACTTCATCCAGGCGCTGCCCGACGGGCTCGACACGCGCGTGGGCGAGCGTGGGCTCAAGCTCTCGGGCGGCGAGAAGCAGCGCGTGGCGATCGCCCGCACGCTGGTGAAGAACCCGCCGATTCTGATCCTCGACGAAGCAACCAGCGCACTCGACAGCCGCACCGAGGCAGACATTCAGGCGACGCTGGAAGCGATTGAAGAGGGCCGCACAACCATCGTCATCGCCCATCGGCTCTCCACCGTGGTTCATGCTGACCGGATCGTCGTGCTAGAGGCTGGCCGCGTCGTCGAGCAGGGCACCCATGCCGATTTGCTGCGCAGAGGCGGTATCTATGCCGAAATGTGGACTAGGCAGGCACAGGAACGCGAGGAAGGCGACACCTCCGTCGCTAACTAACGCCGCGGCAAGCCGTGCGATTCTGTCGATAGACGGAGCGGATTGGCTGCAGTAGCGTGACGGCGTTTCCCGAATCGGAGCCTCATCCGTGCGCGCCCTTGTCCTCGCCTTGCTTGCCGCCGTGGTTGTAAGCGTATCTCCTGCCGCGGCGAGGCCGAAGGCTTCCGAACCGCAGGCAATGCCGTGGCGCAGCCTGCTGGAATGGCGGCCGAAGGACGGTGTTGTCAGCTATGCCAGCGGGGCGCTGCGCCTGACGATCACGCCCAGCGATGCGGGCCAGCCGGAGGATCGCGTGCCGGTCGTCACGATCACGCGGACCGGCATGGCGCCGGTGACGCTGCGCGGCGCGCCGGGTCTCGCCTGGCAGTTCGGCATCGGGCAGGTGGATGCGCGGGTGAAAGCACCGGCGGTGCTGCTGCAGAGCTTTACCGGCGGCGCGCATTGCTGCAGCGTGATCGAGGTGGCGGTGCCGATGGGCAAAGCCTACCGCGCGGTGCGCCTCCGCCATCGTGGCGTTGACGGCCGGATAAGCGACATGTTCGATGCCGTGCTCGACGCCTTTCCCATCGACCTGTCCGGTGACGGGATTGCCGATTTCGTGCTGACGGACGATGCGTTCCTGTACCGCTTCTCCAGCTATGCCGGCAGCATGCCGCCGCCGCTGGTGCTGAACATCCGCGGCGGACGCACCGTCGACGTTTCGAAAGCGCCGGGCATGCGGCCGTTGTTCCTGATGAAGATGGCCGAGGCGCGTGCCTATTGCACGGCGCCTGCGTCGCAAGACAGCGAGCGCAACGGCGCCTGCGCGGGCTATGTCGCCAATGCGGCGCGCACCGGGCAGTTCGCGACGGCGTGGAAGCTGATGCTCGCGCATTACGATCGAAGCGCGACCTGGGACAGGAAGCCGTTTCCGGCAGACTTGAAGGCCCTTCTGCGCAAGAATGGCTATATCCGCTAGGCACGGATCGGTGCCGGGTGCGTTGGCCGGATTGGGAGACAAGCGGATGCTGATACCGTTCGGAGCCGCCGGGATCGGCATATTGGGCTTGGCCGGCTGGTCTGCATGGGTAGCACGCAAGGCGGAGGAGATGGTGCCACCGGACGGCCGCTTCGTCGACATCGCCGGGGCGCGGCTGCATGTCGTCGAGCTTGGCCCAGCCCATGCCGAAGGCCCCGCGATCGTGATGATTCACGGCCTTATGGGCCAGCTCCGGAACTTCAGCCACTCGCTCGCCGGGCGGCTGGCGGAAGACCATCGGGTGCTTCTGGTCGATCGCCCCGGCTGGGGCCATTCGCACCTAGCCGGCCCCCGTCCCGATCTGGCGGGGCAGGCGCGCATGATCGCGGAACTGATCGATCGACTAGGGTTGGTGAAGCCGCTGGTCGTCGGCCATTCGATGGGCGGCGCGGTGGCGCTGTCGCTGGCGCTCGACTTCCCGGCGGTGCCGCACGCCCTCGCGCTCATCGCGCCGCTCAGTCAGGTGGCGGAGCGCCTGCCGCCGGCATTTCGCGGGCTGATGACGCCGCCGGGGCTGCGCGAGTTGCTGTCCTGGACGATCGCGGTGCCGGCTGCGCTGGCGCGGGCACGCCGGAATGCGGCAGAGGTGTTTGCCCCCGATCCGGTCCCCCGTGATTTCGCCACGGCCGGCGGCGGCGCGCTGGCCGCGCGGCCACAAGCCTATCAGATGGGCAGCTTCGAAGTGAATATGGCGACGCGCGCGATGCAGACGCTCGTCCCACGCTACGGCGAGATCACGCTGCCGGTATCGATCCTGTTCGGCCGGAACGACAATGTGCTCGATCCCGCGCGCCACGGCGAGCGCACGGCACGGGAGATCGTCGGCGCGCGGCTGACGCTGATCGATGGCGGCCACATGCTGCCGGTGACGCACGCGGCGCAGACCGAAGCATGGCTGCGGGCGGTGCTGGCCGGCCGATAACCGGCTCGACCCATTCGGCATTGCAAGCTAGCCTTGCGGGATGACCGAAGCGATGACTTATGGGCGCTATCTGGCGCTCGACGATCTGCTCGCCGCCCAGCATCCCCGTTCGGACCGGCACGACGAGCTGTTGTTCATCATCATCCACCAGACCAAGGAATTGTGGCTCAAGCAGATACTTGCGGAACTGCGGCTCGCCAAGGCGCTGGTGCGTGACGGCAAGCTGATCGAGGCCTACAAGGGGCTGGCGCGCATCAGCCGCATCCAGGCGGTGATGACGCTCAGCTGGGACGTGCTGGCGACGATGACGCCCAGCGATTATACCCGGTTTCGCCAAGTGCTGGGCCCCAGTTCCGGCTTCCAATCCGATCAGTTTCGCGCGGTGGAGACGATGCTCGGTCTGCGCGGTGGCGGGGTGCCGGGGCCGCTGACCACCGCGGCCGCCGCCGAGCCCAGCCTGTGGGACGATGCGAATGCGGCGATGGCCGCTGCCGGCTTTCCGCTTCCGGCGGAGGCGCTGGCGCGGGACTGGCCGCAGCCCTATGCACCCAGCGAAGCGGTGCGTGCCGCCTGGGCCGAGGTGTATCGCGACCCGACTCGCCATTGGGATCTGTACCAGCTCGCCGAGAAGCTCGTGGATATTGACGATGCGCTGGCCACCTGGCGGCACAAGCATGTGCTCACGGTGAGCCGGGTGATCGGCGGCAAGCCCGGCACCGGCGGCACCGCCGGTGTTTCCTATCTGGAATCGACGCTGGCCAAGCGCGCTTTTCCCGAACTCTGGTCGCTCAGGACGGACCTGTGAGCGGCTGGAAGCATCTGTTCCAGCGCGCCATCGCCGCTGCCCCCGATCGGCTGCATTTCGCCGCGCACAGCCACCATCTGTGGCCCGATGCGTCGTGGTTGGGGCAGCAGGCGGCATGGGACGATGCTGCGCGCCTCGCCGATCGCAAATGGGGCCGCGTGATGGACGAGATCTGGCCGGCGGCTCAGGCCGAAGTCGCTACCGAACTGCGCCTGCCTGATCCATCCACCGTGGTGTTTGCCGCCAACACGCACGAATTGCTGCTGCGCGTCGTCTCGGCGATGGCGCCGCGCCGGCCGCTGCGCATCCTGGCAACCGACGGCGAGTTCCACAGCTTCCGCCGCCAGTCGCTGCGCTGGGAGGAAGCGGGCACGGCCAGGGTGACGCGCGTGCCGATCGCGCAGATCGTCGCGACGGCAGCGGGGGGCGATTTCGACCTGATCGTGGCCAGCCACGTCCAGTTCGGCACCGGACATATCTTTGACGGCATCGCCGATCTTGCCGCGCTCGCCCGGCCCGACGGGCCTTGGGTACTGATCGACGGCTATCACGGGTTCATGGCGGTCGAGACCGATCTGTCGGTGGTGGCCGATCGGCTGTTCTACGTCGCCGGCGGCTATAAATATGCGATGGCGGGCGAAGGCGTCGGCTTTCTCCATGCGCCGCCGGGGTTCGGGCTCCGGCCGGAACTCACCGGCTGGTATGCCGAATTCGAGGATTTGGCGCTGCCGCCAGGCACAATCGGCTATGCGCCCGATGCCCGGCGCTTCTTGGGCGCGACGTTCGATCCGTCCGGGCTATACCGGTTCCTTGCGGTGCGCGAGATGCTGGCGCGTGAAGGTTTGACGACGGGCGCGATCAACGCTCATGTCGCACCGCTGCGCGCGCAACTGTTGGATCAATTTCCCCTCGACGCCGAACAAATCAATCCTGCCGCGCCGGATGCACCGCAGGCGCGCTTCGTGGCGTTGCGTTCGCGCCATGCCGCCGCCTGGCAAGCGGCGCTGGCAGCGGAGGAGATCGTAACCGACGTACGCGGTGACGTGCTGCGCATCGGGCTGGGCCTGTATCAGGACAGCCGTGACGTGGCGCGGCTTGGCGCCGCGCTTGCCCGGCTTTGACTAGGCGACGGGAGCGAGGCCCAGGCGACGGATCTCGATTGCCGGGCAGCGGTTCATCACCACCTTGAGGCCAGCGGCTTCCGCGCGGGCCGCCGCGGCTTCGTCCACTACGTCCAGCTGCATCCATACCGACTTGGCCCCGGCAGCGATGGCGGCATCCACCGCTTCGCCTGCCTGTTCCGAGCGACGGAAGATATCGACCATGTCGATCGGGACGCCGATCTGACCGATATCGCGGAAGACGAACTCGCCGTGGATATGTTCACCGGTAATCTGCGGGTTCACCGGGATCACGCGATAGCCGTGGCGCTGGAGCAGCAGCATCACGCCGTTGCTCGGCCGATTCGGTCGATCGGATGCGCCAACCATCGCAATGGTCCGCGTTTCTTCGAGCAGTGCCCGTATGTCTTCGTCGCGAGTCAGCGGCATCATGTTACCTCTTGACCCATTCATAGACGGAATCGGCCAAGGCGCCAAATGGCGCCGCCGTATCGCCGTCGCCGGCCGCGGGCGGCGTGCCCGCATCGGAGGCGGCGCGGATCGCCATGGTGAGCGGGATGCGCGCGAGGAACGGGATGCCGAGCGTGCCGGCCGCCGCCTCCGCTCCGCCGCTGCCGAATGGATCCGAAATGCCGCCGCAATGTGGGCAGCAATAGCCGGCCATGTTTTCGACCAGCCCGACGATCGGCACGCCCGCCTTGTTGAACAGATCAATCGCGCGGGTGGCGTCGATCAGCGCCAGATCCTGCGGCGTGGAAACGATCACCGCGCCGGCAGGCTTGTGCTTCTGGATCATGGTCAGTTGCACGTCGCCGGTGCCTGGCGGCAGATCGAGCACCAGCAGCTCGGTATCGCCCCAATCGGCATCGACCAGCTGGCCCAGCGCGCCGCCCGCCATCGGCCCCCGCCATGCGATCGCCTGCCCTTCGGCCACAAGGCCGCCCATCGAAAGTAGCCGCACGCCGTGCGGAGTCTCCACAGGGAGCAGCGTCTTTTCGCGCGCCTGCGGTCGCACGCCTTCAACCCCCATCAGCTTTGGCTGGGACGGCCCATAGATATCGGCGTCGACCAGCCCGACCTTCAGGCCCCTGCGCGCCAGTGCGATGGCGAGATTGGCGGCCACGGTCGATTTGCCCACGCCGCCCTTGCCGCTGGCCACGGCAAGGATGCGTCGGGTGCGCCGCTCGCTGGTGCGCAGCACGCGCACCTCCGCCACCTCCGGCAGGGCGGCGGCGGCGGCGCGCACATCTTCCTCCAGCGCCGCCTGAACCTCTGGCGCGAGGCCGGTCACGTCGAGGACGATATCGACGCGGCTTCCGGCCAAGCGGGCTGTGGCGCGGCCGGCGGAAACGGAGGCGAGCGCGGCGGAAAGACTGTCTGGCATGGTCATGGCGCCGGACACATAGGGAGACAATCGTCGGCTGCCACTGTAAATCCGCAGATCCATCCTTATAAAGGCTGGCATGGCGAATAGTTCTGGCCGCGATATCTTGTCCGGCACCTTCCACAATGAGGCGCCGAAAAGCCCCTGGGGCAGCGGCAATGGCAGCGGCGACAAGGGCGGCGGGCCGCGCAATCCCTGGTCCGTGCCGCCCGGCGGCCGGCGAACGGGCGGCAGCGGCCCCAGCGCGATCGACGAACTGTGGCGCCGCGCCCGCAATGGCGGGGGCGGCGGTTTCCCCGGCGTACCCAGCGGATCGCGTCTGTGGCTGCTGATACTCGCAGCGCTGATCGGCATTTGGGTGCTGTTCACCTCGATCCATCCGATCGGGCCACGCGAAAAGGGCGTGGTGACGTTTCTGGGCCGCTATTCGGGCACGCTCGATCCAGGCATCCAATTCACTTTGCCGGCGCCGTTCCAGTTGGTCGAAGTCGTCGATGTGGGCAACATCCGCACCGAGAACTTCCCGGCCAGCGGCGAAAATCTGGTGCTCACCGGCGGCCAGAACATCGTCGATCTGGCCTATTCGGTACGCTGGGACGTGCGCAGCGCGCCGCTTTACGTGTTTCAGCTGGCCGATCCGCGCGAAACGGTGCGCGCGACGGCGGAAAGCGCGATGCGCGCGGTGATCGCCAATACCTCGCTGAACGAGGCGATCGGCGAAGGCCGATCGCAGATCGAGGCGGAGGCGCAGGTGTTAATGCAGCGCATCCTCGACGAATATCAGTCCGGCATCCGCATCCAGGGCGTGGCGGTGCAGAAGGCCGCGGCACCCAGCCAGGTCGATGAGGATTTCAAGGCAGTGACGGCCGCCAGCCAGGAAGCCGAATCGAACCGCAACAACGCCAATGCCTATGCCCAGCGCGTGATCGCAGCGGCGCAAGGCGAGGCGGCCGAGTTCGACAAGATCTACGAACAATATCGGCTTGCGCCCGAAGTTACCCGGCGCCGGCTCTACTATGAAACCATGGAGTCCGTGCTGGCTCGCACCAACAAGACCATCATCGAGGCGCCCGGCGTGAACAGCTATCTGCCGCTGCCGCAGCTGCGTAACCGGCAGCAGGCCGAAGGTGATGCCGCGAAGGGAGATGCCAAGTGACCGGTTGGATTCGCAACCCGATCTCGCTCGTCGTCGCGGTGATCCTGCTGCTCGTCCTGCTGATGAGCACGGTGTCGATCGTGCCGGAGACCAAGCAGGCGGTGGTTCTGCGGCTGGAGAAGCCGTATCGCACCGTCAACGCCTATCAGACGGGCGAGAATTTCGGCCGCACGGGCGCCGGACCGGTGTTCCGCATTCCGTTCGTTGATCGCCTAGTCTGGGTCGACAAGCGCGTGCTCGATGTCGATCTTCCCGGCGAGCCGGTGCTGTCGACAGACCAGCTGCGGCTCGAGATCGATGCTTATGCCCGCTATCGCATCACTGATCCGCTACGGATGGTGGTTACGGTCGGCAATGAGGAGCGGTTACGCGAGCAGTTGCAGCCGCTGCTGCGCTCGTCGCTGCGCAACGAGCTGGGCCGCCGCCGTTCGGAAGTGCTGCTCAGCCCCGAACGCGGGCAGGTGATGGACAATATCCAGGCATCGCTGCAGCGCCTTGCCAGCCAATACGGCGTCGCGATCGTCGATGTCCGGATCAAGCAGACCGAGCTGCCCTCGGGCTCCCCGCTCGACAGTGCGCTGACCCGCATGGCCAGCGCCCGTCGGCAGGAAGCGGAAACGATCAAGGCGCAGGGCTTGAAGGACGCGCAGATCATCCGCGCCAACGCGCAGGCGCAGGCGGCGGAAATCTATGCGGCGGCGTTCAACAAGGATCCGAAGTTCTACGATTTTTACCGCGCCATGCAGTCGTACCGGACGACCTTCCTGAGCCCTGACGCAAAGGGCGAGTCGCAGATCATTCTTTCACCGAACAATGCGTATCTGAAGGAGTTCACCGGGCAACGATGAGCCTGTCCGGCCGTTCATATTCAATTCCGGTTCAGCCGCGCTGCGTACAAGCGCGCGATGAGACGAAGACTGTTCCTTTCGAGAGGAAATGATCCCGTGCGTTACGCCTACGCCTTGACTACTGCGGTTCTCCTGGGTGGCGCCGCCACTGCGCTTTCGCTCAACCAGCCGGCCGGCGCGCAGACCGCGCAGAACGAACCGGGCACCATCCAGGCGGTCGCGCCCAAGGCCGGTGCACCGATGAGCTTCGCCGATCTGGTGGCGCGCCTCCAGCCGGCGGTGGTTAATATCTCCACTACCCAGCGGGTGCAGGTGAATGCCAATCCCTTCGCGGGCACGCCGCTCGAAATGTTCGGCTTTGGCGGCGGCCAGGGCCAGCCGGTGACGCGCGAGGCGCAGTCGCTCGGTTCCGGCTTCATCATCTCCGCCGATGGTTATGTCGTCACCAACAACCACGTGATTTCCGCCGGTGCGCGCGGAGCGGTGGTTGAATCAATCACCGTCACGCTCGCGGACGGCCGCGACTTCAAGGCCAAGTTGATCGGCCACGATGCCGCGTCCGACCTCGCGGTGCTCAAGATCGACGGTGCGGCGCTGCCCTTTGTGAAGTTCGGCGATTCGAGCCGCGCGCGCGTGGGCGACTGGATCGTTGCGATCGGCAACCCGTTCGGGCTGGGCGGCACCGTCACCTCGGGCATCATCTCGGCTACGCACCGCGTCACCGGCGCAGGGGCCTATGATCGCTTCATTCAGACCGATGCCTCAATCAACCGCGGCAATTCGGGCGGCCCCATGTTCGATCTGAACGGCAACGTGATCGGCATCAACTCGCAGATTTTGTCGCCCACCGGCGGGAATGTCGGCATCGGCTTCGCGATTCCGGCCGAGGAAGCCAAGCCGATCATCGACAAGCTGATGAAGGGCCAGTCGATCACCCGCGGCTATCTCGGCATCGCGATGCAGGATCTGACCAAGGATCTGGCGGCCGGCTTCGGCCTGCCCTCCGATCGCGGCACCCTGGTCGCGCGCGTCGAGCCGGGCCAGCCGGCTGAGAAGGCGGGCATCAGGCAAGGTGACGTTATCGTCAAGGTCAATGGCAAGGACGTGACCCCCGAACAGACGCTGTCCTACATCGTTACCAATGTGCCGCCGGGCACGCGCGTACCGGTGGAGCTCATTCGCGACGGCAAGCGCCAGACCGTGACCGTCACCGTCGGCACGCGTCCGCCGGATGAGCAGCTTGCCCAGTTCGACCCCAACGACCAGGACGGCGGGCAGGGCGAAGATGGCGACGACAGCTCGGCGACGGCGCCCAGCGCCGCGCTCGGCATTGGCGTGACGCCGCTGACCCCGCAAATTGCGCGCTCCGTCGGCGTCGATCCGTCGATCGGCGGCCTGGTGATCCTGGGCGTCAATCCGAGCAGCGACGCGGCGGGCAAGGGTCTGCAGCGCGGCGACGTGATCGTCACGGCGAACCAGCAGCCGGTTCGGACAGCTGCCGACCTCAGCCGGATTGTCGCGGCAGCGAAGGCCGCCGGGCGCAGGCAGATCGTTGTTTTCGTTCAGCGCCGGAACCAGGGCAACTACTTCCCGCTTGGTATCACCGGCAACTGATTCGCCGCAAAGCGGCTGACCAGGCCCCGCTTTTTGCCTATGCCTGCTCCGGACAAGGAGTAGAACATGGCGCAGGAAGCGGGCCTTTTCGTGGGCGCAGCAGGCAGTGAGCGGATCAACCTCAACCTGCGGCGCGCCAATCGTCACGGGCTTATCGCGGGCGCGACAGGCACCGGAAAGACGGTGACGTTGCAGGGACTGGCGGAAGGCTTCTCCGCCGCCGGCGTGCCGGTGTTCGTGGCGGACGTGAAGGGCGATCTCGCCGGCCTGGGCATGGCCGGATCGCCGCTCGCCAAGCCCCACACGACCTTCGCCGAGCGCGCCCGGGCGATCGCGGACGGCGACTGGCAGTACCGCGCGATGCCGGTGCAGCTCTGGGACCTTTTCGGCGAGCAGGGCCATCCGATCCGCGCCACCGTGTCCGAAATGGGCCCGCTGCTGCTCGCGCGGCTGATGAACCTGAACGAAGTGCAGGAAGGCGTGCTGACCATCGCCTTCCATGTCGCCGATGCCGAGGGGCTGCTGCTGCTCGACCTCGACGACCTCCAGGCGATGCTGGCGCATTGCGCCGAACGCGCCGACGAACTCGGCACCACCTATGGCAATGTCTCGAAGCAGAGCGTCGGCGCGATCCAGCGCCAGCTGCTTCAGCTGCGCACCCAGGGCGGAGCGCACTTCTTCGGCGAGCCTGCGCTCAGCATCCAGGATTTCCTGGCGCTGGACGACAGCGGGCGCGGCGTGATCAACATCCTCGCCGCCGACAAGCTGATGGCGAGCCCGCGGCTCTACGCCAGCTTCCTGCTCTGGCTGCTCTCCGAACTGTTCGAAACGCTTCCCGAGATCGGCGATCCCGACAAGCCGGTGCTCGTCTTCTTCTTCGACGAAGCGCATCTGCTGTTCGACGACGCGCCCAAGGCGCTGCTCGAGAAGATCGAGCAGGTGGTGCGGCTGATCCGCTCCAAGGGCGTCGGCGTCTATTTCGTCACCCAGAACCCGATCGACATACCCGAAGATGTGGCCGCCCAGCTCGGCAACCGCGTCCAGCACGCGCTGCGTGCCTTCACGCCGCGCGACCAGAAGGCGATCCGCGCGGCGGCCGAGACCTTCCGGGCACGCGACGGCCTCGACGTGGCGACTGCGATCACCGAGCTGGCGGTGGGCGAGGCGCTGGTCTCGCTGCTCCAGGCCGATGGCGCCCCCGCGCCGGTTTCGCGCACATTGATCCGGCCCCCTGCCTCGCGCGCCGGCCCGCTGGCACCGGATGAGCGCAAGATCCTCGTCGAAACCGACGCGATCGGATCGAGATACGACGTGACGATCGATCGCGAATCCGCCGAGGAACTGCTGGCCGCCAAGCGCGCCGAGGCCAGCGCTGCCGCCGCCGAGATTCAGGCGCGCGATACCGCCGAGAAGGCCGCCGCCGCGCAGGCGAAGGAGGATGCCCGTCGCGCCAAGGCGGCGGAGCGCGCCCGCATCGCCGCCGAGCGCGAGGCGGCGAACCATCCGCTGAACCGGGCGATCCGATCGGCATCGCGGTCCGCGTCCTCCGCCGCCGGCCGGGCGGTGGCGAACGAAGTGAGCAAGGCGGTGTTCGGCAGCAAAAGCGGCGGGGGTGTGCTGGGCCAGGTGGTGCGCGGCGTGCTGGGCGGGCTGTTCCGCGGCTGACCCGAGGGAAAGCCCTGTTCTTTCGCGAGCGCCGGTGCCACGGTGGCGGCAATGCGACGGCGAGGGTGCCTATGCTGATCCGGACGGACCACTGCGTGCAGCAGTGGCATGGATTCGTGCGCCCCGCCGCTTCCCTCTTTCGGAGCCTCTAGCGCATGGCCACTGCCTCTGCCCGTGCGCCGCTTGAACTCACGCTGCGAGGCGTGCTGCTCGGCGGCGTGATCACGCTGCTGTTCACGGCGGCAAATGTCTATCTTGGCCTGAAGATCGGCCTCACCTTCGCTACCTCGATCCCCGCAGCGGTGATCTCGATGGCGATCCTGCGCTTCTTCTCGAATTCGACGATCCTCGAGAACAATATCGTCCAGACCGTCGCGAGCGCGGCGGGCACGCTGGCCGCGATCATCTTCGTGCTGCCCGGGCTGGTGATGATCGGCTGGTGGAACGGTTTCCCCTATTTGGAAACCGCCGCGATCACGATGTTCGGCGGCATATTGGGCGTGATGTTCTCCGTGCCGCTGCGGCGTGCGCTCGTCGTCGATTCGCCCGATCTGCCCTATCCCGAGGGCCGCGCCGCCGCCGAAGTGCTGCAGGTGGGCGCAGGCAGCCGCGAGGGCGCCGAGGAAAGTTCGCGCGGGCTGGCGGTGATCGTCGTCAACGCGCTCGCTTCCGCCGGGTTCGCGCTGATCACCCGGATGCGGCTCGCCGCCGAGGAAGGCGCGGTCTTCTTCAAGGCGGGGGCAGGCTCCACCGGCATCATCGGCGGGCTGCAATTCGCGCTGATCGGTGCGGGGCATCTGATCGGCCTCACCGTCGGAATCGCCATTCTGGTCGGCGTGGCGATCGGCTGGTGGATCGCGCTACCGATCCTGAGCGCCGGGATTCCGGGCGCCGCCGAGGAGGTGGCCAGCGCCGTGTTCCGCAGCGATGTGCGCTTCCTGGGCGCGGGCACCATCGGCATGGCGGCGATCTGGACGCTGCTGAAGATCATCGGCCCGGTGATCGGCGGCATCCGCTCCTCGCTCGCCGCTTCCGCTGCCGCGCGCGGCGGCGCCGTGGTCGCGGTGGGCGAGCGCGACCTGCCGATCGGCATCGTCGGCGGCGTGACGCTGTTCATGCTGCTGCCGATCGGCTGGTTGTTGTGGAGCGTGCTCTCCGTCGGCCCGCTTTCCGCCTCGGCCGGGCTGCTGGTGGCGGGGTCGCTGGCGTTCGTGCTGGTCGTCGGCTTGGTGATCGCATCGGTGTGCGGGTACATGGCCGGCCTGATCGGCGCATCGAACAGCCCGGTTTCCGGCATCGGCATTCTTTCGGTCGTCGCGGCATCGCTGATGCTCGTCGGGCTGTTCGGCCGCGATCTCGATCCCGGCACCACCCAGGCGCTGATCGCCTATGCGCTGATCGTCACCGGCATCGTGTTCGGCGTGGCGACGATCTCCAACGACAATCTCCAGGACCTGAAGACGGGCCAGCTGGTGGGGGCTACGCCCTGGAAGCAGCAGGTCGCGCTGATCTTCGGCGTGATCTTCGGCAGCCTGGTCATTCCGCCGGTGCTGAGCGTGCTCAACGCCTCGTTCGGCTTTGCCGGCGTTCCGGGGGCCAGCGCCGACGCGCTGCCCGCCCCGCAGGCGGCGCTGATCTCGTCGCTGGCCAAGGGCGTGCTGGGCGGCGACCTGCGCTGGGACCTGATCGGGATCGGTGCATTGATCGGCGCGGGCGTGATCCTGGTCGACGAGGTGCTGGCCCGCACCAGCAAGTTGCGGCTGCCGCCGCTGGCCGTCGGCCTGGGCATCTACCTGCCGATGGGCGTGACGCTGACGGTGGTGGTCGGCGCCGTGATCGGCTGGTTCTACGATCGCGCTGCAGACCGCGCGCGCGACCCCGAACTCGTCAAGCGCATGGGCGTGCTGATGGCGACCGGCATGATCGTCGGCGACAGCCTGTTCGGGGTGCTCTACGCCGGCATCGTGTACGAAACCGGTAGCGAATCGCCGCTCGCGCTGGTGGGTCCCGGCTTCGCTCCCTATGCGCTGGCCGGGGGCACGCTGGCGTTCCTGGCGATCACGCTCGCGCTCTACGTCTATACCAAGCGCAAGGCGGTCTAACCTTATTTGGCCTCGGCGATCAGCGCCGAGGCCTGCTCGCCGGACCAGTCGAACTCGCCCGCAACACGCCACACTTCCTTCCCTGCGGCATCGTAGAGGATCGTGGTCGGCAGATTGGCGCCGAGCTCCACGCTGAATGCCGTATCCGTATCGAGATAGGGCTTCAGCGCCTGGTAGCCGTTCTTTTGGAAGAAGGGGCCTACGACCTCCATTCCCTTAAGATCCTGGCTGAGCGGCAGGACCACCAGCGCGTCACCCGTGCGGCCGGCCAGCGCATCGAGCGTCGGCATCTCCTTGATGCACGGGATGCACCAGGTGGCCCAGAGGTTGAGCAGCACCGGCTTGCCGCGGAAATCGGCCAGCGACAGCTTCTTGCCGGCCGCATCCGTGAACGGCAGGCTCGGCGCGGTCTCGCCTGCGTGGCTGCGATCGACCTTGCTGACGGGCGCGGGTGCAGCGGCGTTTGCCGGGGCCGAAGTTTCGTTCGCTTGCTGAGACGGCTGCGTTTGCGTATCGCACCCCGCGATTGCGAGGGCGCCCAGAAGGAGAAGACCGATCACCGAGCGCAAGGACAGCTCCAATTCCATGTGGGGAGGGCGCTTCGCCGAAGGCCCGTCCGCGGTGATGCGCGAGATAAACGCCTCCATCCCCTTCGACAAGCGGATGTGGCAACAGGATCTGCGCGGCTCCAAGGCGCATGTCGCGATGCTGGGCCAGCAGGGGATCGTGGGTGCGGAGGATGCCGCGACGATCGGCGCGGGTCTGGATCAGGTCGCCGAGGACTTCGCCGCGCACGGCGTGCCCGAGGATCTCGCGCTCGAAGACATCCATATGCTCTCCGAAAGCCGGCTGGCAGAGAAAATCGGCCCCGTGGCGGGCCGCCTGCACACCGCGCGATCGCGCAACGACCAGGTCGCGACCGATTTCCGCCTCTGGGTGCGCGACGCGATCGACCAGGCCGATGCGGCGCTGGGCGCGCTGCAGGACGCGCTGCTGGCGCGCGCCGAGCAGCACGCCGACAGCGTGATGCCGGGCTTCACCCATCTCCAGGTCGCGCAGCCGGTGACCCTGGGCCACCATCTGATGGCCTATTTCGAGATGTTCGCGCGCGACCGCTCGCGGTTGAAGGATGCGCGGGCGCGGATGAATTTGTGCCCGCTGGGCTCGGCGGCGCTGGCCGGTACCGGCTTCAACCTCGACCGCGAGATGACGGCCAAGGCGCTGGGCTTCGACGGCCCGACCCGTAACTCGCTCGATTCGGTGTCAGACCGCGACTTCGCGCTCGATTACCTGACGGCCGCCGCGCAGTGCAGCCTCCACCTCAGTCGGTTGGCCGAGGAATTCGTGATTTGGGCGAGCCAGCCCTTCGGCTTCGTGGCACTTTCGGATCAATGGTCGACCGGCAGCTCGATCATGCCGCAGAAGCGCAACCCCGACGCGGCCGAGCTGGTCCGCGGCCATTCGGGACGGATCAGCGGCGCGCTGTTCAGCCTGATGATGACGATGAAGGGCCTGCCGCTCGCCTATTCGAAGGACATGCAGGACGACAAGCCGCCGGTGTTCGAGGCGCACGATCTGCTCGGCCTCAGCATCGCGGCGATGACCGGCATGGTCGAAAGCGCGACCTTCCGGCTGGAGCGGATGCGCACCGCAGCCGAGGCCGGCTTCTCGACCGCGACCGACCTGGCCGACTGGCTGGTCCGCGAGGGCGGCATTCCGTTTCGCGAGGCGCACCACATTACCGGCCGCGCGGTGGCGAAGGCGGAAGCGGGCGGCATCCGGCTCGACCAGTTGCCGATCGACGCGCTCAAGGAAATCGATGCGCGGATCGACGAACGCGTGTACGGCGTTCTCAGCGTCGATGCATCGGTGAACAGCCGGACGAGCTTCGGCGGCACGGCGCCCGCACGGGTTCGTGCGGCGATAGCGGCGGCCCGCAAGGGTCGCGAGGAGGAAGCATGAGGAGGCAAATGCTGCTCGCGAGCCTGGTGCTCGCGCTCGGCGGTTGCGGTGCACGCGAACCCCTGGCCCCGCGGCCGGGTGCTTCGCTGCCGGTGGCGCCCTATGGCGCCCGCGCAACGCCCACGCCTCCCGACCTTCTCAAACCCGAGCCGCAGACCCGCCCGGCGCGCAGCGACGACCTGATCCAGGCGTCCGAAGCGCGGCGGAGCGACGAGTTCGACCTGCCACCCAACTAATTTTGGCGGCCATTCGCGCCGCACCCAGAGGCCCATGACCGATTTCTCGATGATCGACGGCGAACTGCACGTCGAATCGCTGCCCCTCGCGCGCATCGCCGCCGAGGTGGGTACGCCCATCTATGTCTATTCCACCGAACGCTTCCAGGCCAATGCCCGCGCCTTTCGCGACGCGCTGAAGCCGCTGGGACGCATCCACCTCGCCTTCGCGATCAAGGCCAACCCCAACCTCGCGGTGCTCAAGCTGCTGGCGAACGAGGGCTTCGGCGCCGATGTCGTCTCCGGCGGCGAGATGGCGCGGGCGCTGGCGGCGGGCGTGGCGCCCAAGGACATCGTCTTCTCCGGCGTCGGCAAGACAAGGGGCGAGCTGGTGAAGGGGCTGGAGGCCGGCATCGGCCAGTTCAATCTCGAGCTGGTCGAGGAAGGCGAAGTGCTGGCGGCGCTCGCGGCGGAGCGCGGGCTGACCGCGCGGGCGGCGCTGCGCGTGAACCCTGATGTCGATGCCGGCACGCACGAGAAGATTTCGACCGGCAAGGCGGAGAACAAGTTCGGCTTGCCGATCGGCGAGGCACCGGAGATCTTCGATCGGCTCGGCAAGCTGCCTGGGCTCGATCTGCACGGCATCGCGGTCCATATCGGCAGCCAGCTGCTCGGCCTCGCGCCGCTGGAGGCCGCGTTCGAGCGCGTCGGCCGGCTGCTCGCCGAACTGCGCGCCAATGGCCACACCATCACCCATGTCGATCTCGGCGGCGGCTTGGGCGTCGCCTATCGTCCCGGCGAGGTGCCGCCGACGCCGGAGGCCTATGCCGAGATGGTCGCGCGGGTGACCAAGGACTGGGACGTCGAACTGATGTTCGAGCCGGGTCGCACCATCGCCGGCAGCGCAGGCGTGCTGGTGACGGAAGTGTTGTGGGTGAAGCCGGGGCAGGTCCATCCCTGGGTGGTGGTCGACGCGGCGATGAACGACCTTGCCCGCGTGGCGCTGTACGATGCCTATCACGGCTTTGCGGCGGTGAAGCCCAATGGCGAGCGCTTCGTCGCGAACGTCGCCGGGCCGGTGTGCGAAAGCACCGACGTGTTCGTGAAGGCGCGCGAGATCGACGCGGTGAAGGCCGGCGACCTCGCCGTGCTGGAGACCGCCGGCGCGTACGGCGCGACCATGGCCAGCACGTACAACAGCCGCCCGCTGGTGCCCGAGGTGCTGGTCTCGGGTGACCGCTACGCCATCGTCGCCGGCCGCATCTCCGCCGAGGAGATCATGGCCGCCGAGCAGGTGCCGGACTGGCTGAAGTGACGCTCGCCGCGCTGCCCCTGTTCGTGAAGCTGGCGGGGCGGCCGGTGATTCTGGTCGGCGAGGGCGAGCCGGCGGACGCCAAGCGCCGCCTGCTCGACCGCGCCGGCGCGCAGGTGGTGGGCGAGGGCGATGCCGCCGCGCTCGCCATCGTCGCACTCGATGATCCCGAGGACGTGGTCGCGCGGCTCAAGGCGCGGGGCGTGCTGGTCAATTGCGTCGACCGGCCCGAGCTGTGCGACTTCACCCTGCCGGCGATTGTCGACCGCGATCCCGTGCTGATCGCAATCGGCACCGGCGGGGTCTCGGCGGGGCTGGCGGCGGCACTGCGCCAGCGGCTGGAGGCGTTGCTGCCGGCAAGCCTTGGCACGCTCGCCAAGGGACTGGGCCGCAGCCGCGCTGCGATGAAGACGCGCTGGCCCGATGCGGGGGCCCGTCGCCGCGCCCTGGCCGATGCGCTGAGCGAGGGCGGGATGCTCGACCTGCTGGCAGGCGACGGCGATGTCGATCGCTGGTTGGCGCAGGGAGCCGCACCGCAGGCGCAGCTCGTATCGCTGCGGCTGACCTCGCCGGACCCCGAGGACCTCACGCTGCGTCACGCCCGGCTGCTTGCGCAGGCTGACCGGCTTTTCCATCTAGGCGACGTGCCCGACGCCATCCTCAACCGCGCGCGCGCCGACGCCGCGCGCATCCTTGCCCGTCCCCCCGCCGATCCTGGCGAAGGCCTGTCGCTTTGGCTGGAGATGGCGGGTTGAGCGGCTTTGCCTATGTCGTGAAGGACGGGAAGGTCGAGCAGCCGACGATGCGCGCGGCGCTCGAGGCGCGTGGCGGGCTCACCTGGATCCACCTCACCACCAATGACGAGCGGGCCCAGCTCTGGCTCGGCGGCGAGGCGAAGCTGTCGCAATATGTGATCGATTCGCTGACCGCCACCGAGACGCGGCCGCGCTGCGACGCGGTGGGCGAAGGCGCGATGATCAACCTGCGTGGGCTCTCGTCTGAAGTGACGACCGCCTCCGATCCCCTGGCTTCAATCCGCATCTATGCGATGGGCGGCTGCGTGTTCTCGGTGACGCGCAAGCATCTCAACGCGCTGCAGCCGGTCCGCGAGGAAGTGGAATCGCACAAGATTCTCGATCCGGGCGACCTGATCGCGGCGATCGCCTCGCAGATCACCGAAGAGCTCGATCCGGTCGTCGCCGAGCTCGGCGACTCGCTCGATGATTGCGAGGAGCAGCTTTCCGCGCACCGCGCGTTCGAGTTGCGGCGGATGGTCAACCGCGTCCGGGTGCAGGCGATCGGCTATCGCCGCTTTCTCAATCCCCAGCGCGCCGCGATCGAAAAGCTGGCCGGCCTGCCCGGCGAATGGCTGCGCGAGGACGATCGCCTCCACCTCGCCGCCGCCGCCGATCGCGCGGCCCGCATGGCCGAGGAAGTGGAGAGCATTCGCGAGCGCGCTGCGCTGACGCATGAAACGCTCACCGATCTGCGCGGCGAACTGCTCGACCAGCGCTCGCTCGTGATCGCCATCGTCGCGATGGTGTTCCTGCCGCTGACCTTTCTTACCGGCTTGCTCGGCATGAATGTCGACGGCATCCCCTTCGCGCACGAACCCTGGGCATTCTGGGGCGTGGTGGCTGTGTGCGTGACGATGTCCGGCGGGATCGCGGGCTATTTCGTCTATCGGCACTGGTTCGAATGAGATGGTCGCGCCGGCGCAGGCCGGGAGGGCGGAAGAACGTCAGCGGTTCAGAAACTCGAAGATCTGCCCGACCATCACGTCGAGCGCGCCCTGGCAATGCGCCTCTACGTCCGGCGTCTCCACGGTGTTGACCGCGATTCCCATCGGCGTCGGCCATCCTCGCAGCGCGTGGGTGATGGTGCGCAGCGCCTGCAGCGTCGCGACCGAGGCCTGCCAGCCGGCCGCCGTCGCGATCAAGCCGATTGGGAGTCCGTCGAAATAGACGCGCTTGTCGCGGCTCAGCAGCTCGACATAGTCGAGCGCCGTTTTCACCAGCCCTGAAAGCGTGCCGTGATAGCCTGGCGATCCGATGATCACCGCATCGGCCGTACGCAGCGCCTCGACATAGCGGATCACCTTGGCGTCGCTCTCGCCATGTTCGGGCTCGTAATGTGGGAAGACGATGTCCGGTCCGGTGAGCAGGGTGGTGCGCGCGCCGCGCGCCTCGGCCCGGGAAAGGGCGGCGGCAAGCAGTTTGCCGGTGCTGGATTGGGCGCGCAGGGTGCCGCCCAGCGCGACGATGTGAGGCGTGTGCATGAATACTCGCTAGAGCAAGCCGGCGCGGGGCGCCAGCTTGGGGAACGTCATTCGGGTTTGCCGCCGGGCTTCCATTCCGGCTTGGCATCGCTGTTCGCCAGGGCATGGAGCGGTTCGACCAGCGACTGGATCGCGCGGGTCATGAAGGCGATGTCGATATTTGCGACCGTATCCTCCTTGCTGTGGTAGGTCGGCACCACCGCCCAGCCAGAAATGGTATGGGCGACGACTCCCTTCAGCGCGAGGGCGTAATTGTCCGATCGCTGGAAGAAGTTCTGTTCCGGATAGGGATCGGACGTCACCAGCGCGCCGTGCGCCTTCAGCGTCTCGCCCAGCGTCGAGCGTTCGAAGCCGGTCATCATCATCGTGCCGGCGGGCAGCTTGGGATCCTGCGCGCCGATCATCTCGACTTCGATGTTGGCAACGATCTGGTCGAGCGGCACCGGCGCATGGGCGATGAAATGACGCGCGCCATAGCCGCCAATCTCTTCCGATCCATAGGCGACGAACAGGATGCCGCGCTTCGTGCGGCCCTTCAAGGCGAGGGTGCGTGCGAGTTCGAGCACCGCCGTGGTGCCCGAGGCATCGTCGTTCGCGCCGTGCATCACCGTGCCGTCGGGCTGAACCCCAAGATGATCGAGATGCGCGCTGAGCAAAAGAACGCCCGCCTTGGGATCGGTGCCGGGCAGCCAGCCCACCGCGTTGGTGGTGACGCTGGCCGCTTCCGCCACCGGCACCGTCAGCACGGCGCGTGCGCCGCCCTGCTTTGCCAGCGCGTCGAACGCTGCCGCCGGCAGCACCACAAGGGCGGGGCGGCCCTCCGGCACGGTGCCGCGCAAATAGCCGGGCAAGCGGGGTTCGCCGCCCAGCCGCTCCGCCAACGCCTTGGTGTCGGCGCTCTCGCGGACAATCACCAGGCGGGCGCTCTTCAGCTGGCTGGCAGTGCGATAGACCTGCATCGCCGGTTGATCGCCGGTAACGATCATTGCGTCGGCAGGCGCAGCGCGCGACAGCGCCTTGGCGGGAACAACGCGCAATGCCCCTTCCACGCCCTTGCCGTCGCCGATCAGCAGCGCGGCCCCGGCGACCGGCGTGCCGTCCACCGTCAGCGTGATCGGCGCCTGAAGCTTGAGGCGGACGATTTCGGCCTTTTGCAGATAGCCGTTCATGCCAGGCGCAGGTTGCAGACCGGCGCCTTGGAACTGCGCGGCGACATAGGCGGCGGCGATCGCCTCATCGGGTGTCGCGCTGCCGCGCCCGCGTAGCTCGTCGCCGGCGAGGAAGGTCTCGTGCGCACGCACCCATGTGCTGCTTACCTCTGCCTGCTGCGCCGCCGCTGGCACGGCCAGCACGCTCACTGCAGCCCATGCCGCCAGCAGATACCCACGCCTCATTCGCACTTCCCCCGTTCGGTTGCGGGGGCGTGATGGGCCAAGCGGGCGCGACGCGCAACCACGCGCCGCGCCGCCGCCGGGATCAGAAGAACAGCTTGCGGACGCTCAGGGTCACCGTCCGGCCCGTCGGGTCGAGCAGGTCGGGTTGATAGTTGACCGGAATCGTGCCGGTCTGGTCGGTCACGCGCTGCCGGGTGTTGAGAAGGTTGGAAACGCCCAAGCTCACACGCGTACCGCGCAGCCAGCGATGCTCGCGCACCAGCTTGAACTGTCGGCCCAGATCCGCGAACAGCCGCAGGTTGAACGTGCCGAGATCGCCAAAATTCAGCCGATCGGTGTTGTTCAAGCCGGTGAAGACGGTGGTGCTGCTCTGCCACTTATAGCCGAGCCGGATGCCCACGCCGTCCTTGGTGAAGCCCGCCTGTCCTTCGATCTGGTGGGCCGGCTGGCCACCATTGTTGCCGGCGGCATCGCCGTTCAGCAGGTCGAGGATCGGCACGCCATCGCGTATCTTGATCTGATTCTTGAAATACCAGGTATGATAGAGGCTGAACTGCGCGCGACCGGCGAGCGCGCCGTTCGGCCCGCCAAAGCCACCACGCCCACCGCGGAAGCCGCCGCCGGGACCGCCAGGCCCCCCCTGGCCCGCGCCAGGGGGCGGGCCGAAGAGGCTGCCGCCGCCGGGCGGACGGGGCTGCTGGCCGTTCTGCCCCTGTTGCTGCCCGAACATGCCCGCCTGCCCTTCCGCCGGCAGCGGCTTTCCGGCGGCAACGGCCGCGGCGCGTTCGGCTTCGCGCTGGGCGCGCATCGCAGCGATCTTCTTTTCGACGGACGACCGGATCGGCACCGAAAGGTTGAAGCCCCAGCGGAGCTGCTGGGTGTTGTTCTCGGCGAAATTGACAGCACGGTTGTCGATGCTCACCAGATCGCCATCGGCATCGCGGACGAACCGATCGGGGAACGCCGCTTCGATCGGCGCGGTCACGGAAGGAAGCGTGGCGATGTCGTTGCGGATGCGCGTGGTCACGTAATCGGCGCGGAACGACAGATCGGTCTTTTCCGACGGGCGCAGTTCCAGGCCCAGCTTCATCACATGCCGGTTCTCGGCGGTGAGCAGCGGGTTGCCGCCGGTGATCGTAGTGATCGTCACCGTCTGGCCGGTACGATAGTCGAACACACGGGTATTGGGGCTGGCGATTACCGGATTGCCGAGCTGGCCCGTGGTCGGCGCGTCCTCGGTATCGGTCCAGGAGGCGATCAGCCGCAGCGGCTTGAGCGGCGACCAGTTCACGCCATAGCCCGTGGTCGTCAGCGTGCCGAAGTCCGACAGGTGCTGGACGGCGACATTGCCATTGAGCGTCAGATCGCCGATCGCGCTCAGCACGGCGCGGCGGCGGCTGGCGATCGGCACGTCGATGTTCAGCTGGCTGCTGGCAATGTTGCGCGACAGCGACGCATCGGTCGGCAGGCCGTTGCGCACGGCGGTGCTGTCGAAGCTGCTCAACGATCCGCCCAGACGCAGCGAAGTGGAAACATCGCCTGCCGGCAGCCGGAACAGCGGGCCGCGCAGCAGCGCATCGACCGCGCCGACATTCGACACGGATTGGCCCTGATCTGCGGGGCGCGCCAGCCCGGCGGTATCGAAGCCGCGATCGGTGATGGTGTTGCTGGTCACGCGATCGTAATTGCCGATCACCGACCAGCTCCACGCATTGCCCCAAGGCAGGCCATCGCCGTTCAGCGTGGTGCCGAGATGCGCGGTGATCGTGCGGCTGCTGGCGGTGAGCGGATTGGGCTCGCTGGGCAGCGCGATCGGGGCCGCCGTCTGCGAAAGCGCAAGGCCGCGCAGCGCCTCGCTCTGCTGCACTTCCAGCGTGCCGTTGATCGTCGCGCCCAGCTTTGGATTAAGGTCGCGCGCATAGGAGCTGTTGATCGTCAGATCCTGGCTCGGGGATACCAGCGTGCGATAGGGCGCCTGGTTGACGCCGCTGCTGTCGGTGACCGTCGGCAGCACGTTGCGCTCGCTTTCGAGCAGCGCCGAATTGCCCTCATATTTCACGTCCAGATTGACGCGACGATCGCGGTTGATCTTGAGGATGTCGGCTTGCACTTCCTGGCTGCTGTTGCCGCCCTCGGTGGGGCCGCCGCCTTCCAGCTCGGTGGTGAGGGCGCGGAAACGCTCGCGCAGTACGAAATTGACGACGCGCTGATCAGCCGAGTAGCCGAACTTCAGCGCCACTTCCTCCGCCAGGATGTCGACGCGCTCGATTGCCTCGGTCGGCAGGTCGCGAATCTCGGCGAAGCTGGAGATGCGGCGGCCGTTGAGCAGCACCACCGGCCTGCCGCTGCCGCGCCCGCTGCCCGTCTGCGGCGCCAACTCGTTGAGCAGATCGGAAATAGACGACACCGCATAGGCACGGATGTCCGCCTGATTGAGCTGAATTTCAGGGGGAATGTCGCTCTGCACCGCGCCGCGTGGGGCGGAGGAGGTGACGACGATTTCATCGGTATAGGGATCGGCTTCCTGCGCGGGCGCCTGGGCAGGGCGGCTGCCCTGCTGTGGCTGGGCCGTAGTTTGTGCCTGCGCCACCAGCGGCGATACGCCTGCCAACAGACCTGCCAGGGTGGTCCCCAGTCGCTTCATCGTTGTTCCGTCCCTTTGTTACCGAATCACAAGCGGGCCCGCAGGCCCGCCCTTCTTCATTCGCCGGGTACGACGCACATGTCGCAAAACTGTGCCAAAATATAAGATAAATGTCGCAGCGCAGGATGCAGATGCGAAAATGGGGGCCGGAGCCCCCATCGTCTTGTTCACTGGTGCGGTCGAGAAGACTCGAACTTCCACGGCCTTTCGGCCACAACGACCTCAACGTTGCGCGTCTACCAGTTCCGCCACGACCGCACGTGAATTTCCGCCGGCATTTTCGTTCCGGCGGCTGGTAAGGCAGCGGCCCCTAGCAAAGCGAAACCGGGCTGGCAACCCGCCTTGTTCGGCTTTCTTGCGACGCCGCTTGCGCCTATGCCCCGGGCATGGCTGCCACAACGCCCCTTGCTGCGGAGACGCGCCGGATCCTTGCGCTGGCATGGCCGGTCATTCTGACGGGCCTGAACTGGACGATCCTGCACGTCACAGATGTGATCGTGGTCGGGCTGACGGGCACGCATCAGGTGGCGGCGCTGGGCGCCAGCCGCACGATCACCTTTCCCGGCATCGTGATGGGGTTGGGCGCGCTTTCGGGCGTGCTGGTGCATGTGTCGCGGGCGGACGGCGCCGGCGATCTGCCCGGCACCGGCCGCGTCCTGCACCGCGGCCTTCTGCTCGCGCTGATGCTGGGTCTGGTGAGCGGCGCACTGCTGTTCGGATTCGCCGCACCGTTGCTGGCGATGGTCGGGGTTGCGCCCGATCTGGTGCCGGTGGCGGCGCCGGTGGTGCGGATGATGGCGCTGGCCTACCCGTTTCAACTGGTGACGATCGCCGCGAGCTTCTTCCTGGAGGGGGTGAGCCGGCCGGGCCGCGTCACCACCGTCAATCTGGCCATCCTGCCTGTCAACGGTCTGCTCGCCTGGCTTCTCGCCACCGGCGCCGGAGGATTGCCGGCCTGGGGTGCGGCAGGCGCGGCGGCGGCTACCGCTATTGCCTCCGCGCTGGGCGCAGTGGGGATGGTCGCCGCCGCATGGACCTTGCCGCGTGCACAGGCGCGCGGCGTGCGTGCGCTGCGTTCCTGGGCGGCGCCGGGCAACTGGGCCGGGGCCTGGGCGCTGGCGCGGTTCGGCGTCGTGCCGGCGATCGCGTCCGGGCTGGAACTGGTCGGCTTCTCCATCCTGATCGTGCTCTCCACCCAGTTGGGAGAATCGACCGCGCACGCCTTCCAGATCGTGTTTTCGATCCACAACGTCACCTTTGCGGTGGCGCTTGGCCTGGGATCCGCCGCGGGCGTACGCGTGGGCAATGCGGTGGGGGAAGGGGTGCCGCAGGTGGCGGCGAAGCGCACCGCGATCGCCGCGGTGCTGGCGGCGATCGCCACCGGGCTTCTAGCGATCGGCCTGATCCTTGCGCCGATGCTTGCGGTGCAGGGGTTCCCCGCCAGCGCCCAGGTTCATGCCATTGCCGCGTCGATGCTGATGCTGTGGGCGCCCTTCATCCTGTTCGACGGGATCCAGGTGGTGTTCGTCTATGCGCTGCGCTCGCTCGGCGATCAGGTGGCGGCGGGCGTCAACGGCATCGTCGCCTTCTTCATCGTCACCGGCGGACTGGGACTGCTCCTGGTGCACGGTGGCTATAGCGCGCAGGGTCTGGTGCTCGCCTCTGGGCTCGGCATGGTGGCCGCCGCGCTGCTGAACGGCGGGCGGCTGATCCAGGTCACTCGCCGATTTCGCTCGCAAAGCTGAGGCGGGCGACCTTCGCTTCGGCCGGCACGTCGACCTTGGCGCCGTTGAATTCCATCGCCGCCTGCGCGTCCAACGTCCGCGCCGCCGGCGTGATCCGCCAGCCATAGACTTCGCGGCCCTGGCCATCCATCAGCCGGATGCGGATATCGGGCACGTGCTGCGCGCTGCCGGTGGGATTGAGCACCTTGCCGGAAACGATGAACAGGCGGCTGCCGTCGGTGCGGGTCTTCAGCTCGACATTCTTCTCGCTGAACAGCAGCGGCGTTTCGCCTGCCCCGAAGTTGAGCCCCAGCTTCGCGGCCACGCCGGGCGCCTTCCAGTGGAGCAGCGCGGCACCGCCCAGCAGCACCGACAGGGTGGCAACGATCGCCGCGATCGTCCAGCGCAGCCGTCCCCGCCGGGGCGGCGGCGGCGGATCGGCGAACGGATCATAGGCCTCCGGCTCGGCATCTACTGCCTCGACGGCCTCAGCGGGCACAGGCAGCGCCGGTTCTTCCACGGCGTCGAGCTGCGGCGCCGCTCTTTCTTCGGCGGGTGTCGTCAGCTCTAGCGGCTCGGGCGATTGAAACCAGCTGTGCTTGCAGTTGACGCACCGCACGGTCCGCCCGTCCGGGCCGATCGCGGAACTCGGCACATCATAGCGCGATCCGCACTGGCTACACTCCAAGATCATGCTGTCCGCCCCTCTACCCCGGCCGAAGACGCGCCGGACGCGAAGCCTAGCCGCGCCGATTCCGGGCAGCAAGCGGCTTGGCGGCGGGTTGAGCGCCATCGGGTGCTGTGCGATGGCGGCCGCTCAAGCGGATCAAGGGATGGGATGGGCCGCACGGCGCATGGCGAACATCGTGCACTTCGAGAAGGTCGGCCTGCGCTACGGCACCGGGGTAGAAACGCTGTCGGACGTCAGTTTCACGCTCGCCAAGGGCGGCTTCTATTTCCTCACCGGCGCCTCGGGCGCGGGCAAGACATCGCTGCTGCGCCTGCTCTATCTGGCGCAGCGGCCGACGCGCGGCGTCATCCGGCTGTTCGGCGAGGATGCCGGCGCGCTGCCGCGACGGCGGCTGCCCGCGCTGCGTCGCAGGATCGGCGTCGTGTTTCAGGATTTCCGCCTCGTCCCGCATCTTTCCGCCTATGACAATGTCGCGCTGCCGCTGCGCCTCGCGGGCGTTCGGGAAAGCGATATCGACGCGCCCGTGCGGGAAATGCTCGAATGGGTGGGGCTGAGCGCGCGCGTCACTGCACGGCCGCCCACGCTTTCCGGCGGCGAGCAGCAGCGCATCGCCATCGCCCGCGCCGTTATCGCCCGCCCCGAATTGCTGGTGGCCGACGAGCCTACCGGCAATGTCGATCCCGACATGGCCGATCGGCTGCTCCACCTGTTCGAAGCGCTGCACCGGCTGGGCACGACGGTGGTGATGGCCACGCACGACCTGCACCTCATCGGCCGGATACCCCATGCGCACCGGATGCGGGTGGAGAAGGGCCGGCTGGTCGATCCGACGGGCGTGCTGCTGCATCCGCCGGGAGCGGCATGATGCGCCTGGCCCCGGATCGCACGATCGATCGCCAACTGCTCGATCGCGGCCAGCACGCGCGGATCATGATCGGCATCATGGGCATCATGCTGTTCCTGACGGTGTTGAGCGCAGCGCTCGGGCTGGGCGTCACGCGCGCGGTGGGCGACCTCGATCGCGGCTTTGCCGGCAAGCTGGTGGTGCAACTGGTCGAACCCGATGCCCGGCTGCGCGACAGGCGCGCGGCGGCCTTGGTGGGGCGGCTGAAGGCGATGCCGGGCGTGCGCCGGGTCGTGGAAGCGGATCGCGATCGGCTGGCGGCGCTGCTCCGACCGTGGCTGGGCGATGCCGGTCTCGATCCCGACCTGCCGATGCCGGTGCTGATCGATGTCGAGGTGCCGGCTGAGCGCGCGGAGGCGGTGATCGCCGCGGCGCGATCGGTGGCGGCGGGCATCCGGGTCGATCGCAGCGCCGCCTGGCTGGCGCCGGTGCGCCGCTTCCTCGCCACGCTGGGCGCCGTCGCCGCAGGGCTGGTGCTGGTGATTGCGGCGGCGGCGGCCGGCGTTGTGCTGCTGGTGACGCGCGCGGGGCTGGACACGCACCGCGATACCATCGAAGTGCTGCATATGCTCGGCTCCACCGATCACCAGATTGCCCGCCTGTTCCAGCGGCGGATTGCTTTCGACACGCTCCTGGGCGGAGCCGCGGGCGCGATTCTGGCCCTGGCGCTGATCGTGCTGCTGCAGGCGCGGCTGGTGCAGATCGGCTCCGGCATTCTGGGCGGCACCGGGCTGGCTCCGGTCGACTGGGCGCTGCTGATCCTACTGCCCGTGGCGTTTGCGTTGCTCGCGACGGGGGCGGCGCGAATCGCGGTGCTGCGCGCGCTGGCGGGGCAGCTCTGATGCGGCGGCTGTTCCTGCTGCTGTTGCTGGTCGCGTTCTCCTGGGCCGTCGGCTTTGGCGTCTTCTTGCTGAGCCTGGGCAAGCCGCTGGGCGCGCATCCCACCGATGCGGTGGTGGTATTGACCGGGGGGCCCGGGCGCATCCAGCGCGGGCTGGATGCGCTGCGTCGGCAGGATGCACGGCGCATGCTGGTGAGCGGCGTCAATCCGGACGTTCGCCCGCGCGAGCTGGCGGCGCAGTTTCCGGCCGATCGCGCGCTGTTCCGCTGCTGCGTCGATTTGGGCCATGAGGCGGTCGACACGCGTTCCAACGCCGACGAGACCGTCCGCTGGGTGCGCGAGCACGAGTATCGCAGCGTGCGGCTGGTCACGTCCGACTGGCACATGCCGCGCGCCCGACTGGAGCTTGCCCATGTGCTGGGCGGTGTGACGATCGTGGGAGACGGCGTGCCGAGCCGCCTCCGCTGGCGCATGTTGCTGCAGGAATACCACAAATATCTGGTGCGCCGGGGGGCGCTGCTCGTGGGGGTGGATTGATGGACGTGCTGCGAACCTGGGCTTTTCGCCTGTTCTTCTACAGCATCTCCGTCGTGATGGTGTTGCTGGTGCCGATCGTCGCGTTGTTCGGCGGGCGAGCGCTGCGGGCGCACTCGAATCTGTGGGCATGGCTGATGCAATGGTCGGTCGGCGCGATCATGGGCGCGCGGCTGCGCGTCGAAGGCACGATACCGAGCGGGCAGCTGCTCTTCGCCGGCAAGCACGAAAGCTATTACGAGGCGCTGGAACTCACGCGCATGCTCGACAGCCCGGCAACCGTGATGAAGCGCGAACTGGCCAAGATCCCGATCTGGGGCTGGGCGGCGCAGCGTTATGGCACAATCGTGGTGGACCGGGCCGCAAACGCCAGCGCCCTGCGGGCGTTGATGCGAGACGCGAAAACCGCGCTGGCCAGCGGCCGATCGGTGCTGATCTTTCCGGAAGGCACCCGCGTGCTGCCCGGTGAGGCACCCCCGCTCCGTTCCGGCTTTGCCGGCCTGTACCGTGCCCTCGATCTGCCGGTGGTTCCAGTGGCGGTGAAGAGCGGGCATGTCTGGCCCCGCAAAGGGCTGATGCACAAAGGCGACATCGTGTTCCGCTTTGGCGAGCCGATTCCGCCTGGCCTTCCGCGACGCGAAGTTGAAGCGCGGGTGCATGCCGCGATCAACGCGCTGAACGCCCAATAACCAAAGTTATCGCGGCCGCGTCCACAGTCCTGCCGGCCGTGGCGTCGGCGCCCGCTTCCATGCCGCGATCCAGGCCCCGCCGATCGCGGCGAGCTTCTCGCCGCCCGACGTTGTGGTGCGGCTCTCCCACGCGCCTGCGCCCCGCGCGCGAACCTTGCGGGCGATGCCGCCATAGATGTCGGCGGCGGCCAGTACCGCCCAGGCCGAGCGGAACGACAGCGCCGCCGCCCCGCCCCGCGCGCTGATCTCATAGGCTTCCGCCCGGTCGGCGAGCCGCGTGCCGAGGATGGCGAGCGCGCTGCGATCGGCGAGCGGGTTGTCGGCGGTCAGCCCCACCTCCGCGAGCCAGGCGGCGGGCAGGTAGCAGCGGCCGGCTTCAGCATCCTCGCCAATGTCGCGCGCGATATTGGCGAGCTGAAAGGCGAGGCCCAGGTCGCACGCGCGATCGAGAACCGCCTCATCCTCAGGCTGCACGCCCATCACCACCGCCATCATGCAGCCGACCACGCCGGCGACATGGTAGCAATAGCGCAGCAGATCGTCCTCATTTGTCGGCTGCCAGCCATCGGCATCGAGCGCAAAGCCGTCGATCAGGTCCCAGGCGAAGCGATGCGGCATGCCGGTCTCTTGCGCTACGATGCGTAGTGCGTCGAACGCTGCATCGCCGACCCATTCGCCCGCCAGTGCCGCAGCGGTGCGTTCGCGCACTTCCGCCAAGCGGGCCTGGGGATCCTCGACCACGGTCATGCCATGGCCGTGATCCTGACCGTCGGCGATATCGTCGCAGCGGCGGCACCAGGCATAAAGCAGCCAGGCACGCTCCCGCGTCTTGGGATCGAACAGTTTGCTGGCCGCGGCAAAACTGCGCGAGCCGCGGGCGATCGATTCGCCGGCGGTGGCGACGATCGCATCGCGGCCGGGAAAGCGCATTACAGCTGGTCGCGCCGCAACTGGGCGATCGGCACGATCGGCTGGGCATCGGCCATCTTGGCCAGCAGGCCGTCGATCGTGCTGTCGACCAGCAACAGGCCCTGGTGCTGCGACCGCACGAACCCAACCGTTCCCATATGCTCCCAGAACTCGACGAGCTTGTCGTAATAGCCGGCGATGTTGAGCAGACCGATCGGATCGGCGTGGTAGCCGAGCTGCGCCCAGCTCATTGCTTCCCAAAGTTCGTCCATCGTACCGGTGCCGCCGGGCAGGTTGACGAAGCCGTCGGCCAGCTCGGTGAAGCGCGCCTTGCGCTCGTGCATCGTCTCGCACACCTCGAGGGAGGTGAGGCCGCGATGCGCGACCTCGGCGTTGACGAGCAGGGTGGGGATTACCCCGATCACCTCGCCGCCAGCCTCCAGCGCTGCATCGGCGACCGCGCCCATCAGGCCGAGCCGACCGCCGCCATAGACGACACCGATGCCGCGCTCGGCAAGCGTGCGGCCCAAGGTGCGGGCGGCTTCGATATAGACCGGATTGGCCGGGCTGGCCGAACCGCAATAGACGGCGATACGCTTCATTATGTGCTCCTGTGGCGGGGCTGATAGCGTGTTTTCGCGGGGAGGAAGAGGGGGTACTTAGCGCCGCACCTTCAGGGGAATGGGATGGCGCGGTGTCTCACCGAGACCTACTTTCGTTCCGGAAACCCTTCACCCCAACCCCTCCTCCAAGGAGGAGGGGCTTGAGATGCTTCAGACCATTTCGCCCAGCATCAGCTCGGCAGTTGCCTTGGCGCTCCCCACCACGCCCGGAATACCCGCGCCCGGATGCGTTCCCGCGCCGACGAAATACAGGTTCGAAATCGCGTCATCGCGATTGTGCACGCGGAACCACGCGCTCTGCGTCAGGATCGGCTCCAGGCTGAATCCCGATCCGTGATGCGCGGCAAGATCGTCGCGGAAGTCGGTGGGCGCATAGTGGAACTTGGTGACGATTCGATCCGCCAGATCCGGGATCAGCCGACGCTGCACCTCGGCAAGGATGCGCTGCTCTAGAATTGGACCCACTTCGCTCCAGTCTGCCGGGAATTTGCCGAGATGCGGCACCGGCGCGAGCACGTAAAAGGTCGAATGTCCCTCCGGCGCCATGCTGGCGTCCGAAGCCGACGGATGGTGGAGATACAGCGAGAAGTCCTCGCTGATCACGCCATGCGTGTAGATGTCGTCGAGCAGACCCTTATAGCGCGGGCCGAACAGGATCATATGGTGCGGAATGTCGGGGAAGGTGCCGCGCAGTCCGAAATGCACCACGAACAGCGACGGCGAAAAGCGCTTGTTGACGAGCCGCCCTGCCGTTCGCCGCGCGCTCCGCGAATTGCGCAGCAGGTCGCGATAGCTGTGGACGATGTCCGCATTGCTCGCCACCGCATCGACTTCCAGTTCGAAGCCGCTCTTGGTGCGCAAGCCGGTCACCCGATCGCCCAGCGTCAGGATCTCGTCGACCGGGTCGCCGATCCGCACCGCGCCGCCCAGCCGCTCGAAATGGCGGATCATGCCGGCGACCAGCCGGTTGGTGCCGCCTTCGGCCCACCACACGCCGCCGTCGCGCTCCAGCTTGTGGATCAGTGCATAGATGCTGCTGGTCGCCATCGGATTGCCGCCGACGAGCAGGGTGTGGAACGACAGCGCCTCGCGCAGTTTCTCGTTCTTCACGAAACTGGAGACGATCGAATAGACCGAGCGCCAGGCCTGGTTCTGCATCAACGCGGGTGCGGCCTTCAGCATCGACTTGAAGTCCAGGAACGCCTTCGCGCCCAGCTTCACATAGCCTTCCTGATAGACCCGTTCGGAATATTCCAGGAACTTGCGATAGCCGGCGATGTCGCTGGCATCGAGCTTCGCGATCTCGCCCGCGAGCACGGCGTCGTCGTTGGTGTAGTCGAAGGTCGTGCCGTCCGGCCAGGACAGGCGATAGAAGGGCGTGACCGGCTTCAGCGTAACGTCTTCCGAGATATCGTGGCCCGAAAGGCGCCACAGCTCCTTCAGCGCGTCCGGATCGGTGATCACCGTCGGGCCGCCGTCGAAGATGAAGCCGTCGCGGTCCCAATAATAGGCGCGGCCGCCGGGCTTGTCGCGCGCCTCGATCAGCGTGGTGTCCACGCCGGCGGACTGCAGTCGGATGGCAAGGGCGAGGCCGCCGAATCCGGCGCCGATCACGGCTGCGCGGCGCATCAGCGGTTCCAGATCGCAGAAAGGGCGCGGCCGATCGGCACCGGCGGCTTGCCCGAAAGCACGCGCACGCGATCACCCCAGGTCGACTGCCCGGCATAGAAGCGCTGGATCAGACCTGCATCCAGACGGTAAAAACGTTCCAGCACGCGATAGCGCTCCTCGGGTTCGGCCGCCTTGAACAGCATCGCGGCGAGCATGCGATAGAAGCCGCGCTTGCGCCATAGCCCGCGCGAATAGCCATACAGCATTTGGTGCAGCGCCTCGCCGGAATAATCCTTTTCCTCGGCGATCAGCGCGGCGGTCCGCACTGCGTCGGGGAAGGAATAGCCGGTCATCGGGTGGAACAGCCCGGCTTTCATGCCCGCCTTGGCGATGCCGCGACCGCCGGCGGCCCAATAGGCGGCATGGTCGCCGCCCATCGCCACCGGAAGGCTGCCCACTTCTTCGCGCAGCACGCGCTCCACCTGCCAGCCTGCCGCATCGGCATAGGCTTCGATCCGCGCGCCGGTGGCAAGCAGGTCGATCGATGGCGTGTCGCTGTAATAGGTATCTTCGACGAACATCCGCGTCGGGCTGAACGGCAGGCAGTAGACGAAGCGATAACCGTCGATCTGCGGCACCGTTGCGTCCATGATCAGCGGCCGTTGCACCGTGTTGAGCGCGGCGAGCGCGAGCTCGGCTCCGTGGAATTTTTGCCAGCCGAGCTGCAGCGCGCTGGTGTCGCCCACGCCGCGACAATCGATCACGCCATCCGCTTCGACCAGATCGCCATCGGCAAGCGCGACGGCGTTGGGCGTGATGTCCGCCGCCTCGCGGCCGAGCAGCAGGCCCTTGGGCCCCAGCGCCTCGCGCACGACGCGATCGAAATGCTCCGATTCCACCGAATAGTAGCGCGCCGGCAGCGTCCGGCTGTGACCGGGGAATGCGACATCATAGTTCGACCAGCCATGGCTGATCAGCGGCGCAGCGAGCCAGCGATGCTCGGGCGCCACGTCGTCCGCGAAGAACGACCAGAGATGATTGCCGCCGATCCGCGCCGAGCCTTCGATGAGCCGGACGGAGCAATGTGGTTTCTTCTTCCGGATTGCGAGCGCGATAAGCCCGCCCGCAAGGCCGCCGCCGACAATGGCGACGTCGCAACTGATGGTTGAAGGCATGTCCGTCGCCTAGCTCAACCCCGGGGGTGTGGGAACCCCGCGCGTAGGACCCGCGCGCCGAAGCGGGGCGCGTACATGCCGACTGCCGCACCTGATCTCTTGCTATAAGGAAGGCAGGAGGTTTCATGTCGCCGAAGAACGAGAACCAGCTTGCTGAAGAGGCACGGCAAATCTGCCGGAAGATCGGCGGCGGCATCGCTCAGGACGTTTGCTTCGGCTGAGCTGGGGCGAAAGGCGAAACGCTGATCGAGGGGCCCGCCAACTTGCAGTCAGGCAGGTACCTCGCCGATTTCATCGGCGGCTTCACCTATCTTGGCGGCGGCGCATCCATCTTCCGGCATGTCGCGAGCATCGGCCGCTTCTGTTCGATCGCCAACAACGTCGTCATGGGGCAGGTTGAGCACCCGACCGATTATCTTTCGGCCCATCCGCTGTTCGAAGGTGAGTTCGATTGGCCACAGCTAAGCGAATTCCGCGCGCGAAACGCGCCGGCGATCGCAAAGGCCGCGGCACTTGCGGGCACGCGGGTGCAGGGCCGGGCTGACAAGATCGTCGTCGGCAACGATGTCTGGATCGGCGAGGGCGCCTTCATTCGGCGCGGCGTGACGATCGGCGATGGCGCGGTGATCGCGTCTCGCGCGGTGGTGGTGAAGGATGTGCGGCCCTATACGATCGTCGGCGGCATACCCGCCAAGCCCATCAAAACGCGTTTCCCACCCGACATCATTGCCGAGCTGATGCGACTGCAATGGTGGAACTACGGCCTGAGTGCCCTCGACGATGCGGACTTCACCGATATCGAACAGGCGGTCCGGACGATCGATCGCAACATCGCCTCCGGTCGTGCCGAACCCTATTCCGGCCGGCTGGTCCATATCGATGCGGAGGAAGCCGTGACCTTGTGCCGCTTCGATCGGCTGAGTGGCTGGCTGGCTCCGATCGCACCGGAGCCTGCCTTTACCGATTCAGAAGCTGTACTTTGCTGAGACCGAGATCGTCCGGCCGTTGATCGACCGGGCCCAGCCGATGCCGTTCGCCGGCACGGTGCTCTGATTGATCTCGAAGAAGCCGCGCTGGTCGAGCAGGTTAGTCGCATTGAGCATCAGCTCGACCTTCGGCACCGGCCGCACCACCGCGAAGGCGTTGACGACGGTGAAGCCGGGCATCCGCAGCAAATTGCTGTCCTGCGCATAGCTGCTGGTGATCGTCACTACATTGGCACCTAGCGTAGCATAGCGCAGCTCGATCTGCGGCGTCGCCTCCAGCGTCCAGGTCGGCTGGTGGCGCGGCTCCTTGCCGGTGAGCGTGGCGTCGAGCTTGTCTTCAGTGATCTTCGCTTTGGTGTAGGTCGCCCCGGCGGTAATGCTGAAAATGCCGTAGCGGTAGCTGCCTTCCATCTCGACGCCGGTCGCACGATAGGTGCGGAACGTGCGCGTGGCGGCGCCGTTGAGGACGTTGTGGTCGTCCGCCGTCGCGCGGAAGGCGGTGACGTTCAGCGTCGCGTTGGACTTGCGGAACTTGAAGCCGCCCTCCAGCTGGCGGACCTCGTCATATTTGTCGCTGGGATCGGCCACGCCGCCTGTGGTCGCGCTCACCGCTGGCGTGAACAGGATCTTGTCGGCATTGGCGCGCGCGCCCCGGCTATAGCGGGCGAAGAGCGAGAAGGGCTCGGCGACGCGGTAGTTGATGCCGCTCGAATAGCTCCAATAGCCGTAATTGTAGTTCACCGGCGCCGGTGCATCGAGCGGCAGGGTCGCGACGCGTGTTTCGGCCGGCGAGATCATGCCGTCGCCATTGACGTCGAATCGGGTTACGCCCACCCGGCCCCCGCCCAGGTCCGCTCCGAACAGCTGGCCGCGCACCCGCCCGCGATCATAGCGGACGCTGCCGCCGATCGAGATCTTGCCGATATGGTAGTTGGCCGAACCATAGGGGGCCAGAATGTCGTAGGATACGTCGAAGATGCGGCGGAAATTGCTGCCGTTTCGGCTGAACGCATAATAGCCGCCCTGCGTCTGGGCCACGCCCTGCGCGTTGAAGATGTCCACCATTGCGGTCTGGCCGTTGCCGACGACATCGGTGTTGATCGCGGTGTGCAGCCACTGGGTGTTGAGCTGCTGGTTCGCCTTATAGAGCCCGCCGGTCACCGTCAGATCGCCGCGGCCCATCTTCCAGACGCGGGTAGCGCGGAAATCATTGGTGAAATTGTCAAGCGAACGGGCGCGGGTCTGCGAGATGTAGGAAAACATCAAGAGGCCGTTGCCGTTGACCGGCGTCGTCGTGGAGATCAACTGGCCGGCATTGGGGCCGGTGGCATAGCGCGCCGTGGCGCCGGCGCCTCCCTGAGACGCCGCAAGCGCGGCCACGGTGGTAATGCTCGACGGGAAGGCGCGATTGTAGTCGCCGCCATTCTTCGAATAGCGCATGCGGTTCGAAATGGTGAAACCGGCGACGTCGAACTGCGCTTCCAGGCCGATCGACTTGGAGGTGGGATGCATCCCGTTGGCGACCGGGAATCGCTGCAGCTTGTTCTCGCCGTCGAGCGTGATCACCGGCCCGATATAGGGAGACAGTGTCGAGTCGCGGCGGATGTCGAAGCCCGGCACATCGCTGATCACCGGATTGTCGTTCGTCCCCGTGATGCGGACGGCATAAGGCGCGAAAGTGGGCGAACGATCGTCCAGCCATTTGCCGTGCACGCGAACATAGCCGTTGGCGAACTGCTTGGTCACGTTGACGCGGATCTGGCCGCCCTTGAAGCCGGTGAAGCCGATGTCGCGCGGCCCTTCGCCCGAGCGATAATAGCCGCCGATGTGGAAGCGCCAGCCGCCGCCGAGCGGGCTACCATAGTCGAAGTCGACGCGCTTCTCGCCATAATCCACGCCGGTCGACAGCCGAATCGCACCGCCGGCGACTTCGCCCGTCTTCGAAATCAGGTTGATCACGCCGCCGGGGGCGTTGGACGAGAAGGTCGAGCCGGAACCACCACGGATGGATTCGATCGCGGCGACATTGAAGTCCGCCCGCATGTACACGTCTGCGGCGATGTTGAAGAAGTCGCCGAACTCGAGGACGGGCAGCCCGTCTTCCTGGAACTGCATGTATTTGGAGCCGCCGGCCGCCAGTGGCAGGCCGCGTACCGTATAGTTGGCGTTGCCTTCACCGATATTGTTGGCGACGCGTAATCCCGGCATGGTGCGCAACAAATCGGCAAGCGGGCGCGGCCCCAGCTTTTCGAACTCGGCGGCGCGGAACGCGCTGGTCGACGTTGCGCTGTCCAGGCGGTCGCGTCCCTTGGCGACGCCGGTTGAAAAAACTTCCTTCTCGGGGACTTGCGCGGTCTCCGAAGGCTTCTCGCTGTCGCCGGCGGATTGCGCCAGCGCAGGGGCGACTATGGCGTTCGAGCAGAACGCGAGCAAAAGATACCGCAATTTCACGACGACCACTCCCGACCCGTACTTGCTGTTGTTTAAGGGGTGGGAGGGTGCACCTGATCAGGTTTACAATCTTGTTGTGCGCTTCTGCGTAAAACTACGACTGTTGCTTCATCACAACGGTTTACCGGTGTCATCTGCCGCGCACTGGGCGCAACCGACGGTGTTTCGCGTCGCTAAGTGGCGCTGGATCGGCGTCAATCGCATTGCCGCCCGCGCCGCGAAGGCGTAGCAGGCTCTGCCATGGACATCGCCCTTGCCTTGCTGACCTCCGCGGTCGTCATGACGGTGATCGTCGGGGTGCGCTATCTCGCGGCGTCCGCTGGATTCGCGCTCGCCACGCGGCTGCGGCATCCCGGCCTCTATGCCGGGCTGGATCGGCAGATTCGCAAAGAAATCGGCTGGAGCCTCGCCTCTACCGCGATCTACGGCATCCCCGCCGGCATCGTCGCGTGGGGCTGGAAGGCGCAGGGCTGGACGCGCATCTATGACGATGTCCATGCCTGGCCGCTCTGGTATCTGCCGGTGTCGGCGTTCCTGTACCTGTTCCTGCACGACAGCTGGTTCTACTGGACGCACCGGGCGATGCACATGCCGGCGCTTTTTCGTCGCTACCATGCCGTCCACCACGCCAGCCGTCCGCCCACCGCCTGGGCGGCGATGAGTTTCCATTGGGGCGAGGCGCTGTCGGGCGCAATCGTGATACCGCTGCTGGTCTTCGTGATTCCCATTCATGTCGCCGCGCTCGGCTTGGTGCTGACGATCATGACGGTTATGGGGGTGACTAATCATATGGGTTGGGAGATCTTCCCAGCGTGGTTGTGGCGGGGGCCAGTCGGGGCGTGGGTGATCACCGCGAGCCATCATCAGCGCCACCATGAACGATATGGGTGCAACTATGGGCTTTATTTCCGGTTCTGGGACCGGCTGTGCGGGACGGACCAGGGGTTGGGGCAGTTCCAGGGCACGCCGCGCGCTCGCCGCGCTGGCTCTGTTCCCGATACTGGGCGGCGGATCGCCACTGGCGACGCTGGAGATTGATTTCGTCAAACTGCGTTCGAGTCGCGGGCTGCTGCAGGTGTGCATCGCGCCTGCGCCCTCCGTGTTTCCTGATTGCCGTGACGGCGGCGGCGCGATCAAGCGCTCGATTCCGGCGAGCGCGGGTCAGCTGCGCGTCACGGGCCTGGCGCCTGGCGACTATGCGGTCGCGGTGATCCACGACGCGAATGGCAACGGCAAGCTGGATACGATGATGGGTATCCCGCGCGAGGGCTTCGGCTTTTCGCGCAATCCGGCCATCGGGTTCGGCCCGCCCCGATTCACCGCCGCGCAGTTCCCGCTGACCGGCGGCAGCGATCGCCAGGAAGTGCGCATGCGCTATCTGCTATAACCGCGACAGGAACTGCGATCAGCGACCTGCGTTGCGCTGGTGCAACATCCGTCCCCGGAGCCTTTCATGTTTTCTGTTCGTACCGCGTACCACAGCACCTGCACGCTGCTCTGCCTGTCGATCGCGATGCCCGCCCTGGCCCAGCAATCGTCCGAACCCGCACCTGATCTGAGCGGAGATAGCGTAACGGTGGGGGCCGGCCTCGCCATCGTCCCCAGCTATGACGGTTCCGATCAGTCCGTGGTGACGGTCGCGCCAGCGGCGCGCGGCACTATTTCCGGCATCAACTTTTCGGTGCTGGGCGGTCGCGCCTGGGCCGATCTGATCGCCGACGGCGCTGGGCCAGGATGGGACTTTCAGGCGGGCCCGGTGGTCAATCTCAACCTCAACCGCACGGCGCGCATTCAGGATCGGCAGGTCCGCCAGCTCGGCAAGATCGATCCCGCGATCGAAGCGGGCGGTTTCATCGGCATTGGCAAGCAGGGCCTGATTACCAGCGACTATGACAAGCTGAGCGTCGGCGTTTCCTACACCAACGATGTCGGCACCGTGCACAAAAGCTATCTGGTCTCGCCGTCGGTTACGTATAGCACCCCGCTCAGCCGCAAGGCTTTCGTCGCACTCAACCTCTCGGCCAATTACATGGGCGACGGCTATGCGCGCACCTATTTCGGCGTCACGCCGGCGGGCAGCGCGGCAAGCGGACTGCCGGCCTTCACCGCGCGCAAGGGCTGGAAGGATTGGACGTTGGGCGCGCTGGGCAACGTATCGCTGACCGGCGATCTCCTCCACGGCCTCTCGATGGTGGGCGGCGTCGGCTATCGTCGCATGCTGGACGATGCCGCCGATTCGCCGGTGGTGCGGATCGCAGGTTCGCGCAACCAATGGTATGGTGCGCTGGGCCTCGCTTATACTTTCTGAAGGCAAGTCGGGGGCGGGAAGGACGCGCGGCGAAACGGGGCCTGCCCAAAGCGGGACGGTAATGCGGCGAACCGCTTATTTGACGTGCGCTTCCAAATTGATCCTACAACTTCCAAGCGTTACGCATCAATGCTAGGGTTCTGCTTGGTGCCATTCGACGCGATTGGGCGACGAGCAAGTGGACCGAACAGGGGGAGGCATGACATTGTATTCCGCATTCAAGGCCCTTGGTTTGGCCGCCGCGATGCTGGCGGTGCCGGCATCGGCGGCAACGATCGACACCAGCGGCGCCTATGTCGCGAAGATCGACAGCTTCGGCGCGCGTTCCACGCCGGTGTACGGGCAGACCTTTACGGTAGGCAGCGATAACGCGCTCAACAGCTTCACCTTCTTCCTGGGCGGCGGCGCGGTCAATGTGCGCGCCTATGTCTATGCCTGGAACGGCAACCGCGCGGTGGGCGGTGCCTATTACGCCAGCGATGCGCGCAGCTTTGGCGGCACGACGGGCACGGCTTTCGATGCGCTCCGCTTTGATGTCGGCGCAATCGATCTGGTGTCCGGAGGTCGCTATGTGGCGTTTCTGACCACGGCGGGGCTGACCCAGCCGTCGGGTGCAGGCGCTTGGATGCCGACCGCGGGCACGTTCGGCAGCAATCCCTATGGCGGCGGCGACTTCGTCTATGCCAATGCGGGTGACAGCGCTGCGAGCCTGCTGGCGCGGGATTGGGATGCAAGCGCCGGTGCGCTTGGCGACGTGCAGTTCCGGGCAGAATTCAGCGCCGGTGCGACGTCCGGCGTTCCCGAGCCGGCCGCCTGGGCCTTGCTGATTGGCGGCTTCGGCCTCACCGGCGGCATGCTGCGTGGCCGTCGCCGGGGAGCGCGCGTCGAAGCTCTCGTCTGATCTTGCCACTTCTGATAGATGGGCGGCGCGTCGGGATTGCTCGGCGCGCCGCTTGCGCGTAGACGGGTGCTCATTCCCCGGGGGACCGCTGGCGCAGCGGTTGAGAGGAAGGCTGCAGCCTTCGACCCGCTGAACCTGATCCGGTTGACACCGGCGTAGGGAGGGAGGGTCTTGTTCCCCGAGGTCCATCTGCTCTCCTTGCGTCCGCCCGAAGGAGAGACGAGCATGGCCGACATTCCCGCAAAGACTGAAATCGGCGTCACCACCGGCCCGATCCGCGGCAGCCGCAAGATCCATGTCGGCAAGCATCGCGTCGCGATGCGCGAGATCCACCTGGAGCCGGGCAGCGGCGAGCCGCCGGTGCGCGTGTACGATACGTCGGGCCCCTACACCGATCCCGATGCCCGTATCGACATCATGGCCGGCCTGCCGGCGCTGCGCCGCGACTGGATCCTCGGCCGCGGCGACGTCGAGGCCTATGACGCGCGCCAGGTGAAGCCCGAGGACAATGGCCTGAAGGGGCCGGACCGCTCGGCCGGCGTGCCGCAGTTCCCGAATGTCGTGAAGCGCCCGTTGCGCGCCAAGCCGGGCATGAACGTGTCCCAGATGCACTATGCCAAGCGCGGCATCATCACGCCCGAGATGGAATATGTCGCCGAGCGCGAGAATCTCGGCCGCGAGCGGCTGGCCGAATATGTCCGCGACGGGCAGGACTGGGGCGCCTCGATCCCCGATTACGTGACCCCGGAGTTCGTCCGCGACGAAGTCGCGCGCGGCCGGGCGATCATCCCGAACAACATCAACCACCCGGAAAGCGAGCCGATGGCGATCGGTCGCAACTTCCTGGTGAAGATCAACGCCAATATTGGCAACTCGGCGGTCGCCAGCGACGTGGCGAGCGAGGTCGACAAGATGGTCTGGTCGATCCGCTGGGGCGCGGACACGGTGATGGACCTCTCCACCGGCCGCAACATCCACGACACCCGCGAATGGATCCTGCGCAACTCGCCGGTGCCGATCGGCACGGTGCCGATCTACCAGGCGCTGGAAAAGGTGGGCGGCATCGCCGAGGATCTCACCTGGGAAATCTTCCGCGACACGCTGATCGAGCAGGCCGAGCAGGGCGTCGACTATTTCACCATCCATGCCGGCGTGCGGCTGCCGTACATCCCGATGACCGCCAAGCGCGTCACCGGCATCGTCAGCCGCGGCGGCTCGATCATGGCCAAGTGGTGCCTCGCGCATCACCGCGAATCGTTCCTGTACGAGCGGTTCGACGAGATCACCGAGATCATGAAGGCCTATGACATCGCCTATTCGCTGGGCGACGGCCTGCGCCCCGGCTCGATCGCCGACGCCAATGACGAGGCGCAGTTCGCCGAGCTCTACACGCTGGGCGAGCTGACCAAGCGCGCCTGGGAACAGGACGTACAGGTAATGATCGAGGGCCCCGGCCATGTGCCGATGCACAAGATCAAGCAGAACATGGAAAAGCAGCTCGAGGCGTGCGGCGAGGCGCCCTTCTACACGCTCGGGCCGCTGACCACCGACATCGCGCCGGGCTATGACCACATCACCAGCGGAATCGGCGCGGCGATGATCGGCTGGTACGGCACGGCGATGCTCTGCTACGTCACGCCCAAGGAGCATCTGGGGCTCCCAGATCGCGACGACGTGAAGGTGGGCGTGGTCACCTACAAGCTGGCGGCGCACGCGGCGGACCTCGCCAAGGGCCATCCGGCGGCGAAGGTGCGCGACGACGCGCTGAGCCGCGCGCGCTTCGAGTTCCGCTGGCGCGACCAGTTCAACCTGTCGCTCGATCCGGACACGGCGGAGCAGTATCACGACCAGACGCTGCCGGCCGAGGGCGCCAAGACCGCGCATTTCTGCTCGATGTGCGGGCCGAAATTCTGCTCGATGAAGATCACCCAGGAAGTGCGCGACTTCGCGGCGAAGCAGAACGCCTCGGCCGATACCTTCCTCGCAGCGACGCCGGCGACGGTGGATGCCGAGACGGGCATGGCCGAGATGAGCAAGGTGTTCCGCGAGACCGGCAGCGAGCTTTACATGGGCGCCGGCGGCCGCGAGCACGATTGATCCCATCGACCCCAGGGTCGGTTTCCCACAACGTTTTTCTTCCGCCGCCCTCCATCACGCCGGCCGGCGGAAGGAGGACAGTAATAGTCGTGCCTATGCACGGAACCATCCTTCGCTCCGCACGATTCTGAATCCTTACGGTTAACGACATATTTACCAAATGAGACGCAGAAACATGCGTACGACGAGGGTGGATGGTTGATACGCCTTAGTCCGCGCGCGGTGTCGCGAGGGTTGGGTGGCAAGAGGGGAAAGAAAATGCACAAGAGGATCGTCTCCTTCGCTCTGGCACTGGCGGTCGCCGCTGCGCCCGCCGCTGCGCAGACGCTGACGAACAGCAACCGGATCAACATTCCCGATACCGGCCAGGCGCTGAGCTCCATCGATGTTTCCGGTCTCCAGGGCACGATCTCCAGCCTGTCCCTTACCCTCAACGGGGTGAACCACAGCTATTCGGACGACCTGGTTTTCGGGCTCGTGGCGGAGGATCTCCAGCTCGGCTTGATCTTCTGGAGCGGTGCGGGCGGGAACAACGCCGTCAGCAACGCGACCGTCACGTTCAACGATGCCGCCGCCGGCTTCCTGCCCTATCCGCTGTTCGACATGGGCCCGGTCACGACCGGCAGCTATCTGCCGTCGAACTGGTACGCCTATGGCATCAACGGCGTTGGCGATGTCTTGTCCTTCGCCGACTTCGCCGGCTACGATCCCAATGGCCGGTGGACCCTGTTGGCGGCAGACACGGCGGCGGGGGATATCGGCTCGGTCGATCGCGGATGGAGCCTCAGTTTCACCACTACCGGCACGGGCGGCGCAGGCCCCGTGCCGGAGCCCGCGGCCTGGGCGATGCTGATCGGCGGCTTCGCGCTGGCCGGCGCGGCGTTGCGCCGCCAACGCCGCCCTTCGGTGACCGTGTCGTTCGCCGCCTGAGAGCGTTCAAGCAACCGGCGGCAGCGCCCAATCGATCGGCTTCTGGCCAATGCTTTCCAAAAAAGCATTGGCCTTGCTGAAATGCCGGCACCCGAAAAAGCCCGAATGCGCGGATAGCGGCGAAGGATGGGGTGCCTTCAACACCAGGTGCCGGCCGCCCTTGTCGATCGAATCGACGAACGCGGCCTTTTTCTGCGCATGGCTGCCCCAGAGCAGAAACACCACCGGCTCCGGCCGGGCGTTGACCAGCCGGATCACCGCGTCGGTAAAGCGCTCCCAGCCCTGGCCCTGATGCGCCGCGGCGCGGCCCATCTCCACCGTCAGCACCGCATTAAGCAGCAGCACGCCCTGGCGCGCCCAATGCTCCAGGAAACCGTGCTGCGCGCGCGGGATGCCGAGATCGGTCTCCATCTCCTTGTAGATGTTCACCAGACTCGGCGGCGTGCGCACGCCGGGGCGGACGGAGAAGCACAGACCATGGGCCTGACCTTCGCCATGATAGGGATCCTGGCCGAGAATCACGACGCGCACCGCCTCCAGCGGCGTCAGGTCAAGCGCGCGAAACCATTCGCTCCCGGCCGGGAAGATGCGCTTTCCCGCCGCCTTTTCGGCCTGCAGATAGCTGCGCAGGGCAGCCATATAGGGTTGCGCGAATTCCTGTTGGAGGGGTGCTAGCCAACTCGGATGCAGCTTGATCGTCGACATGGAAACCGTCTGTCCGGTGCCGGAGCGGGTGTGTCAATCAGCAGCTATTGACAGCGTTGACGCTCGCGATAGCCTGATCTCAACGAAAACAAGAGGAGGGGTGTCATGAAATCATGGCTGATTGCGGCAGCGTGCTGTCTGCCTTTCATCGATGCGTCACCTGCACGGGCGCAGGCACAGCAGCAAAGCGATATATCACAGCAAATCATCAATTCGCCCACGCCGGAGACGTTCACCGTCTATGGTCTCAGCGCCAAGCCGGCGGTGGTAAAGGACAAGAATGTGCAAGGCGGCCGGGCAATACGCGTGCCGATCGCCGGCGGTTCGGATCAGCCGTGGAGCGTGGGCCTGATCTCCGCCATCAACCAGCCCGTGAAGAAGGGTGACAAGCTGGTGGTCGCGGTCTGGGCGCGCGCCGAAAAGCTGCCGGAGGGTGCCACCACCGCAAAGATCGCCACGATCCAGGTAGGGCTCGCCAAGGAGCCTTATACCACCGTCTTCAAGGGGGAAGCCGAAGTCGGCACGGAATGGAAGATGGTGCACGTCGCGGGAACCGTCGACCGCGATTATGCTCCCGGCGACATTTCCGTTTCGCTGCATCTGGCGACGGCGAAGCAGGTGCTAGACATCGGACCCATTCTGTTGCTCGACCTTAACAAGTGATCCGGCGCAGCGTCTCGCGATCGCGGACGCCGTCGTAGAATGCATCGAGACAGGCGGCGAATATGCTGCCTGTCTCCGTGTCCGCGGCTTCGAACAGCGTCATCGACGAGCGGAACTTCACGGCGTCGATTCCGCCAAGCACCGCCTCTGCCGAGCGCTTGCCGGCATGGTCGAGCATCGCGGCCGACGCCTCCCGCAGCCGCGCACCAAGCAGCGGGTGCTGGAGATAGGCCTTCGCCTCCGTGAGATCGGCGATGGCGTAGCGCTGCGACATCGCGCTGGTGCCCAGCCCGGCAATCTGCGGGAACACGTACCAGATCCAGTGGCTGGTCTTGCGGCCATGCCGGAGTTCGGCCAGCGCGGCCGCATAGTCACCCGCCTGTGCGGCGACGAAGCGGTCGAGCGGGCCCATGGCGGTCTCCTCGTCAGGCGCGGATCGCGGTCACCAGATAGTTGAGCGCGTCGTTCTCGCTCACCACAAACCCGCGAGCCGGCGAAAAGCTCAGCCCCTGGCGATCGATCACGCGCATGCCGGCGTCGGCAAGCAGCGCCTCCAGCTCCTCGGGCTTGAGGAAGCGCCGCCAGTCGTGCGTGCCCTTGGGAATCGCGCCGGTGCCCTCGGCCAGAGTGATCATCGCCAGCCGCGACAGCGGCGTGCGGTTGGGCGTGGAGAGCACCATCAGCCCGTCCTCGGCCAGCGCGCCCGCCAGACCGCGGACGAAGCCGGCGGGGTCGCTGACATGTTCGATCACTTCCATCGAGGTGACGAGATCGAAGCTGCGGCCCGCCAGATCTTCGATGCCTCCATGGATATAATCGATGGGCAGTCCCGACAGCTCGGCGTGCGCGCGCGCCGCACCGATATTCTCACCCGCCGCGTCCACGCCGGTGACCTGCGCGCCCAACCGGGCCAACGGTTCGCAGAGCAACCCGGCGCCGCAACCCACATCGATCGCCGTCTTACCGCCAAGGGGCGTGAAGCCCGCCGAGTCGCCGGGCCAATGCGTGTCGATCGCGCGGCGGATATAGCCGAGCCGCGCAGGATTCAGTCTGTGCAGCATGGCGGAGGAGCCTTTTGGATTCCACCAATCGGCCGCCAGACGACCGAAATGTTCCGCTTCACGGGGGTCAATCGTAGCTATTGTTGCGTTCGGCATCGCTGGCTCCTATCAGGCACGCCCATCTCTCCCAAGGGCAGGAAACAAGCAACCAGCCATGGCGCGTATCGTAATGAAGTTCGGCGGCACATCGATGGCCGGGATCGAGCGTATCCGCAGCGTTGCCGCCCGCGTCAAACGCGAGTGGGAGGCGGGCAACCAGGTCGCCGTTGTCGTCTCGGCCATGGCAGGCGAGACCGATCGGCTGGTCGGCTTCTGCCGCGAGGCCTCGTCGCTGTACGACCCCAAGGAATATGACGTCGTCGTCTCCGCCGGCGAGCAGATCACCAGCGGCCTGCTGGCGATCGCGCTGCAGGCGATCGGCGTGCCGGCGCGTTCGTGGCTCGGCTGGCAGCTGCCGGTGCAGACCTCGGACGCCTTCGCCAAGGCGCGCATCGAGGACATCGGCACCGACGCGCTGCTCGCCAGCATGGAAGGCGGCGAAGTCGCGGTGGTGCCGGGATTCCAGGGCGTGCACGAAGGCCGCATCACCACGCTCGGCCGTGGCGGATCGGACACTTCGGCGGTGGCGGTGGCGGCGGCGGTGAAGGCGGATCGCTGCGACATCTACACCGATGTCGACGGGGTCTACACGACGGACCCGCGCATCGTGCCCCGCGCGCGCAAGCTGAAGCGCGTGACCTATGAGGAAATGCTCGAACTCGCCAGCGTCGGCGCCAAGGTGCTCCAGACCCGTTCGGTCGGCCTGGCGATGAAGGAAGGGGTTCGCGTGCAGGTGCTCTCGTCCTTCACGGGCGACGACGCGCCGATGGCAGATACATTGCCCGGGACGATGATCGTGGGCGAAGAGGAGATTCAGGACGTGGAACGCCAGCTCATCACCGGCATCGCGCACGACAAGAACGAGGCCAAGATCACGCTGACCGCCGTGCCGGACAAGCCCGGTGCGGTGGCATCGATCTTCACCCCGCTCGCCGATGCCAGCATCAACGTGGACATGATCATCCAGAACATCGCGCACCAGAGCGCCGGCAGCGCCAGCGCTACCGACGTGACGTTCACGGTGCCGGCGGCGGATCTGGCGCGCTCGATCGAGATCCTCAACCAGTCGCGCGCGACGATCGGCTTCAGCGACATCACGCATGATACCCGCGTGGCGAAGGTGTCGGTGGTAGGCGTGGGCATGCGCAGCCATGCCGGTGTCGCCGCGACGATGTTCCAGACGCTGGGCGCGCGCGGCATCAACATCCAGGCGATCACCACCTCCGAGATCAAGGTCTCGGTGCTGATCGAGGAAGACTATACCGAGTTGGCGGTGCGCGTGCTGCACACCGCCTATGGCCTCGACGCCGACGACGTCGCCGCCTGACCTTGTACCGGAGGCGTGGCCGAAGCGGCTACGCCTCCGTCGTCACGACGAGGCGCTGCAGGACGACATTGTCGTCGATGCGCCATACCTTCACGACGTGCCGGCCGGCGGCCACCGCGGGAAAGCGGGCGGTGATCGTGCGCCCATTTTCTTCCACCGCCTTGTTCCAATCACGCTGGGCCTGGGTGGTCGTCGCATTGGGGGCGGGGACGAGGCTGTCGGTGAGGATTTGCACCGGCCCGTCGTTCACCGACACGCCGATCCGCTGCTGGTTGCGGCCGGTGGTGTCGAGCGTCGGCACCAGTTCCAGCGCCACCTCCAGCGGGCCGCCCTTGGGTAGCGTTACCGCATAATCGACATGGACCCCGTCGGCAGCGGCGGTGGCAGGGCGCCCCTGCGGAAAGGTCGTCACGGCGCCCAGCGTGCGACCGAGATGCGGCACCCGGCGCCAGCTTAGCCCCTTGCCGCCGCTGGCCGCTGCGAAGTCCGGCGCCTCGATCACGATCTGATCGATGGGCAGGGCAGGCGCGACGAAGACGATCGGCGCGGCCTTGCCGTCGACCCGGCGCACCGCCGGCATCACCTGCTGCCTGGGTTCCTGCCAGCTGGTATAGCCGATATGGGTCTGGGCCATCATCCCGTCCCATTTGCCGCCGTTCAGCGCGTGATAGGCAGCGGTGATCTCCGCGTCGCGGGCGAAGGCGCGCTCGGCCTGCTCGGCAAAGCGGTTGGCGCGGGCATCGCCGGCGGCGGCGAGGCGGCGGTTCCACGCCACGGCGTAGTAGAGCCGGTAGACGTTCGCGACGGCGAGGATCGGATGCTCGACCAGCTGAAACCAGGCGTCGCGCGCGTCGGCGGCAATGCGCGGCTTCACCGCCGCCATGTCGCGCTCCAGCGCCTCCCATTCGGCGACCACGCGGCCGAAGTCGCCGCCGTCCAGCTTGCCGTCGCTGCGGACCGGCCCCAGCGCGAAGCTGTCGGCGTCGAGCAGCTCGGGCTTGCGCCGCGCGGCGAGCTGGCCATAGCGGGTGAGCAGCGCACCCACCTTCTCGGCGTGTGCCTGCCCGAACGCTGCACCGGCCCAGCGCGCCGGGTAGGCGGTCATCGCCTCGAGCGTCATCGCCTCGGGGTTCCAGGCCTGGTCGAGGAAGAAGCTCAAGGGGAATTCCATCGGCTTTAGATCGCCGACATTGACGATCCAGATGGTGCGCGCGCCGCGCTGCCAGGCGAGGTCCATCTGCTGCCAGGTCTTCTCGATCTGGTTGGTGTTCAGCCACTTGTAGTTGCGCGGCGCGCCGACATAATCGAAATGGTAATAGACCCCATACCCGCCCTTGCGGTTGAGATCGACGGTGGCGAGCCGGCGGATCTGGCCCCAGTTGTCGTCGGCGAAGAGCAGCGTCACATCGTCCGGCACGCGCATGCCGTGGTCGTAATAGTCCTGCACTTCCTTGTAGAGCGCCCACATTTGCGGCGTCGCCTCGGCCGGGCGGGCGGTTACGTCCGCCAGGATGCTGCGCTGGTCGGTGACGATCTTTTCTAGCAGTTCGGTGGCGGTGCCCTCCGCCATCGCCTCGTCGCCGTCGCCGCGCATGCCGACGGTGACCAGGCATTCATAGCCCTTGCCGTCGCCCTTCGACATCATCCGCTCGATGCCGCCGCGCCAGAAGCGGCGGAGATTCTCGGCATTGGTCGCATAATCCCATTTGCCGCCGGTGACGCCCTTGTCGGTATTGCGGTGCCATTCCTCCTGCGCGCGGGTCATCGGTTCGTGATGGGAGGTGCCCATCACCACGCCCATCGCGTCGGCCAGGACCATGTTCTGCGGATCGTCGTCGTTGAACGCCTTGCCCCACATCGGCGGCCACAGATAATTGCCCCTGAGCCGCAGCAGCAGCTCGAAGACATGAGCGTACATCGCGGCGTTGATCCCGCCGAAATGCTGCTTCGCCCAGCTGCTGAAGGCCGGATCCTCGTCGTTGATGAAGAAGCCGCGATAGCGCACGCGCGGCTGGTCGCGGCGGCTGCCGGGGGCGAGCGTCACGTCGGCGCGACGGCGCACCGGCACGTCGGCGAACCAGTGCCAGGGCGACACGCCGATCCGCTGCGACACGTCATAGGTGCCATAGACCGCGCCGCGACGATCCGCGCCGACGATCACCAGCGCCTGGGGGATGCCGGGGGCGGGGTTGTCGAGCACGATCTGGCGATAGGCTTCCCATTCACCCTGCAGGTCGCGCAGGTCGATCCTGCCTTCCCGCACAAGGGCGTCGATCATCGGGCAGCGGCCGAGCTCGCCGATCAGCACCACGGGGCCACGCGCGTCCGTAAGCCGGGCCAGGCGTTGCGGTGCGGTGCCGCCGACCCGGGCAAGATCCTGCGCAAAGGCATCGGCGACATGGGCGAGGGCGGCGTTGGCGCCGGCGTCCACCACCAGCGCGGCGGGCACGCCGCCGCGGATCAGCGGAAAGCCGCGGCCGCCGGACTGCACCTGGCCGAGCGGCTCCGGCGCTGCGCCCGCACGGGGGGCGCCGGCGATCAACGTGGCGGCGGCGGATGCCTGCAGCAGCGTACGACGATCGACATTTGCGGGGACTTTTGCGGGCCCGGACATCACAACTCCTGCGATTTCTTGTCGTTGATAGCGTTACCATGCCGATCGTAACCCGCGGGAGCAAGCGCCAAACCGGTCTGGTTGCGTGATTGCGCCCCCTTGCAGAAGGCGCCCGGACAGCGCTAGGCGCGCGCCATGACTACCACCTCCTCGATCGGCGCCGAGCGCCTGGCACGCCGCATGGCGCGCGGTTGCGACTTCCTGGGCAGCGAGGTGGCGATCCTCGCCGGCGCGATGTCATGGGTGTCGGAGCGGAGCCTGGTATCGGCGATTTCGAATGCCGGCGGCTTCGGCGTGATCGCGTGCGGCGCGATGAGCCCCGAGCTGCTCGATGCCGAAATCGCCGCGACCAAGGCGCTGACCGACAAGCCGTTCGGCGTGAACCTGATCACCATGCACCCGCAGCTGTTTGACCTGATCGCGGTGTGCGCCAAGCACGGTGTCGGCCATGTCGTGCTCGCGGGCGGATTGCCGCCGGCCGGCTCGCTGGACGCGATCAAGGGCAACGGCGCCAAGCTGATCTGCTTCGCTCCGGCGCTCAGCCTGGCGAAGAAGCTGATCCGATCGGGCGTCGATGCGCTGGTGGTGGAAGGCATGGAGGCGGGCGGCCATATCGGACCGGTCTCCACCAGCGTGCTGGCGCAGGAAATCCTGCCCGAAGTGGCGGAGCAGGTGCCCGTGTTCGTCGCCGGCGGCATCGGGCGCGGCGAGGCCATCGCCGGCTATCTCGACATGGGGGCAGCGGGCGTGCAGCTCGGCACGCGCTTCGCGGCTTCCAGCGAAAGCATCGCCCACGCCAATTTCAAGAAGGCGTTCATCCGCGCCTCCGCCCGCGACGCGATCGCCAGCGTTCAGATCGATCCGCGCCTACCGGTCATCCCCGTGCGTGCCCTGAAGAATGCCGGCAGCGATGCCTTCACCGCCAAGCAGCGCGAAGTGGCGCAGGCGCTGGACGAAGGCGTGATCGCAATGGCCGAGGCGCAGCTGCAGATCGAGCATTACTGGGCGGGCGCGCTGCGCCGCGCGGTGATCGATGGTGATGTCGAGCATGGCAGCCTGATGGCGGGCCAGTCGGTCGGCATGGTCACCAAGGAAGAGCCGGTGGCCGACATCATCGCCACGCTGATGGCTGAAGCCGCCCATGCGCTGGAGAAGCGCACGACCTGAGTGCGTCAAAGCAATGCTGCGTGCCTTTTGCTGCACACCCGGTTGGCGCAGCGTTGCACAATCTGATAGCGCTGCACCATGGCCTTGACCGCAGCCGCCTCCGCCCGGGAAATCCTGACCCGCCTTCACGATCTGATGGCGAAGCGGCTGCCGGCGCAATCCAAGCTCAACGCCGTGGTCAACATCATCGGCGAGGCGCTGCACAGCGAGGTCTGCTCGATCTACCTGCTGCGCGAAGGCGTGCTGGAACTGTTCGCCACGCGCGGGCTGAAGCAGGAGGCCGTGCACGTCACCAAGCTGGGCCTGGGCGAGGGCCTGGTCGGCACCATCGCGGCCAATGTCGAGACGCTGAACCTCGACGAGGCGACCAGCCACCCCAATTTCGTGCACAATCCCGAGACGGGCGAAGAGCGGTTCCACAGCTTTGCCGGCGTGCCGATCATCCGGCGCGAACGCGCGGTGGGCGTGCTCGCCGTGCAGCATGTCGATCCGCGCCGCTATGCCGATATCGAGATCGAAGCGCTGCAGACGGTGGCGATGGTGCTTTCCGAGCTGATCGCCAACGCCGAGCTGATCGACTTGGCCGGCGGCACGTCCACGCGGCTGCAGCCGACCAGTGCCAGCAGCGTCCGCGGCTTTGCGCTGGTGGACGGCATGGCCCGCGGCGTCGCGGTGTTCCACCAGCCGCGCATCGTGATCGAGCACACCGTAGCCGACGATATCGAGGCCGAACGCCATCGCGTCTATGCGGCGTTCGACAAGATGCGCGATCAGATCGAACGCATGACCAGCCAGGCCGAATTCGGCAGCGGCGGGGAGCATGAGGAGATCCTCGCCACCTACAAGATGTTCGCCTATGACGAAGGCTGGAGCCGCCGGATCAACGAGGCGATCGATTCCGGCCTTACGGCAGAGGCGGCGATCGAGCGGGTGCAGCAGCGCACCCGGATGCGCATGCGCGAGATCGACGATCCGCTGCTCAGCGATCGGATGCACGATCTGGAGGATCTTTCCAATCGGTTGCTGCGCATCGTCTCCGGCCAGCTCGGGACGGCGGCGCAGCTGGGCCTGCGGCAGGATTCGATCCTGATCGCGCGCAATCTGGGGCCGGCCGAACTGCTGGAATATGATCGCCGCCGCCTGAAGGGCGTGGTGCTGGAAGAAGGCTCGCTGACCGCGCACGTCACCATCGTCGCGCGGGCGATGGGCGTGCCGGTGCTGGGCCGCGTGCGCGACGTGCGGCGCGAAGTGGCCGAGGGCGATCTTCTGCTGCTCGACGTGGGCGAGCAGAGCCTGTTCGTGCGACCGACGCTGGCGATCGAGGAGGCATTCGAGGCCAAGCTCGCGCTCAGCCAGAAGCGTCGCGCCGTTTTCGCCAAGCTGCGGAACGAGGCACCGGTGACCCGTGACGGCCACCGCGTGACGGTGATGGTCAATGCCGGCCTGCGCGACGATGTGGCGGCGCTCGATCTCGCCGGGGCCGACGGCATCGGCCTGTTCCGTACCGAATTCCAGTTCCTGGTTTCCGCCACCCTGCCGCAGCGCGAGGAACAGCGTCGGCTGTATCGCGACGTGCTCGATATCGCCGGCGATCGGCCCGTCATTTTCCGGACGGTGGATATCGGCGGGGACAAGGCACTGCCCTATCTGAACCATGACGAGGATGGGGAGGAGGAGAACCCGGCGATGGGGTGGCGGGCGTTGCGCCTCGCGCTCGACCGCGACGGGCTGATGAAGGCGCAGGCGCGGGCGCTGATCGAAGCGGCGGCGGGGCGCACGCTGAACGTGATGTTCCCCATGGTTTCCGAGCCCTGGGAGTTCGACGAGGCGCGCGCGCTGTTCGAGGCGCAGCGGACCTGGCTGGCGGCGCGCGGGCGCAAGCTGCCCAACGCGATCCGCTATGGTGCGATGCTGGAAGTGCCGGCGCTGGCCGAAGTGCTCGACCTGCTGCTGCCCAGGCTGGATTTCCTGTCGATCGGCACCAACGATCTGACGCAGTTCCTGTTCGCGGCCGACAGGGCCCATCCCAAGCTGGCGCTGCGCTATGACTGGCTCAGCCCGGCCATCCTGCGCTTTCTCCGCCGCGTGATCGATCAGGCACGGGCTGCGAATGTGCCGGTGGCGGTGTGCGGTGAAATGGGCGGGCGACCGCTGGAGGCGCTGGCGCTGATCGGGCTCGGCATCGATCGACTGTCGATCACGCCTGCCGCGGTCGGGCCGATCAAGGCGATGGTGCGATCGCTCGATCGCGAAGCGGCGCTTGCGGCGGTGCAGGCGATGCTCGATCAGCCCGAACGCTCCGTGCGGACCATGCTGGGGGCCTGGGCCGATGCGAACGGCGTTGAATTGGCTTAAGGGATCGGCGGATTGATGTCGCGGCGGCGTTGACAGCCCCCGCATCGAGAAGGCATCCCCCCAAACCAGATAAGGCGAGCGGCACCAGGGGTCTAACACGTTCGCCGGAGGACATAATGCAAGGCGACATGCCCGACGAATTCACGCCAAACCCCGCACGGCCGGGTGATCAGCTTCGGGCAGCGCGCGAGGCGCAGGGACTGGACCTTGCCGAAGTCGCCGCACGCACCCGCATTCCGCAACGACATCTGGAGGCAATCGAGCAGGGCACCTATAGCGGCCTGCCTTCCATCACCTATGCGACCGGCTTCGCCAAAGCCTATGCCCGCGCGGTGGGCGCGGACGAAGTTGCGATTGCGCGTCAGGTCCGCGATGAACTGGGTCAGCAGGAGCGCCCCGCGCCCATGCCCGAATATCCGTTGGAAGATCCGACGCGCGTTGCCTCGAGCGGGCTCGCCTGGTTTGGCGTGATCGTCGCCGTGCTGCTCGTGGCGGCCATCGGCATCTGGTATGGGACCAACCTGTTCCGCGGCGGCGCATCGGCAGCAGGAGACGGTCTGGCGCAGGAGCTGGCGCCCACGCCGGCTCCGACAGCGGCGGTTGCTGCTGCGCCGACGCCGCAGCCGAGCGTCCCGGCGGTGGAGCATGTGACGCTCGTCGCGCGGGGACCGGCCTGGATCCGCGTGACCGATGCGAACGGCACACGGCTCGTGGAGAAGGAACTGGCCGCAGGGGAGCGCTATGAAGTACCCGATGATGCGGCACGTCCGCGCGTCCGCACCGGCCGGCCGGACCAGATACAGGTGCTGATCAACGGCGCCGAAGTGGCACCGCTCGGCACCACGGTGGAGACGGTCGAGGTCGAAATCAGCTCGGCTGCCCTGCGTGCGCGCGGACAGGCGCCTGCCGCGGCGGCACCGGCAGCACCGGCAGTATCGGGTGCGGGCGCTGCGCCGGGATCGCAGCGCAGGCTTGGCCCGCGCGTATCCGACAGCGTGGACTATTCGTCGGCACCTGCCACTCCGCCCGCGGGCGAAGCCTCGCCACCGAGTGATACCACCAACCCCTGAGGGGCTGGTGTTTAGGGCCGTCGCTTGGCTATAGCGGCGGCGCGCCCGTCGCCGGGCGATGGTTCCAGGGATTATGACGACATGCGTATCGCACTGGCAGCGGCACTGGCCCTCACGGCTTTAGGCTGCAACGGCACGGCCCAGGCACAGGCCCAGACCGGCGTCGACCAGCGGGTCGATCGGCTGGAGCGCGAGATGCGCGCCGTGCAGCGCAAGGTCTTTCCGGGCGGCGCGGGGCAGACGGTGGAGCCGCAGATCACCCAGCAGGTCGACACGACGGCGCCGGGCGTACCCGCGACCAATCCGCTCGCGGACCTTACCCAGCGCGTCGCGGCGCTGGAAGGGCAGCTCCAGTCGCTGACCGGCCAGATCGAGCAGAGCCAGTATCGCGTCCGTCAGCTGGAAGAGGCCTTTAACGCCTATAAGGCGGCGACGGATGGCCGGCTCAAGGCGATCGAAACCCCGCCAGTGCCGGCCGATGTTGCGCCCAGCGATGCCGATGTGGCCGCGAGCGGCGATGCGGCGCGAAGCGGCGGCCCTGCCGCTGCGGGATCGGCGACGAAGTCGACGGGCGAGCGCGCGGCCCGGGTGGCGGCGGTCGAAAGGCCGAACAGCGGCGATGCGGCCGAAGATCTGTATCTCTATGGCTTCCGCCTGTGGCAGGCGAAGCTCTACCCAGAGGCGCGCAAGGCCCTGGAGCAGGTCGCCACCAAATATGCCAGCAGCAAGCGCGCCAGCTATGCCCGCAACCTGCTCGGCCGCGCCTACCTGGACGACAATGCGCCGAGCCTGGCCGCGGTCGCCTTCTACGACAATTACAAGAAGGACCCCAATGGCGAGCGGGCGCCCGACAGCCTTTATTATCTGGCGCAAGCGCTGGTGAAGCTGAACAAGCCTGCCGGCGAGGTCTGCAAGGTCTATGACGAGTTGACCAAAGTCTATGGCGATCAGCTCTCGGCCGAAATGAAGGCAGGCGTGACCAAGGGCCGTGCCGATCAGCGCTGCAAGTGATGCGCCGCTGACCGGCGCGATTACCGGCGCGGATATCGCCCGGTTCGAGGCCGACTGGATCGGGGCTGCCGGTGGGGCTCCAAGCGATACAAACAGGGCAGGCATCGCCGTTTCCGGTGGTACGGACAGCGTGGCGCTGCTGTTGCTTGCCTGCGCCGCCTTCCCAGGCCAGGTGCGCGCTGCCACCGTCGATCACGGGCTGCGGCCCGAAGCGGCGGAGGAGGCGCGGGGTGTCGGCGCGCTTTGTGCTCGGCTCGGCGTTGCCCACATGGTGCTGCGGCCGCCGCCGGGAAGCTTTGCGCGCGGGAATGTGCAGGATCGGGCGCGGGCGGTCCGCTATCGCTGTCTTGCGGCATGGGCGGCAAGCGCGGGCTTGCGCTGGGTCGGCATCGCCCACCAGCAGGATGATCTCGCCGAAACGTTCCTGATGCGCGCGCGGCGGGGTGCGGGGCTCACCGGGCTGGCGGCGATGCAGCCGCTACGTCCGCTGGAGCCTGGCGCCGGCACCCCGTTGCTGGTGCGGCCCTTGCTCGGCTGGTCGCGGGGGGAACTTGCCGCATGTGTCGCCGCGGCGGGGATCGTGCCGGTGGAGGATCCCTCCAACGTCCATCCGCGCTTCGATCGCAGCCGGATGCGCGCGTTGCTGGCGGCGACGCGGGAGCTGTCGCCGGCGCGGCTTGCCCGTGCGGCCGGCAATCTGCGCGATGCCGAGGCCGCGCTGAGCTGGATCGCGGACCGCGAATGGCAAGCCCGTGCCGAGTGCGGCGAGGGCGGCATTCTGCTCGATACGGCTGGATTGCCCCGCGAACTCGTCCGCCGGCTCGCCGGCCGCGCCATTGCGGCGCTGGGCAGTGCCGCCCCCTTGCGCGGTTCCGGACTTGACCGCCTGATCGCGGCAGTGGATGCCGGGAAGGTGGCGACATTGTCCGGAGTCGTGGTCCGTCCGGGGCAGCGCTGGCGCTTCGCGCCCGCACCGCCGCATCGATCACGGTGATCGACGTTGTTCCATTGTCATTAACGCCCCCATGCCTATCTTAGAGGCTGGAAAGGTACTGGGTACACGATGAGCGAGAACGGCAAGCAGCAAGGTCCGGAGAACGGGGGCAACAATCCCTGGATGAAGAGCCTGCTCATCTGGGTAGGCATCCTCGCGGCGCTGGCGCTGTTCGTCACCCTGTTCCAGGGTGGACCGACGCAGCCGGCCGGCAATGCGATCCCGTATTCGACGTTCCTCGACAAAGTCGATTCCGGCGACATCAAGGACGTGAACATCGCCGTAGGTAGCGGCGTCATCACCGGCAATGCGAGCGAGGGCAAGTTCCGCACGAACAACCCCGGCGATCCCAAGCTGGTCGAGACGCTGCGCGCCAAGGGCGTGGTGATCAACGCGCGTCCGGAAGACTCGCCGTCGATCTGGCAGTATATTCTCGTCCAGTCGCTGCCCTTCCTGCTCTTCCTCGGCATCGCCTTCTTCGTGCTGCGCCAGATGCAGAAGAATTCGGGCTCGGGCGCGATGGGCTTCGGCAAGAGCCGCGCCCGCCTGCTGACGCAGAAGGAAGGCAAGGTCACGTTCGACGACGTTGCGGGCATCGACGAGGCGCGCGAGGAACTCGAGGAAATCGTCGAGTTCCTGAAGGACCCGTCGAAGTTCGCCCGCCTGGGCGGCAAGATCCCCAAGGGCGCGCTGCTGGTTGGCTCGCCCGGTACCGGCAAGACGCTGCTCGCGCGCGCCATTGCAGGCGAGGCGGGCGTGCCCTTCTTCACCATCTCGGGCTCGGATTTCGTCGAGATGTTCGTCGGCGTCGGCGCCAGCCGCGTGCGCGACATGTTCGAACAGGCCAAGAAGTCGGCGCCGTGCATCGTCTTCATCGACGAAATCGACGCGGTCGGCCGCTCGCGCGGTGCCGGTCTGGGCAACCAGAATGACGAGCGCGAGCAGACGCTGAACCAGCTTCTCGTCGAAATGGACGGCTTCGAAGCGAACGAAGGCATCATCATCATTGCCGCGACCAACCGGCCGGACGTGCTCGATCCTGCGCTGCTGCGTCCGGGCCGTTTCGACCGCCAGGTGCAGGTGCCGCGCCCCGATATCGAGGGTCGTGTGAAGATCCTGCAGGTGCATATGAAGAAGGTGCCGATCGCACCCGACGTCGATGCCCGCGTGATCGCGCGCGGTACGCCGGGCTTTTCGGGTGCCGATCTCGCCAACCTCGTCAACGAGGCGGCACTGCTCGCCGCCCGTCGCAGCAAGCGGCTGGTGGCGGCGCAGGAGTTCGACGACGCGCGCGACAAGGTGCTGATGGGTGCCGAGCGCCGTTCGATGGTGATGACCGACGACGAGAAGCGGATGACCGCCTATCACGAAGCCGGCCACGCCCTGGTGTTCGCGCACGAGCCGACGGCGGATCCGATCCATAAGGCGACGATCATCCCGCGCGGTTTTGCTCTCGGCATGGTGCAGCCGCTGCCGGAGCGTGATTCGTACAGCTATCACCGCGACAAGATGCACGCTGATATCGCCGTGGCATTTGGCGGCCGCGTCGCCGAGGAACTGATCTTCGGCTATGACAAGGTCAGCTCGGGCGCCTCGAACGACATCATGCAGGCGACTCGCCTCGCCCGCGCGATGGTCACCAAATGGGGTCTGTCGGACAATCTCGGCCCGCTGGATTTCTCGGAGAGCGAGGACAGCTTCACCGGCTATTCGGTGCAGCGCGCCAAGCCGATGTCCGACGAAACGGCGCGGCTGATCGATGCCGAGGTCAAGAGCTTCGTCGAGAAGGGCCTGAACCGGGCACGCCAGATCTTGGGCGACCATATCGACCAGCTGCACACCATTGCGCAGGCGCTGCTCGAATATGAGACGCTGACCGGCGAAGAGATCAAGAAGCTGATCGCCGGCGATACGCTGGACCGGGGCGACCCCACCGGCGTGCACGGTATGCCCGTTGCGGGCGGCACGTCGATCCCGAAGACGCGCCGGCTGAAGGGGCCGTTCGGCAATCCTGCTCCGCAAGGTGCCTGATCCGCGATTGTCGGCGCGCGCGCCGCTGTTCTAGAAGCTGCTCCCGGGTTCATGATCCGGGAGCAGTTTTTCTATGCGCAGGGCGATAATGGCAGGGGCATTGGCGCTTTCGATGGGGGCGGCACCCGCCCAGGCGATGACCGTGGCCGACTTCCTCGCCAAGGTGCAGGCACTCAAGGCGAAGGGGCCGATGGCGCTGCTGTCGCCGGACATCGGATTGCTCAAGCGGGAGGTGGATTCAGCCTCCGCCGCCTATCGTGCCGACCTCGCCGCGGCGGCGGCCGCCGGCAAGCGCCCGCGTAGCTGCCCGCCGCCCAAGGGGCAGGTGAAGCTCGGCAGCGACGAACTGATTGCCGAATTCGAAAAGATACCGCCTGCCCGCCGCGGCATCAGCGTTACATCGGCCTTCGCGGCGATGATGCACCGCCGCTATCCGTGCCGCTGACGCGTCAGCCCATGATCCCGAGCAGCGCGAGAATCGCGAGGAACAGCAAGGCGATGATGCCGATGAACCATAGCAGCACGATGGTGCGCAGGATCGCGGAGCGCCAGCGCAGGCCATAGGCCTGTTTGAGCTGCACGCACAAATGCACCGGCGGCACGACCATCGCGATCGTCATCAATGCATCGTCGGGCACCCGCACCGCGCTGAGCAGTGTGACGACGATGAACAGCAACGACATCGCCGCGATCGAATAGGTGACGAAAACGGCGTGATCGTAGAGCTTGTACTGTCGCTTCCAGAAAAACAGCAGCCAAACAAACGGCACCGACAGCGGGATCAGTAGCCACGAGAACTTATAGATGCTTGCTTGCAACTTGTACAGCATCAGTGCCGGATTCTTCTGCCACTTCTCAATGCCGTAATCCAGCGTATGCCAGCCAGTATTGGTTTGAAAGCCCTCTGGTATCTCGCTCTCGTCTTGCGGCAGCTGCGCAGCTGAGGCCTTATATTTGGCGATATACCGATCTGCCTTGGCGATATCCTCCTGCAGTTCGGCGCGATCCGAGTCATTGGCGTCAAGCTTGGCAAGTTTGGCGGCCTTGCGGGCGCGGCCTGATTCGGCCTTTTCGATCGAGTGCTGGATAGCCGCCGCGGGACGCGCAGTTGCGGTCTCCAGATCGGTAGGCGCCGAGATGCCTAAGATCTGGAAGATCGCGAACATGGTGAAGATCGAGAAGAGGAACATCGCCATCGGCGAGACGAAGCGGGCGCGCTCGCCGGCGATGTAGCGGCGAGTCAGGTCGCCCGGCCGCCAAGCGAGCAGCGGCAGCGTCCGCCACATCTTCCCTTCGAAATGGGCGACGCCGTGCAGCAACTCGTGCCCGATGGCGCCAAGCGAGCGATGGACATGCCCCGACTGGCCGCATTCGTGGCAGTGCGGGCCGATCAGCGCCGTGCCGCAGTTCAGGCAGATCGTGCCATGCCCATGTCCATGGCCTTCGCCCGCGCGCGGCTCCACCGCACGACCGAGCAGGCCCCCCGTAACCAGTTCGCCGGCTGCGTCAAATTCCCCCATGGGCCCCAAGGCTATCAGCTTCGCGCGCTTCGTGCTAGCGACTGCAGCATGGCCGACATCGACACGCCCGACACGCAGATGCTGATCACCGATATGGGCCGCCGCGCCCGTGCGGCCGCCACGGTGCTGGCGGCGCTGCCGAGCCCTTCCAAGGCGCAGGCGCTGCGTGCGGCCGCCGCCGCGATCCGCGCCTCGCAGGACGCGATTCTTGCCGCCAATGCCGAGGACATGGCCGCCGGCAAGGCGAACGGCCTGTCCGACGCGATGCTCGACCGGCTGCTGCTCGACGCGAAGCGAATCGAGGGCATGGCGTCCGGTGTCGAGGCGGTCGCCGGGCTTGAGGATCCGGTGGGCAGCGTGCTCGACGAGCGTGCCCGTCCCAATGGCCTCGTGCTCAAGCGGGTGCGCGTGCCGATCGGCGTCATCGGCATCATTTACGAAAGCCGCCCGAACGTCACCGCCGATGCCGGCGCGCTGTGCCTGATGTCCGGCAATGCCGCGATCTTGCGCGGCGGCTCGGAAGCGATCCGCAGCAACCGCGCGATCCATACCGCGCTGGTCCATGGGCTGACGCAGGCGGGCCTGCCCGCCGATGCGATCCAGCTGGTGCCGGTGACCGATCGCGCCGCGGTGGGGGCGATGCTCACGGCGGAAGGGCTGATCGACATGGTCGTACCGCGCGGCGGCAAGAGCCTTGTCGCGCGCGTCCAGGCCGAGGCGCGGGTGCCGGTGCTCGCGCATCTCGACGGCATCAACCACGCCTATGTCGATCGCGCTGCCGATCCGACGATGGCGGTCGCGCTGGTGGTCAACGCGAAGATGCGCCGCACGGGCATTTGCGGCGCGACCGAGACGCTGCTGATCGACCGCGGCTTTGGCGATCCGAAGCCGATCCTTGCCGCACTGGCCGAAGCGGGGTGCGAATTGCGCGGCGATTCCGAAGTGCAGGCGCTCGACCCGCGCGTGCAGCTCGCTACCGACGAAGATTGGGACACCGAGTATCTCGAGGCGATCCTGTCGGTGAAGCTGGTCGACGGCGTGGACGGCGCCGTGGCGCATATCGCCGCGCACAGCTCGCACCATACCGACGCGATCATCACCGAGGACGCAGAGACGGCGGCGCGCTTCCTCAACACCGTGGACAGCGCGATCGTGATGTGGAACGCCTCGACCCAGTTCGCCGATGGTGGCGAGTTCGGGCTGGGCGCCGAAATCGGCATCTCCACCGGCCGCCTGCACGCACGCGGGCCGGTGGCGCTGGAGGGGCTGACCACCTACAAATGGCTGGTGCTCGGCACTGGCCAGACCCGGCCTTGAAGCGCCCGACCCACTCTTGAAGCGCATCGGACTTCTCGGGGGCTCGTTCAATCCGGCGCATCGTGGGCATCGGCGATTGTCGCTTCATGCCTTGCGCGCGCTCGATCTCGACGAAGTCTGGTGGATGGTCTCGCCCGGCAACCCGCTGAAGGAGAAGGCCGGCATGGCGCCGTTCCAGGCGCGGCTTGCTTCGGCGCGGGCAATGGCGCGGCATGCGCCGATCCGGCCGACCGCCATCGAGAAGAAGCTGAAGACTCGCTATACCGCCGATACGCTGACCAAGCTGCCCCGGCTCTATCCCAATCATCGCTTTATCTGGCTGATGGGGGCGGACAATCTTGCGCAGTTCCATCGCTGGGAACGATGGCGGCACATCGCCCGTCAGGTTCCGATTGCGGTTGTCGCGCGTCCAGGGTATGATCGCGGTGCCCATGCAAGTCCTGCAATGGGTTGGCTGCGGCGCGCTGTGCGGCCCGCAGGCCAGGCGAAACATTGGACGCGATGGAGATTGCCGGCACTTGTGCTGTTGCGCTTCCGCCCCGATCCGACGTCGGCAACGCGCCTTCGGGCTGCCGATCCAGCCTGGCACCGGCGATTCCTCGGCACTTCTCCGACTATGGAAAAGGAGAGTCCGGCGCCGTATCCATCCATCAGCACAGACAGTCGCTAGACTAGGAGCAACCTTGGCCACATCCCCCAATATGCAGCGTTCGAACGACGCCGACAGCGTCGAAGCGCTGCATAGGCTCGTGCTCGCTTCGCTGGAAGACGATCAGGCGGTGGAAACCGTCTCGATCCCGCTCGCCGGGAAAAGCAGCATCGCCGATTACATGGTGATCGCATCGGGCCGCTCGACCCGCCAGGTCGCCTCGATGGCGATGAAGCTGGCCGAGAAGCTGAAGGCAGAGCAGGGCCGCACCCCGCGCGTCGAAGGCCTGCCGGCTGCCGACTGGGTGCTGATCGACGCGGGCGACGTGATCGTCCATCTGTTCCGCCCGGAAGTGCGCAGCTTCTACAATCTCGAGCGGATGTGGTCGTTCGAGGGCCAGGCCTGATCTGATTCCGGCACGCGCGCAATGTTGCTGCACATCGTCGCGCGCGGCCGGATCGGGCGCAGTCCGGAAGCCGAGCTAGTCGACCGCTATCTGAAGCGCGTGACGTGGCCGGTGCGCGTCACTGAACTGCCCGATACCGGGGGCAAGATGCCCGTCATCGCCCCCGGCACGCGGATCGTGATGCTCGACGAACTGGGCGAGAACCTGCCCTCCAAGACGCTGGCGACACGGCTAGGTGCCTGGCGCGACGACGGCGTCCGCGAAACGCGTTTCCTGATCGGCGCGGCGGACGGATTCGACGATGCCGATCGCAAGGCGGCGGACATGCTGCTCAGCTTCGGCAAAGCGACCTGGCCGCACATGCTGGCCCGCGCGATGCTCGCCGAACAACTATGGCGGGCGGCATCGATCCTCGCCAACCACCCCTATCACCGCGAGGGCTGACCCATGGGGCCGCGCCGGAGCCTGATCCTGGCCGCAACGCTGGTCGCGATCGGTGCTGTCGGCGCTTTGGGACAGCCGCGTCCGGACGCTACCCGTACCCAGGCACGCCGATTGCTGGACGCTGGCGAAGCGGCGAAGGCGGCGATCGCACGCGCCGCGGCACTCGATCGGGCGGCGGCGGCCGAGCAGGACCAGGCTGTTCGTGCGCGCGCAGAACAGGCAGCGGCAGCGGAACGGGTGAAGGCGGCGGAGGCGGCGCTCTCTGCGGCGCAAGCCCGTGTCGCTTTGCTCGACGGACTGCTCGATCGCCAACGCGCCGCGTTGGGCGAGCGCCAGCGGCCGGCGCTGGAACTCGTCGCTGCCTTGCAGGCGATGGCGCGCCGCCCGGCGGTGTTGGCGCTTGCCCAGCCGGGCTCGGCGCAGGATATGGTCCATGTCCGCGCCACGCTGGCGAGCCTGCTGCCTGCGATCGAAGCGCGCAGCGCCGGCGTACGTGCCGATATCGTTCGTTCGCGCACGCTGCGCACCGCCGCCGCCGCCGCCACCGAGGAATTGGCACGCCGTACCGCCGCGCTGGAGCGCGAACGGCTGGCGGCGGTGCAGTTGGAGGCCGTACACCGGCTCCGCGCCGAAACGCTGGGCCGCAGCGCACTGGCCGAGGAGGACCGCGCGTTGGCACTGGGCGAAGCCGCCCGCGAGCTTGCCGCCTATTTCCAGCAGAGCGAGGGCGACGCGCAGGTGCAGGCCCGGCTGCAGGCGCTTCCCGGCCCCTTGCCGCGGCCGGAAAGCGCGGCGGTGCGGCACGGCGGAGCGGCACCCTATCGGCTTCCCGTCGCGGGGCGGATCGTCACCGGGTTCGGCGAGATTTCGCCCGCTGGGGTCCGCGCGCGCGGGCTGACCGTTGCAGCCGCACCGCGCGCGGCCGTGGGTGCCCCAAGCGCCGGCACGATCGCCTATGCTGCACCCTTTTCAGGCTATGGCGGCGTCGTCATCATCGATCACGGCAAGGGCTGGACCAGCCTGATTTCGGGGCTCGGCACGTTGAGCGTGCGTGCTGGCGCACGTGTGGCGCAAGGGGGGCGTATCGGCAGCGCGCCGGCGAACGATGGCGCCCGTATCACGGTCGAACTGCGCCGCCGGGGTCGGCCGCTGGACCTGACCCAATTGCTCGACTGACACGCCGTGCAAAAGCCGTTATCGTCGCCTACATCAGCTAGGTCGCCCTTCCGGAAAGTCTCTTGATGCTGCGTTCGTTTCTTCAGGTTACCGCCGCCGTCGGCGCACTCGCGATCATTCCCATCACATCCGGCGCCATGGCGGGGGTCGACACCAGCAGCTATCGCGAACTCGATACCTTCATGGAAGTCTACAACACCGTGAAGGCCAACTATGTCGACAAGGTGGACGACAAGACGCTGGTGAAGGGCGCGATCCAGGGCATGCTGGCTGCGCTGGACCCGCACAGCAGCTATGCCGACGGCCTCGATTTCGATAATCTGAAGATCCAGACCGAGGGCAATTATGGCGGCCTCGGCCTCACCGTGACGCAGCAGGACGGTGCGGTGAAGGTGATCGCGCCGACCGAAGACGGCCCTGCGGCCAAGGCCGGCATCAAGTCCGGCGACTTCATCACCCATCTGGACGGCAAGTTCATCGTCGGCGGCAGCCTGGACGAGGCGATCACCCAGATGCGCGGGGCGCCGGGCACCAAGATCGCGCTCACTGTGGTGCGCCCCGGCACCGACAAGCCGCTGCAATTCACCCTTACCCGCGAAATCATCACCCAGAAGCCGGTGAAATGGGAGGTGAAGGACGGCATCGGCATCATCAACATCAATACCTTCACCGCTCGCACCGGCGGCGACACTGCGCTGGCGATCCAGGAAATCGACAAGAAGCTCGGGCACAAGCCGCTGGGCTATATCGTCGATCTTCGCGAAAATGGCGGCGGCCTGCTGACCGAGGCGATCGCGGTATCGGACGTGTTCCTCAGCCATGGCGAGATCGTGTCGCAGCGCGGCCGCGAGAAGGGCGATATCGAGCGCTATTATGCCGAAAGCGTGTTCCCGGGCGATCTTGCCAAGGGGCTGCCGGTGATCGTGCTGGTCGATTCCGGCACCGCCTCCGCATCGGAGATCGTGGCGGGCGCGCTGCAGGATCATCATCGCGGGCTGGTGATGGGCGTGCGCAGCTTCGGCAAGGGATCGGTGCAGACCATCCTGCCGATGGGGCAGCGTGCGGCGCTGCGGCTCACGACCGCCCGCTACTACACCCCGTCGGGCCATTCGGTGCAGGAAGGCGGGATCAAGCCCGATATCCTGGTGCCGCAGCTTTCCGATCCCGATTACAAGTCGCGCCCGATCCTGCGCGAGGCCGATCTGCGCCGCCACCTGATCAACCAGCAGAAAGTGGATGACGGCGTGCTGGAGGAAGATACCGCCACCGATCCGCGCTTCGCCGCCACGGCAGAGGAACTGAAGAAGAAGGGGATCGAGGACTTCCAGCTCGCCTATGCGCTGCAGACGATCGGCCGGCTTTCGCAAACGGCGGCGGCAGGCAAGGGCAAATGAGCGTGATGCCGCGCACCGCCCCCGTTCTCGCCCGCTGGATCGCGCTGCTGCTGCCGCTCGCCCTGCTCGGCGGCGCGATCGGATCGCAGTTCCTCGGCGGCCTGGTGCCGTGCGAGATGTGCGTTTGGCAGCGCTGGCCGCATCTGGGCGCGATCCTCGTCGCGCTGCTCGCCTTTTTCGTGCGGGGCCGCGGTGCCGTCACCGCGCTGGTGCTGCTCGCCGCCCTGCTGATCGCCGCAAGCGGCGTGATCGGCATCTATCATGCCGGAACCGAGTATCACTGGTGGCAGGGCATCACCGCCTGCACCGCCGCGCCGACGCAGGGCTCGGCGATGGACATGCTGACCGAAGCGCTGCGCCGGCCGATCGTGCGGTGCGACGTGGCGCAGTGGGAGATGTTCGGCATTAGCCTGGCTGGCTATAATGCCATCTTCTCGCTGGGCGGCGCGGCACTTATCGCGCTCCTGGCAACAAGGAGGCCGGTGCGATGAGCTGGAAACCGGGCGATCGGCGCGAAAGCCGCGAGGCGATGGTTCGCGTCGACCAGGCGGGCGAATATGGCGCGACGCGCATCTATGCGGGGCAGCTGGCGGTGATGGGCGATCGCACCCCGACGGCGCGCACGATCAGCGGCATGGCCAATCAGGAAGAGCATCATCGCGCCTTTTTCGACGCGCTGATCGCGCGGCGCGGCGTGCGGCCGACCGTGCTGCAGCCGTTCTGGGACGTGGCGGGGTTCGGCCTGGGCGTGGTGACGGCCGCACTCGGGCCGCAGGCGGCAATGGCCTGCACTGCGGCGATCGAAACCGAAATCGATCTGCATTACGAGCAGCAGCTGGCCCAGTTGGGCGAGGAGGATCCCGAGCTGCGCGATGCCGTCGCCCGGTTTCGCGACGAAGAAATCGAACATCGCGACACGGCGATTGCTTCCGGTGCGGAGAATGTGCCGGCTTATCCGTTGTTGTCGGGCGTGATCCGCGCGGGCTGTCGATTCGCGATCGCGGTTTCCAAGCGAATCTGAAAGCGCGGGTTAAGGCCTGCGCGCCGATAGTGGCTTGAAGTTAGGGCAGAGGAGAAACAGGGTGCTCAAGACGATCGCTTTCATCACCGCGGCCGTGGCGGCACCGCTGCTGCTGCCCGCCGCCGCCCAGGCGCAGAATGCCGCGCAGAACGGCGTGCTGATCATCTACGGCAACGACAAGTGCCCGACCAACAAGGATGGCCAGGAAATCGTCGTATGCCAGCGCCTGGACGAGGGCGAGCGCTTCCGCATTCCGAAGACGATCCGCGACACGACCCCAGGCTCCCCGCAAAAGACCGAGAGCTGGGCGGTGCGCTCGCAGGACGCGCTGACCACCGGCAATTTCGGCACCGGCAGCTGTTCGACGGTGGGCGCCGGCGGCGGCACCGGCTGCTTCGTCCAGCGCGCCACCGCGGCGCGTGCCGAGCGCCGCGCGCAGAAGAAGGCCGAGACGGACCTGCCGCTGCCCTGATCGATCAGGCGCTCGCGCGGGTGATCCACGCGGGCGCCGGCAGCCGAACAGTATCGGCGATCACCCACAGCATCGCGACGCCCCGGATGCTCGCTGCGAGCAGGATGTCGTGTGGCGTGGCATAGGGCCATGCGCCGGACATGCCGGCGAACCACCAGAATTCCGCGAAATAGGCGGCGACATCGCCGATCACGAACAGCGCCAACGGCTTGAAGCGCGGCGCGGTCATCACCAGCAGCGGGTATAGCCAAAGGTCGAACTGCGGCGACCAGACCTTGTTGGTCAGCATGAACCAGGCCAGCACCGGGGTGAACAGTACCCATAGCCTTGCCTGGTGCTGCCGCCACCCGAGCGCCACGATCGCCGCGGCGCCGCCCAGAAAGGCGAGCGTGGCATAGAGGTTGCGCTCCGCGATACCCGTTACCCAGATTTGCTGCGTCGAAAGGATTTCCCACGTCGATGCCGCCGTGCCCGACCGCTCCTGCGAAAAGCGATAGAATTCCGACCAGTTCTCGGATGCCGCGAGCGCCACCGGCAGGTTCACCGCCGTCCAGGCGCCGATCGCGGCCAGCGTGCAGGCGGCGGCGGCGGTGACCCGCGCGCGCCAGCGCGGCTCCGGCCCGGCCAACGCGGAAAGCCCGATCAGCGGCAGCAGCAGCACCGGGAACAGCTTGGCGGCCGCGCCCAATGCCGCGAGCGTCGCCGCCAGCACCAGCCGCTGACGGCGTGCCGCGAGCATCGCCGCTACCGCCAGCGTTGCCGCCCCAAGATCCCAGTTATGGCCGAGATACAGGATCAGCGGCGGCGCAGCGGCCCACAGCCACAGCCGGGTGCGATCCATGCCGGCCCGCGCAAGCATCCACAGGATCATCCCGGCCAGCATCGCATTGACCAGCGTGACGATGCCGAGAAAGCCTGCATCGTTGGCGGAGATGCCGAACAGGGCGCGCGTGGCGGCACCCTCGATCCAGATCTGCAGCCCGGTGAGCACCGGATACTCCATCGGCGTCTGCAGATAGGGGATCAGCCCCTGGTCCACATGGCGCTGGCCCCAGAACGGCACCGCATCGCTGTAGCAGCCGCTGGTGTACTGGATGGCTGCCACCCAGCCATGCGCCATGCAATGCGCCTTGAACAGCCAGCCGAGCAGGCAGGTAAGTGCCATGGCGAGCGCCAGCACCCGCATGCGTCCGTCGATCCGCTGAATCATGCCCGAACCCTCCGATGGGCGCTCGTACAGGGCCGATGGCCGACCGTCCATCTGGACAGCGTGCGGCGGAGAACATACATCGAACGTGATGGCGCAACTCGACACCCGGGCGAAGCTGGCGATTCTCGCCGATGCTGCGAAATATGATGCTTCGTGCGCGTCTTCGGGGACGAGCAAACGCACCTCGGCGGATCGCAAGGGGTTGGGCTCCACCACCGGCAACGGCATCTGCCACGCCTATGCGCCGGACGGGCGCTGCATCAGCCTTCTCAAGATCCTGCTGACCAACAGCTGCATCTTCGACTGCCATTACTGCATCAACCGCAAGAGCTCGAACGTACGCCGCGCGCGGTTCACCCCCGCCGAGGTGGTCGATCTCACGCTCAATTTCTACCGGCGCAATTATATCGAGGGGCTGTTCCTCTCCTCCGGCATCATTCGATCGTCCAACTATACGATGGAGCAGATGGTCGAAGTGGCGCGCTCGTTGCGCGAGGACCATCATTTCCGCGGCTATATTCACCTCAAGACAATTCCCGATGCCGATCCCGAGCTGATCCACCAGGCCGGGCTTCATGCCGATCGCCTTTCGATCAATGTCGAGTTGCCGACCATCGCGGGGCTGAAGCGGCTGGCACCGGAGAAGTCCGCACCGCAGATCGAAGGCGCGATGCTTGGCATGCGCAGTGCGATCGAAGACGGGGCGGATGCGCGCAAACGCTATCGCTCGGCGCCCAAGTTCGCGCCCGCCGGGCAATCGACCCAGATGATCGTCGGCGCCGATGCTGCCACCGATGGCGACATTATCGGCCGGGCGGCGGGCCTTTACGATCGGTTCGGCCTGCGCCGAGTCTATTATTCGGCGTTCAGCCCGATCCCCGATGCCAGCGCGGTGCTGCCGCTCCAGCGCCCGCCGCTGATGCGCGAGCATCGGCTCTATCAGTCGGACTGGCTGATGCGCTTCTACGACTATCGACCCGACGAGGTGGCGCAGGCGGTGGACCCGGGCACCGGCATGCTGCCGCTCGACATCGATCCCAAGCTCGCCTGGGCGCTGCGCTTCCGCGATCGCTTTCCGGTCGACCTCAATCGCGCACCCCGCGAGGCGCTGCTGCGCGTGCCGGGGCTGGGCACCAAGGCGGTTGCTTCGATTCTCGCTGCGCGCAAATGGCGGCGGCTGCGGCTGGAGGATGTCGCGCGGCTCACCGTGTCGCTGGCCAAGATCCGCCCGTTTATCGTCACTGCCGACTGGCGACCGGTCGCGCTGACCGATAAAGCCGATCTGCGCGCCTGGATCGCGCCCAAGAAGGAGCAGCTAGAGCTGTTCGCCGCGTGAGGGCGGGCTTGCGAACGACTCGCGGGAGCAACCTAGGGGAGGTCCGCCGGTTGGGGCTGGGAAACCAGGGAGACTCCCACATGGCTGACCAGCCCCGCATCTTCGCCGACCTCATCGCCGACCATGACCGCCAGCGCGACCTGATCGCCCAGATCGACGCCACCTCGGGCGACAGCCCCGAGCGCCGCGACCTGTTCGAGCAGCTTCGCCTCGAGCTTCAGTCGCACGCCGCGGCGGAAGAGGAGTCGCTCTACGCGACGATGCTCGCCAACCCCGAGCTGCGCGAGGATGCGCGGCACTCGGTTTCCGAGCACAAGGAAGTCGACGACCTGCTCGGCGAGCTGATGGACATCGAGATGGCCTCCTCGGCCTGGCTCTCGAAGTTCCGCGCGATGAAGGATCGCTACCTCCACCATATCGACGAGGAGGAGGAAGAGATGTTCCCCACCGCCGAGAAGGAGCTTTCCTCGGAAGAGGAAGAGCGTCTCGGCAAGATCTTCGAGGCGCGCAAGCCCAAGGAGCTGGAGCGCGCCGAAGCCCACCCGCCGGGCGACGAGCGCGAGTAAGCGTTGCGCGCCGTAACGCTTGCCGCCGAGGATGATTTCGAGGGCTGGCGCGATGCGGCGCGGGCGCTGGCCCAGGCGCATGTCGCGCCGCCCGAGGTCGTGTGGCGGGTAGGCGAGGGCGGCGGCGATCTGTTCGCGGCTGAGGCCGCCCCGCCGCCGGCGACCGCCGGTTTTACGCTGCGAGTCCCCAAAGCGTTCGTGGAGTTGGCGCAGACCGTTATCCTCCACGCGGACCCGCAGCGATTCTCGCTCCTCTACACGCTGCTCGCCACCGATCCGCACCGCATCGAGGATCGTGCCGACCCGCTGGTCCGCCGGCTGGAGCTGATGGCCAAGGCGGTGCGCCGCGACATCCACAAGATGCGCGCCTTCGTCCGCTTTCGTGAACTGGTGGATGAGGCCGGCCCGCGCTTCATCGCCTGGTTCGAGCCCGAGCATCATATCGTCCGCGCCAATGCCCGCTTCTTCGTCGAGCGGTTCGCCGCCATGCGCTGGTCGATCCTCACCCCCGAAGTCTCGCTCCACTGGGACGGGAACACGCTCAGCGAAGGCCCCGCCGCCGCGCGCGGCGACGCGCCCGCCGACGATCCGGTCGAGGCGGTGTGGAAGACCTATTATGCCTCCATCTTCAACCCCGCCCGCCTCAAGACCGGCGCGATGCTGAAGGAGATGCCGCGCAAATATTGGAAAAACATGCCCGAAACCGCGTTGGTGAAGGAGCTCGTGGCCGGTGCCCGGGCGCGGGAGACGGCGATGGTGGAGACGGCGCGAAGCGCGGTCGGCGGCAATGTCGAAGGCGCCTGGGAAGCGTTGCGCGACGAGGCGGCGGCGTGCACCCGCTGCCCGCTCTACAAGCCCGCGACGCAGACCGTGTTCGGCGAAGGCCCGCTCGATGCCGACATGATGCTGGTCGGCGAGCAGCCGGGCGACCAGGAGGATCTCGCCGGCCGCGCGTTCGTCGGCCCCGCCGGGCAGATGCTCGATCGCGCGCTGGGCGAGGCGGGGATCGACCGCGCCCGCGTCTACGTCACCAATGCGGTCAAGCATTTCAAGTTCGAGCCGCGCGGCAAGCGGCGCATCCACGCCAAGCCCGATGCCGGCGAGATCACCGCTTGCCGCTGGTGGTACGAACAGGAGCTGTCGCTGGTCCGCCCCAAGCTGGTCGTGGCGCTCGGCGCCACTGCCGCCCGCCAGATCACCGGCAAGGCGGCGACCATTTCCCGGCTGCGCGGCCAGAAGCTGGCGCTGCCCGAAGGCGGCAGCGGCTGGGTGACGGTGCACCCGAGCTACCTGCTCCGCCTGCCCGATGCCGATGCGGCCGCGCAGGCGTACCAGGACTTCGTGGCCGATCTGCGTGGCGCATGGGCGCTGCTCGGCTGATCGCACCCCTTGCGCGAAACGATCCGCACGCCGATGTTTGGGCTTTAACACCTGTCCTGTAAGGGGCGGGCGATTGGCATTGGACGCATTGGGGATTTTGGTGGCAGATCCATACGTAACGCTCGGGGTGGCGCGCAGCGCGAGCGAGGACGAGATCAAGAAGGCCTATCGCAAGCTCGCCAAGGAGCTGCACCCCGATCGCAACAAGGACAATCCCAAGGCTTCGGAAAAGTTCAGCCAGGTCACCCAGGCCTATGACCTGCTGACCGACAAGGACAAGCGCGCTCGCTTCGACCGCGGGGAGATCGATGGCGACGGCAACCCCACCGCGCCGTTCGGCTTCGGCGGTGGCGGCGGTGGCGGCGCAGGCGGCTTCCGCCCCGGCGGCGGCCAGTTCGATTTCGGCGGCGGCGAGGCCGATATCGGCGACATTTTCGAAGGGCTTTTCGGCGGCGGCAAGCGTGGCGGCGGCGGCTTCAGCGGCGGGTTCGGCGGTTTCGGTCGGCGCCCGCAGCCCAAGGGCGCGAACGTCGCCTATCGCCTTGCCGTGTCGTTCGAGGACGCAGCCAAGCTCGCGCCGCAGCGGATCACGCTGCGTGATGGGAAGACCATCGACCTGAAGCTGCCCGCGGGCCTGGAAGAAGGCACCCAGATGCGCCTGGCCGGCAAGGGTGAGGAAGGGCCGGGCGGGCCGGGGGACGCGATCGTCACCATCGAAATCCAGTCGCACCGCTTCTATACGCGCGACGGCGACGATATCCGCCTGGACCTGCCCGTGACGCTGACAGAAGCGGTGCTGGGGGCACAGATACGCGTGCCGACACCGGACGGCCCGGTGATGCTGACCGTGCCCAAGGGCTCGAGCTCGGGCAAGGTGCTGCGCCTGAAGGGCCGTGGCTTTCACAAGAAGGGCAGCGGGCGCGGCGATCTGTTCGTCACGCTGATGATCGACCTGCCGACGCAGGACGATGCGTTGACCGAATTTGCTAAGGGCTGGCAAAATCAGGGGAACCCGCGCGCCCGCATGGGCGTCTGACGTCTTGTGGAAGAGCCGCTGAATCCGATTTCGCCGCACTCGCCCGAAGGTCGGCGACGTGGTTTAGGCGGCGCCATTCCGCAGCGTCTGCAAGACCTTGGCATCACCGCGCGCATGGTGGAAATCACCAAGCGCGTGGCGCTGGGCACGTTCAACGAAGGGTTCACCTATGCGGGGAACCTGGCCTATCTGTCGTTGGTCACCCTGTTCCCGTTCTTCATCGTCGCAACGGCTGTTGCCAGCTTGGTCGGGCGTACCGGCACAGGCATTCATGCGCTGGAGGCGTTCCTGCAGACGGTGCCGCCGGATGTGGCGGACCTGCTGCGCGGGCCGGTCGTCGAAGTGCTGAACGGCCGTACCGGCGGTCTGTTGTGGTTCGGCGGGCTGGTGGGGCTGTGGACGACCGCGGGCTTCATCGAGACGATCCGGGGCATCCTGCACCAGGCCTATGGCGTCACGTCGAGCACGCCGTTCTGGCGCTATCGCCTAGCCTCGATCGGGATGATCGTCGGGGCGGTGGTGATGGTGATGCTGGCTTTCACCTTCCAGGTGATCCTGACGGGCATCGAACAGTTCCTCTACCGCATTCTGCCCTGGGCGACCGAGGCGCAGCGCTTTGCCGCGGCGGGCCGCGCCGTTCCTGGCTTCGCGCTGTTCGGCGCCTTGTTCGTACTGTTCTACGCGCTTACACCCTCGCAATATCGTTCTCATTGCTATCCGAAATGGCCCGGCGCGCTGATGACTACGCTTTGGTGGCTGGGAGTTACCGGCGGCCTTCCGTTGGCGCTGGGCATGATGGGCGGCTATGGTGCGACCTATGGCAGCCTGGCGGGGGTAATGGTCGCTCTGATCTTCTTCTTCCTGGTGGGACTCGGGCTCGTCGTAGGGGCGGAACTCAACGCCGCTCTGGCGGAAGTGCCCGAACCCGGTCTAGAGGAGCACCAGGGACAGGAGATTCAGAAGACGTGACCGGATTGATGCATGGGAAGCGCGGGCTCATCATGGGCCTCGCCAACGATAAGTCGCTGGCCTGGGGAATTGCGAAGGCGCTGCACGCCCAGGGTGCGGAAATGGCCTTTTCCTATCAGGGCGAAGCACTGCTCAAGCGCGTGAAGCCGCTGGCCGAGCAGGTTGGCTCCGATTTCCTCATCGACTGCGACGTGTCCGACATGGCGGCACTGGACGGTACGTTCGAGACGCTGGCGGCGCGGTGGCCGACGATCGATTTCATCGTCCACGCGATCGGCTTTTCCGACAAGAGCCAGCTGCGCGGGCATTATTACGACACCACGCTCGATAACTTCCTGATGACGATGAACATCTCGGTGTTCAGCTTCACCGCCGTCGCCCAGCGCGCACAGCGGCTGATGCCGAATGGGGGCAGCCTGCTGACGCTCAGCTATTACGGCGCCGAGAAGGTGGTACCCCATTACAACGTGATGGGCGTGGCGAAGTCGGCGCTGGAAACGTCGGTGAAGTATCTCGCCATGGACCTGGGCCCGCGCAACATCCGCGTCAACGCGATCTCCGCAGGGCCGATCCAGACGCTGGCAGCGCGCGGCATCGGCGACTTCAACTATATCCTGAAGTGGAACCAGCTGAACGCGCCGCTTCGCCGCAACGTCACGATCGAGGATGTCGGCGGCGCCGGCCTGTACATGCTGTCGGACCTGGCATCGGGCGTCACCGGCGAGATCCACCATGTCGACGCCGGCTACAACGTGATCGGCATGAAGGCCGAAGACGCGCCGGATATCGCGCTCGCCTGAAGCCTTTGGGGTGGCCGGTGCCGCCCCCTCCGGTCACCGCGTAGCGACGGCGCGATAGGCCCGGATGCTGTCCCATGCATAGATGGCGCAGCCGGACCAGATCAGCGCGAAGGTGACATAGTGCACCGGCAGCACCGGCTCGCCGAAGAGCAGCACCGCCTCCAGGAACTGCAGCGTCGGCGCGATGTATTGCAGCAGTCCCATCGTCGCATAGGGCAGTCGGCGGGCGGCAGCGGCGAACAACAGCAGGGGCGTGGCGGTAACGGCCCCGGCCGCGATCAGCAGCACATCGATCCGCGTGGACGCACCGAATGCCTGGGTGCCGTCCTGCGCGGCCCAGAGCAGCACCGCCAGGCTAGCGGGCGCGAGCAGCAGGGTCTCGACCGTAAGCCCGCCCAACGCATCGATCGCGGCCACCTTGCGGAGCAGGCCATAGGCCCCGAAGCTGAGCGCGAGCGCCAGCGGCACCCATAGCGCATCGCCACCCTGCACGGTCAGCAGGAGCACGCCGATAGCGGCAACGCCGATCGCCACGCCCTGCAGCCGCCGCAGCCGCTCGCCCAACACCAGCATGCCCAGCGCCACATTGACCAGCGGGTTGATGAAATAGCCAAGGCTCGCGTCCAGCACATGATCGTGCTGCACCGCCCAGATATAGACCAGCCAGTTCACCGCAATCAGCGCGGCGCTCCCCGCCAGCAACAGCAAGGTACGGCCGCGCGCCGCCGCGGCGATGGCGCGCACCCGCCGCAGCGCGATGACGATCGCAGCGAGCAGCAGCAACGACCAGACTACCCGGTGGGCAAGCACCTGCAGCGCCGGAACGTCGTGCAGCAGGTGGAGGTAGAGCGGCAGCACCCCCCATAGGGCATAGGCAGAGACGCCGAGCATCAGGCCGGCGCGGTCGGGGATGGTGGACATGGCCCCCCGTTGGGGCAGCCACTGCCGCCGCGCAACCCATTCCCGGTTGCCGTCCCCCAAGTTCCAGTGGTTTCGCTTTAGTCGTTCAGCGTTACCCGGTTGTTGTGCAGCGTCACCTCCGGCGCGTCGCCGGGCAGCGCGATGCGGACCGTGCTGGGCCGGCCGGCACCGCGTAGCGGAATCCGCACCTGGGTGGTCCGCGGCTTCAGATCCTCGGGCGCCTCCATCGCCGGCAGCGTCGCACGTCCCAGTTCACCCCGGGGCCCGCTTACGATCACCACGCCGCCGGTCGTGGCGCGATGGCCCAGGCTGTGCACGGTGACGGTCACGGTGCGGTCCTTCACCGCCACATCGTCGCGGCCAATGCCCAGATCCGCCCGCCGCTCGACGGGATCGCCCGCTGCTTCCAGCGTGAAGACATAGCGGCTGGCTCCCGGGGCGAAGCGGATCGGCACGGTGCTGGATCGCCCGAGTTCGAGCATGGTGACGGTGCCGTTGGGGCCGCGCATCGACCAGCGGCCAGCGGTGACGTTCCAGGTCGTCATCGCCGCGTCCTGCGGCACGGCGCTGGTGTTGAACGCTTCTACGGTGAAGGCGGACGGCGTCGCGCCCGGCACCAGCAGTGCCACCTGCTCGGCCGCATCGGCCTTGGCAAAGCGCCAGCTCACGGCGTTGCCGGGATAGGTCTGGTTGCGGCGCAAGGCGATCCCGCCCAGCCGCTCGCGCTGCAGCCACTGGTTCTCGCTTTCGACGCGGTCGGTCCACCAATGGCCTTCGGTCATCAACGGCAGCCGGGCCGACTTTTCAAGGATCGCGGCTTCGTGCAGCGGCACCAGTCCGGCCGGATCGCCGCTGACGGTCCAGGCCGCGATGCGGGCGGCATCGCTGCTGCCTTTCGCGTTCACCAGCGCACGGGTTTCGGGCAGCAGCGCGACATTCTCGTTGATCTCGCCGACTGCCTGCGGCCGGGCGGCCAGCGGGCGCAGATAGGCGGTATCGCCGGTGAAGCGCCAGGCGGCCCATGCCGTCTGCAACGGCACGCTGACGCCGCCGCCGTCGCCGACACGGGTGGCATCGCTGCGCCAGTTGATTTCGTTGGGGAAGCTCCAGCGGCCGTCAGCGTCCTGCTTGCCATGCGCCAGCCAGCCATCGGCGAGCCCCGTCACCAGCCCGCGTGCCTGCGGCCCGGCATTGAACACGCCGAGCAGGATCGGCGCGTGCATCACCACATAGCTATAGGGCTTCTGCCATTCGAACGCGCCTTCGCGGTACATCTGCCGGGCGCCATACCAGTTGCTGGCGAAGTGGAGATGGCCCGCCGGATTGGGCAGGATCACGGTGCGCAGCGCGCGGGTGGTGGCGAACAGCCGCTCGATCGTCTTCGGCTCGCCCCAATTGAGGTAGAGCCGCGCCGCATCGGCGTTCAGCCCTTCCTCATAGGCGTGCAGTTCATCGGTGGTGATCGTGCCGAGCCCGTTTTCGATCATGCCGTTGCGATAGGCTGCATCGTCGAGCGCGCGCAGCGACGCATTCACCTTGTCGGGGATGACGCCCATCAGCGCCAGACCGGGCCATTGCTGGAGCAGATCGGAATCGTCGCTGATCCCCCCCCCGAAGTCACCATAGGGTACCTGGCGATTGTCGATCCACCATTCGACGAAGCGCCGGGTGAGCCGCAGATCCTGCAGCTGTCGCGCCGCCCAAGCGGGCACGCCGGCGGGGATGGGCGGCAATGCCTCCGCTGCCATGTTCTCCGGCCGATAATCGATATCCGCCCAATAAGCGCGCATTTCCTTGTGTTCGGGATCGACGCGCAGCAGATCGCTCGCATCGGTGCGCACCCGGCGATAGAGCGCGGCCCGCTCGGACGACGTATGTTCTTCGACCAGGAAGCCCCAATTGTCCTTCACCTGGTGGAAGCGATCGGCGACATGCTCGGCCAGCGCCTCGGCGCGTGGCTTGAAGACGAGGCGGATCTCGGCGCCGTCCAGCCCCTCGGCATCGAAGTCCGGTGCGGCGGAGGCGAGAGTCAGGAACAGGCTGTCGTCGCTGAGGATGCGGTCGCGCAGATCGAGCCACAACGTTCGCGCCTCGCCCGGCCGGACCGAGAAGGAGAAGTCTATCAGGTCGCGCTGCGGCCAGATCGGATCATGCACACGGAGGTTGAGCGGGATCAGCCCGTCGGCGTTGGGCGTCGCCTTCAGCGCCGGCAGATCGATGGCGATGCCATCCAGTCCGTCGTGCAGGTTGCGCCAGCCATAGTTGAAGGCGCGCGCCAGCGGCTGATCGGCATGCGCCTGGTTGAGGTTCGACGGGATCAGCAAGTGGACGATCGGCTTGGCGCCGGCCGGGCGCACCGCCGCGCCGCTGTCGCCCGCCGCACCCGCACCCACCGCCGCGCGCACGCCCGATTTGGGCATCGCCAGCACGGTGCTGCGTTCCTCGGGAGCGAAGCGGCCGGCGATGTAGCGGTTCAGGCCTGCCAGCGCGGCGAGGTTGGCGGCCGCCTTGGCGTTCACCCGGTAGCTGAGCTTGAAGCTGCCTGCCGGCTCGGGGGCGTCCTCCACCTGATAGGCCCAGATCTCTTGGATCGGCTGTTCCTGCATCGCGTTGGTGAAGCGCAGCGTGCCGCCCGTGCGTTGGGCGAGCGCGTCCACCGACCGGACCACGCCGCGCGCGCGCTCCGCCAGTTTCGTGAACCGCTCGCCATCGCCCGACCAGGCGAGATCGCCATAGGCGGCGCCGCGAATCTCGACGCGATTGAACGCCTCGCCCGCCGGCACGGTTAGCGTATAAGCCTTGCCGCCTTCGACATAGGTGTTCCAATCGGGAAGCTCGAAATAGTCGGTGCGGCCGGGCAGGCGCGATCGGTTGTACACGCCGGGCCAGGTCGTCTCGGCGATGCCGTCGACGCCCTTCCACATCCACTGTTTCAGGTCGCGCGCATCGGCGAACTCCACCTTGCGTACTCGCGTCGCCTTGGTGGTGAGCGGGGGCGGCGAGGCCTTGTCCCAGCCATAGCGATGCAGCCACGCAGCACGCTCGGCGGCGATGTCGCGCGGCGCCGCGGCGCTCGGCAGCGTACGGGCGGCAAGTGCCGCCACGTCCGCGGTGCCCAGCATCCGATCATAGACGCGGATCTCGTCAAGGTCGCTGCCGCGCATGAAGTTATAGCGACTCTGCACCTGATGCGGGCTGATGACGCGGCCGGCCATGCCGAACTGGTCCAGCCCCGCGTCCAGATCTGCCTGCTGCGCCTTTCGCGCGACCTCGCGACCGTTCAGGAACAGCCGCACGCCCTGCGTCTCGTCCCAGGCAAAGGCAAGATGCTGCCATTCCTCCGGCGCGGGCACGCGCTCGAGCCGGAATGAGACGCGCAGCCGCGAAAGATTGGCGTCGGTGACAAAGGCGTCGAAGCCACGGCCGTTCCAGTCGATCCGCAGGAACGCCATGTCCCAGCTGGAATGATCGGCGAAGCCAGCGCGGAAGATCACGAAAGGGGCTTCGCCCGGCGGCGTGCGGGCGCGCCAGAAAAATGCCAGCGTGCCGCGTTCGGCGCGCATGTTGCCGGGTGCGTTCCAGGCGACATAGCCCTCGTCCGCCCAGCGCGCCGCGCCGCCGATCGCGCCATCCGGGACAATCGACACTGCCGAACGGAAATTGGGGACGGGATCGCCCAGCGCGACGTCCGCGGTCAGGCTCTTGTCGGCGGAAAGGTGGAAGAGCAGCCCGTCCTCGCCCGCGCTTTGCGCGACGGCGGGCGTTGCTGTCGCCAGAGCCAGTGCCGAAATCCCCCACACGCGCATACCGCTCTCCCAAGCCATTCTTTTATCACCGAACCCTGCCTCGGCGCAGCGGTCGGCGGCTTGTTGACACCGGTAGCAATTTTCGTCGGTCCTGCCAATGGCGGGAAATCGATCAGGTTCGGCTGCCGCGCAGCGTCGCTTCGGCAAGTCGCCGGCTGACCAGATCGACGGAGCTGTCGCTGCCGCTCTCACCCCAGGCGAAGGCCGGCTGCGCGCCGGTCAGCTCGCTGTGGATGCGGCGGGCTACGCGCTCCAGCTCCGCAGAGGTGGGCTCGCGGCCTTCGGCAATACAGGCGATCGCTTCCGGTGCGATCGTCGGCGGTATCGAGTGCATCCGCTCCTCCCGGTTTTGCTCGCCAGCTAGGGACGATCTGTGACAGTAAAACCCCGCGCGGCTCAATTTTGCGACGAGTTGCGGGCCAACTCGCCTAGTTGAGCCGCGGAAAACAGCCGCGTGCCTCGAGATCGCCGGCCAGCCCCGGGATCAGGCCGGTGATCGGCGAGGCGAAGGCATAGCGCAGCGCCACCTGGGCGTTTCCGGCATTGCCGTCGCAGGTGGTGCTGGCGGTGTAGCTCACCCGCTGTGCGTCGAGCTTCAGGCCCCAGCCGATCGCGCGGGTGGCGGCGAAGCTCTGGACCTCGGCGGCCGTCTTGCACCCGGCGCCGATGGCAGCGCAGCGGGCGGCGCTATAGGCCACCTCCGTCAGCACCTGCTTCGCCCAGAGCAGCCGACCGACCTCGACGATCCCGCAGAGCAGCAGCAGGAATACCGGCGCGAGCAATGCGAATTCCACGGCGGTGGCGCCGCGCGCATCGCCGGCGAGGCGCTTCGCCTTCATTCCACCCGCACCGTCACGGATTGGGTGATCGACGTCCCGTTCAACATGCCCTTCGGCAGTACCATCGCCCGATAGGGGGTGGTCGCGCTGATCCGGAGATAATAGCCCGCGGTCGAACCCGCGCTGGTGCCGCTCCCGCAGCTGGCGCCGCAGCTGGCGCCGATGAAGCTGCCGGTCTTGGTAAGGCAGGCACAGCTTCGGCTGCTGTTCGCACAGGTCGTGCTGTCGTTGCAGCGTACCGACACCTGCAGTTCGGGCATGCGCGCGGCCTTCTGCACATAGGCGGGCAGATCGGTGAAGGGAATGTTGCTCCGGGTGCCGAAGGCGGACAGCGAGGCGGCGGAGACGGCACTGCCGATCTGGCTGCGCTGCACGAAATAGGTCCCGAAATCGAGCGCGAGCAGCATCACGACGAAGAAGCACAGGGTGAGCAGCGCGAACTCGATCGTCGCCACGCCGCGTTGTTCGCGGAGCAGAGCGTGCAGGCGGCGGATCATCGTACGAGCCCGATATCGCCACCGCTGCTGCTTCCGCCGCTGCCGGTGATGCTGGTGCAGGCGGATCCGGCGGCGGCCCCGCCGCTCGCGTTGATCGTCCGCGCGATCATCATGAAGCACTGGCCGTTCGACAGGGTGGTGCTGCCGCCGGAGAGCGTGATGTCCGAGGCGGGCAGGTGCACCGCGCCGGTGAAGATGTTCTGCGCGCCCGCCGCCCAGTTGGTGGCGCCGGTCGTCAGGCTGTCGATCAGCAGATCGGTGATGGCGCCGCCCTCGGTCCCGGTGGATGCGGCCAGCAGTTTGCTCTTGGCGCCGCCCGCCAGGTTGACGGTCCCGCTCAGGATGAAGCTGACATTGACGCCGGCGAGATCGAACCCGGTCACGTCGACGCCGTCGATCGTGGTGCCATAGCTCTGTCCCGTCACCGGCGAGCTATAGGGCCAGGTGGTGCCGCCGGTGCCGTTGGTGAGGCTGCCGGCGATGGTGTATCTGCCCGGGGCGAACAGCACCGATCCGGCGATCGCCAAATCGCCGTTGATCAGGTGATTGCGTGTCCTGCCAAAGACCAGCCGGCTGCCGCCTTCGGTGACGATAGCGCCGTTCGCGCTGAAGCTGCCGTCGCCCATCAGCAGCACGGCGCTGCCCGAAAGGGTGATCGCCCGGCCCGACCCGTCGGGCCCCAGTCGGAAGGCGCCGGCGCCGGCGGCGAGCGTCGAATCGCCGCCGATGGCAATGCCGCTGCGCACGTCGAGGTCGCCGGCGCCCAGCTTCAGCCAACTGCCGCCGTCGATACGCAGCGATCCGAAGGCGTGCGCGCCTGCGCCCAGCGTCAGTTTCGCGCCGCCGCCCAGCACCAGCGCGCTGTTGATGGTCACCGGGCCGTCGCCGAAGCTGCTCGTCCCGGAAAAAGCGACGGTGCCGCTGCCGATGGCCAGGCTACCCTTGCCGAAGGTGATGCCGCTCGATCCGCTGTCGAAGCCGCCATTCACCTTGAGGTCGACGTCGCCGAACACCACGGTTGAACCGCCGCCGATCGACAGGCCGTTGGCGATCGTGATCTTGGACCCGCTCTCGAACCGCACGTTCAGGCCGCCCTCGATCGTCATGCGCCCGATCGTGTAGGTGCCGGCAGGGACGACATAATTGGCCGAGTTGCCGCGCCGGAAGGCGGCGACATTGGCCGAGGGAGACCAGCCGATCGTCCAGTCGGCGCCCGTCGGCGTGGTGGGGTTTCCGATCCCATTGGGCGCGACGCTGCTCCCAATGCTCTCGCGCGCGGCCACGATATTCGCATTGCCCGCCAGCGGATCGACGATCGCGGTGCTTGCGTTGACGATCTTGTCGCTGGCCGGAACGGCGCTGTTCCAGGACGGGTTGGAAAAGCTGCCGGCATAGCGGAGCAGCGTTGCGCTCAGCGTCCCCCAGTTGTTGATGATGTTGCCGCTGCCGGAAACGATGTTCTTGGCGGCGATGCGGGTGCCCTGATTGTTGATGTCGGCAATGGCGGCCACGGTGCAATCGGGCACGTCGATCGTCGCGCCACCGCTGGTCGCGATGCCAACGCCCGAAGTGGCGAGCGCGACAATGCAGGGCGGAGCCATGCTGGGCGCGGCTGCCAGGGTCGCATAGGCCGTTGCGGAGACGGCATAGCTGCCACGGAAGCCGATCGCTGAGGCGACGGCAATCGGCACCGGGGTGGAAATCGTCACCTTTACCGCGCGGCTGCCGCTGGCAGGCACGTCCTGCACCACGGTTGCGGTCACGGTGGCGTCGGCCAGACCGTTGGCGATGGCGAGATCCTGCGCGGTCGGCTGCAGCACGGCTTCGTTAGACGCCGCGGCGCGATAAGCGAGCGCTGCGCCGATCGCGGCGGCATCGGCGGTGCGCTGGTTCACGATTCTCTGGCTATAGCCCCTGCCCAGGTCGACCGTAAGCGCGCCGATGCCCAGCAGCGTGGTCAGCGCCAGCGCGCCGATCACCGCCACCGTCCCGCGCCGGTCGGACGCGAGGCGAGTCGGCCATGCAGGATTTGGAAGGGGCGTCCCCAACACCATGGCCCGGGGCTATCATCAATTCGCTGTCAAATGGTTACGCGGCCCTGGGGCAAAACGGTTCCGGGCGGCCGGGCGGGCTAGCCGCGGGGGTGCTCCCGCGCTAGTTCCGCCAGCGACGCGCGGTGCAGCCTCGGCTTTGCGGGTCGATGCCCGACCCCCGTTATCGAAGAGCTCATACTTGACTGATCCTTTCCGTGCCGCCGCCTTCAATGCCCCCGTCGCGTTCCCGATCACCATCGTTTCTGCCGATCCGCACGCTGCCATCGGCTTTTCCGCGAGGCAGATACGCGGTGCCGTGCTCGCCAGCGTCGCTGCCTGTGTCCTGCTGCTCTGGGCCGCAGGGCTAACGATCAATCCCTTCGCGCGTAGCAACATCCCTTATTATGCCATGCTGGCGCTGGTGCCGCTGATCCGCGTCGCCTGCGCGCGCGACGGGCGGCGCTGGAGCCGGGCGCTTGCCGACTGGACGGAATATTGCGCGCTCTTCACCGCGATGGCGCTGACCGGGGCGGTGTGCAGCTATCCCATCGCGGCGTTGAGCGAAGGCTTCGCCGATGCGACGCTCCACCGGATCGATCTGGCGCTGCGCTTCGATTGGCTTGCCTGGTATCGCCTCGTCGCCGATCATCGCGCGCTGCAGTTGCTCGGCATGGCCGCCTATCAGTGCATCTATCTGACGCCGGCGCTGCTGCTCGGCTGGTTCGCCTGCACCGGGCAGCGGCGGGAGGCTCATCGGTTCCTCGCGGCCTTCTGGATCGCGGCGATCTTCACCCTGGCACTGTTCAGCCAGATGCCGGCGGTGGGACCGCTGTCCGCACTGTGGAAAGGGCCGATCCCCTACATGCCCCTCAGCGAGCTTTGGCAGCCGGATCTGATCCCGCCGCTCCGCCGGGGGGAGGTGCACCAGGTCGATCTCGGCCAGCTGCGCGGCCTGGTGTCGGCGCCCAGCTTCCATGCGGCATCCGCCACGCTGTATATCGCTACTGCTTGGCGCTGCGGACCCCTGCGCTGGCTTCTGATCGCGATCACCGGTGCGATGCTGCTGGCGACGCCGGTCGAAGGAACCCATTATCTGATCGACCTGATCCTGGGGGCCGCCGTGGCGCTGGTGGCGCTGGGTTGCGCGTCGGCGCTGATCGCTCGCCGCCGCGCATTGCCGTAGCCCGCGTCGCGCCGTAGCAAAGGAGCATGCAAGGCAAGCGGCGCATTCTGATCGTGGGAGGCGGAACGGCAGGCTGGCTCACCGCCGCCTATCTGGCCCGGTACCTCGATCTTGCGCAGCAGGCTGCGTTCGAGATCACGGTCCTCGAATCACCGGAACTTGGTATCATCGGCGTGGGAGAAGGGGCGTTCCCCACCCTTCGAGCGACGCTGGCATTCATCGGCATCGAGGAGCGCGACTTCGTCCGCGCCACTTCCGCCACGTTCAAGCAGGGCATACGCTTCGACGACTGGCTGCATGCGCCGCTACCCGATGGCACCCGTCATCACTTCCTCCACCCGTTCGAAGCGCCGCTGGATGCCGAAGGGCCGGGGCTGGTACCCTATTGGCTGCTCCAGCCCGAAGCGACGCGGCCGGCCTTCGCCGCGGCGATGACCATCCAGAACCGAGTCGTCGAGCAAGGGCGGGCACCCAAGCGAGCGGAGGAGGATGCGTTTGGCGGGCCGCTTCCCTACGCCTATCATTTCGATGCCACCCGGCTTGCCGTTCTGCTTCAGGCGCGCGCCATCGAACTGGGCGTGGGCCATCTTGAAGGTCGGCTGATCGGGGTGGAGCCTGACGGCAAGGGCGGGATCGCGCACGTCCTCACCCGCGAGCATGGGGCGCTTGAAGCGGACCTTTATGTCGACTGTTCGGGCTTCGATGCGGCGCTGATCGGCAGGGCGCTGGGCAGCCCGTTCCGTTCAGCGCGCGACGTGCTGTTCACCGATCGCGCCCTGGCCTGCAAAATCGCCGCCGATGCGCCCGAAGGGCCGGTACAGCCGGTAACGATCGCCGCGGCCCATGGCGCGGGATGGACGTGGGATATCGGGCTGCAGGCCACACGCGGCATCGGTTGCGTCTATTCGTCTGCGCACATGAGCGACGAAGCGGCGGCCGCGGTGTTGCGCGCGCATATCGGCCATGATCGCTATACCGCGCGGCTCATTCCGTTCGAGCCGGGCTTCCGCCCCGCGCAGTGGGCGGGCAATTGTGTGGCGGTGGGTCTTTCGGCGGGATTTCTGGAGCCGCTGGAGGCCACCGGCGTCCTGCTGATCGAAACCGCCGTGGCGATGATTGCCGAGCTGTTTCCCTTTGCCGGACCCATGGATTTGGCGGCGCACCGGTTCAACGCCCGGATGACCGCACGGTACGAGCGGATCGTGGATTTCCTGAAGCTGCACTATTGCCTCAGCCGGCGCGAAGAGCCGTTCTGGCGCGACAACGCCGATCCGGCGAGCATCCCCGCCAGCCTCGCCGGGTTGCTCGATGCATGGCGCCATCGCCCGCCCAGCCGCTTCGATTTCGTGATCGACCACGAAAGCTTCGCCTATTTCAACTATCAGTACATCCTCTACGGCATGGACTTCGTCACCGATCTTTCGCCCGCGCGCGGCGCCTTTCCGAACGATGCGGTGGCGATGCGGCGCTTTGCCCAGATCCGCCGCTTCGGCGAGCAGGCGGTTGCCGATCTGCCCGGCCATCGCGAGTTGATCGGCCAGCTGCGCGGCTGAGCGGCGGCAGACGGTTCAGGCCGTCGCCAGCTCGCTCTCCAGCGCGTCGAGCTCACCGCTTTCGCGCGCCTTGCGGCCATAGACGGCTTCGAACAGCGGCGTCGCCATCACCGTGGTGATGATGGCCATCAGCACCAGCATCGAGAACAGCGTCGGGCCGATGATGCCCTTTTGCAGCCCGATATTGATGATGATCAGTTCCATCAGCCCACGCGAGTTCATCAAGGCGCCGATGCCCAAGGCGGTGCGATTGTCCTCGCCGGCGATCCGTGCCGCGGCCCAGCAGGCTCCGAACTTGGCGAGCACCGATACCGCCAGAATGCCCAGCGCGATCAGCAGCAGCGACGGCGAGTTCACCATGTCCATCCGCGTGTTCAGCCCCGAATAGGTGAAGAACATCGGCAGCAGCAGCACCACCGCCAGCGGCTCCACCTTGCGCTTCAGCTCCTCGACGAACAGGCCGCGTGGCATGCAAACGCCCATCAGAAAGCCGCCGAAGATCGCATGGATGCCGATCGCGTCCATCACGAAGGCGGAGAGGCAGAACAGCATCATCGTGACGGCCAGGATCGGCGTCGTCATCTCGCCGCGCTGCTCAACGATGCGGCCAAGCGGGGCGAGCAGCCGGCGGCCGAGCAGCAGCATGAAGCCGGTGTAGAGCAGTGCCCCGCCGATCGCGAGTACCGCAACGCCGGCGCCGGCGCCGAACGTCGCCAGCACCACGGCCAGCACGCACCACGACGCGGCATCGTCGAACGCGCCGGCAGTAAGCGAAAGCGTGCCGAGCGCCGAGTTGGCGAGGCCCCGCTCGTTGATGATCCGGGCAAGCATCGGGAAGGCGGTGAGCGCGATGCAGGCGCCCATGAACAGCGTCGCATTGGCCTGGCTGATCCCGGGCGTGAACAGCCCCGGCACGGTGAGCAGGCTAGGCGTGATCAGCGCAGCGAGAAGGAACGGCGCGGCGATCCCGGCGGCCGAGACGCCGGCCGCGCTTTTCGCCTTGGACTGGAAATGATCCAGCCGCAGCGTCAGGCCGACCATGAACATGTACAGCCCCACGCCCAGCTGTGCGCCGGCATAGAGGATGTTACGCGTTTCTTTAGGGAAGATCGCCAGCTGGAGATCGGGGAAGATCAGTCCGAACAGCGACGGCCCGAGCACCACCCCGGCAATCATCTCGCCCACCACCTGCGGCTGCCGGAGGAATTTCTGCCCCAGCCAGCCGACCACGCGACAGGCCAGCAGGATGATCGCGAGCTGCAGGAAGAAATGGATGCTGAAGTCGCCGGGTGCGTAGCTTTTGGCGGCGTGCACCGCCGGGCCGTGCGGGTTGAGGACGTCGGTAAGCGCGTGCCAGGCGCCGGTCAGCAGCTCGTTCATTCGGTCGGATCCCCTCGTGCGCTGGCATCTGCTGCGCCATCGCGAACCCCTAGGGAGCCTGCCGCGCGGACGGGGGCAAGGGGCGATCGATACTGGTGCCGCACTTTTCCCGGCGGCGACGGCCTAGTGTTGCCGAGGCTCCACAAGCTAGGTACGTACCTACATATTAGCGCTATCAAAATGCCTGCTGGAGGCGGCAATGAAGGTGATCAGCAGCCGCGAGTTCAACCAGGACGTCAGCGCGGCCAAGCGATTCGCTCGGACGGAACCGGTGTTCATCACCGATCGCGGGCGGCCCACACATGTGCTGATGAGCATCGCCACCTTTCGCACCTTCGCCGGCCAGCGTGACAGCATCGTCGATGCGTTGGCCGCGCCCGATCCGTTCGACGTCGATCCGGCCGGCGGACGCTGGTAGATGTATCTGCTCGATACGCCGGTGGTGCTTGACCTGCGCAAGGCGAAGGGCGGGCAGGGCGATCCGCGGCTGGCTGCCTGGGCCGCAGGGGTTCCGCGCGAGCAACTGTTCGTCTCCGCATTGACGCTCGCCGAAATCGAGGCGCTGGCCGTCGTGCAGGGGGCGCAGTCGAAGGAAGCGGCGGCGGCGTTGCGGCGCTGGATCGATGCGCAGCTCGTTCCCGCCTTCGACGGACATATTCTGGCGATCGACCGTGCCATCGCGCGGCGGCGGGGGCAGGTGGCGATTGCGGGCGACCGCGCTGCCCTGATCGCCGCCACTGCGCTGGAACAGGGGCTGACGTTGGTGACGTTCGATTTGGCCACCTATCGCGGCGCGCGGATCAAGCTGTTCGATCCGCGCCGCTACGATCCAGCCGAGGCGGAACCGGAGGCGGGGGATTGGCGCGCCGCCGCCAAAAGCGGGCCTGCCTGGTTGCGCAACCTGTTCATTCGCGGGTAGTGCGACACGCTTTTCTGCCATAGATTGGATCCAATCAGATGCAGGAGAGAGCATGACACGCAAATCGTCCCCGACCCTGGCCTTTCTGTGCGGGCTGCTGAGCGACGCGCGCGTGTGGGAGCCGGTGGTCGAGCGGCTGCCGGCGGCGCTGCCGACTCGGATCTTCGCATTCCCGGGCCATGAGTCGCTGACGACGATGGCGGAGACAGTCTTGCACGATACGGACGGGCCGCTGGTGCTGATCGGCCATTCGATGGGCGGACGTGTCGCGCTGGAGGCGGTGCGCCAGGCGCCGGAGCGAATTGCGGGACTGGTGCTTGCCAACACGGGCGTGCATCCGCCCGCGCCTGGTGAGCGTGACGGGCGCCAGCGCATGATCGATATAGCTCGGTCGCAGGGGATGGCGGCGCTGGCCGAAGCCTGGCTGCCGCCGATGATGGGCGCCGCGCCCGATCGGGTGGCGGCGCTGATGCCGTCACTGCGGCAGATGGTGACCGGCTATGCGCTTGCCGCCTATTTGGGGCAGATCGAGGCGCTGCTCGGCCGCGCCGATGCCGGATCGGTGCTGGCGGGCTATGCCGGGCCGGTGCTGTTAATGTCTGCCGATCACGATCGCTGGTCCCCCCCCGCGCAGCATGCCGCGATGCACGATCTGGCACCGCACGCCGCCCTCACCATCGTGCCGGGCGCGGGGCACATGATGCCGGTGGAGGCGCCGGAGGCCGTCGCCGCTTCCCTGGCCGAATGGCTCACTCAGGCGGTGATGACGGAGGCCGAGTGATCGGCCCCCGCCCTCCGGCTCACCAGTTCACGCCGAGGCGGGCGTACAGATAACGCCCGTTGAAGCCGAACGGCGAGTAGTAGGGAAAGCCCACCACGCCTGTCGAGTTGTTCGCTGGAATCGTCCGATCGGGATATACGTCGAACAGGTTGCTCGTGCCGATCGCGATCTGTGCGCCCTTGCGCGGCTGATAGCGCAGTTCCAGATCGGTGATTAGGTGCTGGCCGGTGTGGATGTCGGCCGCGGGGGTGGTGCCCGGCTGGTTGACGTCGCCATAATAGGTACCACGCAGCGTGAGGCCGATCGCGTCCTTGGTCCAGTCGACCGTGCCGGTTACCTTCTCGCCCGGCGTACCCTGCTCGATCGTTAGAACGCGGCTACGGGCGAACAGCACCGGCGCCGGGTTCACCGTCGCGGTGTTGGTCGGCACGCGGGTTACGACGATCTCGTTGACATTGCCGGCCAGCGTGAAGTCGAAGGCGCCGGCGGCATCGGCCGCGTTGCCCAGCCGATAATGCGCCACGGCGTCGATGCCGCGCGTGCGAGAACGCAGGCCGTTGATGAAGAAGCGGGCCGAAGGCACGTTGAACGGCGCCAGGATCGCCGCCACTTGCGGGCTGAAGGTCGACTGGATGTTTTCGGACAGGCCCAGCTGGTCGCGCAGCCGGATCTCATAGGCATCGACGCTCAGGTCGAAGCCGCCGGCGCGGATCACCGTTCCAACGGAGAAGTTGGTCGACTTTTCCGGCTGGAGCGGCTTGCCGCCCAGCGCAGCGGCCACCGGCGCGGTGGACGGGAAGGTGCCGGTGAGGATCGGCGTGCCGTTCTGGATTACCTGCGCGACCGAGGTGAAATATTGCTGCTGCAGGCTCGGTGCGCGGAAACCCGTGGAAACCGTGCCGCGCAGCGCAAACCACGGCGCCACGTCATAACGGGCCGAAACCTTGCCGTTGGCCGTATCGCCGAAGTCCGAGTAATGCTCGCCGCGTACCGCCACGTCGATCAGGAACGCCTCCGTCACCTGTGCCTCCAGGTCGACATAGCCGGAAACGCTACGGCGCGATCGCTCGATCGCGTTGACGGGCGCGAACCCGCCAAAGCCCTGGGCACCGGCGGCAAGGCCGTTGCGCGGCTCCGGCGCATCATAGGAGGCGGGCTCGCCCGGCGTGATCTTATAGCCTTCGCGCCGTCCTTCCGCACCGAAGGCAAGGTTGAGCGACTGCAGCACGTCGAAGGTGCGCCGCACGTCGAGGCCGGCCACCCATTGGTCGAAGATCAGTGCGCCGTCATAGAAGTTCTTCGGGCTCGCGGCCCCATAGGCGTAGTTGGCGGAATTCTGCGTCCGGTACGCGATCTTGTTGCGTCCATAGCCGACATGAAGGTCGACGCCCCAGACGCCCACATCGCCCTTGATGCCGACGGCGCCGACCGCATTGGTCGACTTCGTATTGATGATCGGCAGAAAGCCGTCCGGATAGCCGACCAGTGCCGTGGTCGCGCTCGCCAGCCGCGGGAAGGCCGCGCTGCGGGTGTCGCGATCCTGGTAGCTACCCCAGCCGTACAGGCTCCAGCCTCCGCCGATGCCGGTGCCTGCGTTTACGGTGCCGGTATATTGCTCCACCTGCGGATCGCCGAAGCGGCCGGTGACGCGGCTGGGCGTGACGCGCGGATCGAAATCGGCGCGGTTGGTGGGCTTCCGGTTCACATATTCGCCGGTGACCGTGACGAAGCCATCGTTGCCGAAGCCGATCCCCTGCCAGGCGGAGGCGGTGAACACCGGTTCGCCCGTGCTGCTGCGGCTGCCGCGCGCCGTATCGATATCGGTGTGATAGATGCCGTAGGTCGCCGAGGCGCCGCCACCCGATCGGGCCTCGCGCAGCCGCAGGTTGATTACGCCCGCGATCGCGTCCGATCCATATTGCGCCGACGCGCCGTCGCGCAGCACTTCGATCCGCTCCAGCGCTGCCGTCGGGATGGTGTTGAGATCGACCGCAGCAGACCCACGTCCGACCGAGCCGTTGATGTTGAGCAGCGCCGAGCTGTTCACGCGCACGCCGTTCACCAACACCAGCACCTGATCGGGCGAAAGGCCGCGCAGCGTTGCGGGGCGGATCGCATCGGTGCCGTCGGTGGCCGAGGGGCGAGGGAAGTCGATCGACGGCGCCACTGCCGCCAGCGCTGCGCCCAGTTCGGTCGTGCCCTGCCGCGTCAGGGTCTGGTTGCTCAGCACATCGACGGGAGATGCGGTGTCGAGCCGCGAGCGGCCTTCGGTGCGCGTGCCGGTGACGACGATTTCGTCCGGAGCATCGGCGGCAGCGTCGCTCTCCTGGGCCTGAGCCTGTCCGGCGGCGAGTGCAGCACCGGAAGCCGCGATCAGCAGCGCGTTGCGGAAGGTACGCATGATTAACCCCTTTTTACCTGGTTCGGCCCGCGGTTTACCGAGCTTTCCAGTAGGAGTTCAGGAAGAAAAGTTAGGCGACGGGAAAGCGGGAATAGGGCCGGTGCAATAGCGCGCTGGCCTACTCCTGCGGCAGCGTGTGCCATCCATTTCGGCGGGATATGCCCCGGCCGGCGCGCTTTTGCGGCCGGCCGGGGGCAGGTGCGTCAGGCGCGGACGCCGCGCAGGCCGTTCAGCACGGCAAGTGCCGCGATGCCGACAAAGGCTGCGCTGGTCCAGGGACGTGCCTTGGCAAAGCCTTTTGCCTTATCGACGATCGGGCCGTTGCCTGAGAAATGGGCGCGGATATCGTCGGTCAGCGCCGTCTTGCGGTTCGATACGGGGGTGGTGTTGGTCGCGTCGGTCATGCTCGTCTCCCTTCGGGGCGATAGGCCCTTGCGCCGCATCAACGCGTCGCCTGCGACCAAGCTCCCTCGCATCAGGCGGCTGGCTTCATCCAGTCGTGCATCGTCATCCAGCGGGCGAACGCATCGAACCACCCGGTGCTGGTGGTCTTCTTCGGATACATGCCGAAGCCGTGGCCGCCCTGTTCGAACAGATGGAATTCCACCGGCCGCTTGGCGTTGCGCCAGCTTTCGATCAGGCCGAACCCGCCATTGCCGAAAAATGGATCGTCCGCAGCAATGGCCACGAACATCGGTGGTGCATCAGCGGGGACAGGCATGGAGGCGAGCGGACCATAGACGTTGCCGATAAAGGCCGGCTTGGCGTCTTGCCCGGTCATCGCCGTGGCGATGGTGAGCATCGCACCGGCGGAAAAGCCGATCATGCCGATCCGATCGGGGTTCACATGCCATTCCCCGGCACGGCGGCGGATCAGCGCAAAGGCGGCGCGGGCATCGGCCACCTGTGTGGCGATGCCTGCCATCATCGCCGCGGGATCGGGCCGCGCCGGTCGCGCGCCGGAGAATCGATCGCGCATGAAGTTTTCATAGGCCGCGAGGTCCTGCGGCGACTGGTTCAGCCGATATTTCAGCACGAAGGCAGCGACACCGCGCGCGGCAAGCGCCTTGGCGACATCCCAGCCTTCATTCTCCATCGACAGCGTCACGAAGCCGCCGCCGGGCGCTACGACAACAGCCGTACCGTTTGCCTTGGCGGGATCGGGCAGGAACGGGGTAAGCGTGGCAACGGTGACATTGCGGGCGAAAACGCTGCCATATTGGCTGTGCCAGGATTCGCTGGCCTTCGCGTCCGGCAGCGGGCCGGTGCCGAGCTCGATCGCACCCGGCTGTGCCGGGATCGCGATAGCGTTCATCTTGTCATTCTGGGCCAGCGCCATGCCCGGTGCGGCGACCGCGAGTGCTGCGGCGAAGACGGGCGCGTAAAATCGTTTCATGCAAACCTCCCCAGCTTGTCGATTCCCGACTCGTTAACGCTACCATCATGGCGGCGGAGGGAGGTTTGTCCAATGATTCCGATGCTGCACTGCAAGGGCGCAGCATCGGAATCGACGGCTAGTCTGCGAATAGCAGGACCGGCGTCTCCAGCAGCTTCTTCACTGCCTGGACGAAGCTTGCCGCATCCCAGCCGTCGACGACGCGGTGGTCGCAGCTGATCGAGAGGTTCATCAGCTTGGCGCGGACGATGTCGTCGCCGTGGAAGACGGGGCGCTCGACGATCTTGTTGGGGCCGATGATCGCCACTTCCGGCCGGTTGATCACCGGCGTCGTCGCGATGCCGCCGAGCGGCCCGAGCGAAGTGACGGTGAGGGTGGAGCCGCTCAGCTCCTGCGACGTCGCCTTGCCGGTGCGTGCGGCCTCGGCGAGGCGGGTGATCTCGCTCGCCAGCTGCCAGACATTCCGGTCCTGCGCGTCGCGGATCACCGGCACCATCAGCCCGGCATCGGTCTGCGTCGCCATGCCGAGATGGACGCGGCCATGGCGAGTGACCACCCCGGCCTCGTCGTCATAGCGGGCGTTGAGCATCGGGAAGTCGGGGAGGGTGCGGCACAAGGCGACGATCAGGAACGGCAGCATGGTCAGCTTCGGCCGCTGGCCGCGGTTGGCGTTGAGGTCGCCGCGCATCGCCTCCAGCGCGGTGACGTCGATCTCGTCGACATAGGTGAAGTGGGGGATCGCGCGCTTCGATGCGGCCATGTTCTCGGCGATGCGGCGGCGCATGCCGATCACCTTCACCGGCTGATCCTCGCGGGCGCGGCTGGCGTGGGGCGCGTGATAGCCCTGGCCGCCGCCATACCGCAGGAACGCGTCGAGATCGGCGTGGCGGAGGCGGTCGCCCTCGGCGGGCTTCACCTGCGCGAGGTCGATGCCGAGGTCCGCCGCGCGGGCGCGCACGGCGGGGGAGGCGAGGATCTTGGTCTCCTGCGCTCCCCCTCCCGCGTGCGGGAGGGGGCTGGGGGGTGGGCCCCCGGCCTCCCCGGGTGCATCGCTGATGGAGAGCGAGGGCCCACCCCCGACCCCTCCCGCAAGCGGGAGGGTAGCGCTGGCTTCAGCCTCGGTCGCTTCCTCAACACCAGGATTCTCGGCCCCGACCTGCTCCTCGACCGGCGTCTCCGTTTCGGCCCCAGCCTCGCCCTCGACCTCGATCACCATCAGCGCCGAGCCGATCGGCACCTGGTCGCCCACTTCGCCGGCGAGCTCGACCACCACGCCGGAGACGGGCGATTCCATCTCCACCGTGGCCTTGTCGGTCATCATGTCGGCGACCTGCTGGTCCTCTTCGATCCGGTCGCCGATCTTCACGTGCCAGGCGACGATCTCGGCCTCGGCAATGCCTTCGCCGATGTCCGGCAGACGAAAGGTAAAACGAGCCATGGGCGTCAGTCCTTGAGGAGTTTGTTGAGCGCCTCGCGGATCCGCACGGGACCCGGGAAATAGGCCCATTCGAGGCTGTGGGGATAGGGCGTGTCGAAGCCGGTGACGCGGGCGATCGGCGCTTCGAGATGGTAGAAGCAGCGCTCCTGCACCAGCGCCGAAAGCTCGGCGCCGAAGCCGGAGGTGCGCGTCGCCTCGTGGACGATCATGCAGCGTCCGGTCTTCTTGACCGAGGCTTCGATCGCCTCGATGTCGAGCGGCACCAAGGTGCGCAGGTCGAGGATCTCGGCATCGACGCCAAGTTCCTCGATCGTCGCGGCGACGACGTGGACCATCGTGCCGTAGCAGAGGATCGTCACCGCCTCGCCCTCGCGCACGGTCGCGGCCTTGCCGAGTTCGACGCGGTAATAGCCTTCGGGCACCTCGCTCGCCGGATGCGCGGTCCAGTTCTTGGCCGGGCGATCATAATGGCCGTCGAACGGGCCGTTATAGATGCGCTTGGGCTCGAGGAAGAGGACGGGATCATTGTCCTCGATCGCGGCGATCAGCAGGCCCTTGGCGTCATAGGGGGTGGACGGGATCACCGTCTTGATGCCTGAGACATGGGTGAAGATGCCCTCGGGCGACTGGCTGTGCGTCTGCCCGCCGAAGATGCCGCCGCCATAGGGCGAGCGCACCGTGATCGGCGCGGTGAAGTCGCCGTTGGAGCGGTAGCGGAGGCGTGCGGCTTCGGAGACGAGCTGGTCGAGCGCCGGGTAGATGTAATCGGCGAACTGGATCTCGGGCACGGGGCGCAGGCCATAGGCGCCCATGCCGATCGCCACGCCGATGATGCCGATCTCGGTGATCGGCGTGTCGAAGGCGCGGGTCTTGCCGTACTTGGCCTGGAGCCCGGCGGTCGCGCGGAACACGCCGCCGAAATAGCCGACATCCTCGCCCATCACGACGACCTGGTCATCGCGTTCCATCATCACGTCCATGGCGGAATTGATCGCCTGGATCATGTTCATCCGGGGAGTGTCGCTCATATCCCGGCCGCCTTGCGCTCGGCGATCATCTGGTCGCTCTGTTCCTTCAAATGCCAGGGTATCTCCTCGAAGACGCCCTCGAACATCGTCTCGAACGGCTGATGCATGCCGTGGCCGAGGATGCCGTTCTTCTCGGCTTCCTTCTGCGCGCGCTTCACCGTCTCGGCGAGCTCGAGGTCCATCGCCGCATGGCGTTCCTCGTCCCATTCCCCGAGGCCGATCAGATGGTCCTTCAGCCGCCGGATCGGATCGCCGAGCGGCCAGGCATTGGGCTCGCCGGCCGAGCGATAGGCGCTGGGATCGTCCGAAGTGGAATGGCCCTCGGCGCGGTAGGTGAAATGTTCGATCAGCGTCGGGCCCTGGTTGGTCCGCGCGCGCTCGGCCGCCCACTCCGTCGCCGCATAGACCGCCAGCGCATCATTGCCGTCGACGCGCAGCCCGGCGATACCATAGCCGATCGCGCGGGCGGCGAAGGTGGTCGCCTCGGCGCCGGCAAAGCCGGAGAAGCTCGAGATCGCCCACTGGTTGTTGACGACGTTGAAGATCACCGGGGCGCGGTAGACGGTCGCGAAGGTCAGCGCCGAGTGGAAGTCGCCTTCCGCGGTAGAGCCCTCGCCGCACCAGGTGGCGGCGATGCGGGTATCGCCGCGCGCCGCACTCGCCATCGCCCAGCCCACCGCCTGCGGATATTGCGTGGCGAGGTTGCCGGAGATCGAGAAGAAGCCGGTCTCCTTCGACGAATACATGATCGGCAGCTGGCGGCCCTGCAGCGGATCGCCTCGGTTGGAGTAGATCTGGTTCATCATCTCGACCAGCGGATAGCCGCGGGTGATCAGGATGCCCTGCTGGCGATAGCTGGGGAAGCACATGTCGTCGCCGGCCATCGCCAGCGCGGCGGAGACCGACACCGCCTCCTCGCCGGTGGACTTCATGTAGAAGCTGGTCTTCCCCTGGCGCTGGGCGCGGAACATGCGTTCGTCGAAGGCGCGGGTGAGCGCCATGCTGCGCAGCATCTTGCGCTTGGCTTCCGCATCGAGCCGCGGATCCCAGGGGCCCACGGCGTTGCCGGCGTCATCGAGGACGCGGATCAGGCCATAGGCGAGTTCGTGGAATCGATCGGCCGGCTCGGCGGTGTCCGGGCGGCGCGCGGCGCCGGCGGGGGGCACGACAAGGTCGCTGAAATCGGCCTCGTCACCGGGGCGAAAGCGCGGCTCGGGCACATGCAGCGATAGCGGCGGCAGGTTGGCGCGCGGGGCGTCCACCGTCATGGTCTCTCCATCAGATACGGCCGTGTCGCCACGGACAACGCACGAACTCGAATTGCGCAAGGCTGTTATAAAATTTCAACGCGCCTGTCGAGATGGGGCAGCAGGGCTGGCCTAAAAATTTGGGACACCGAGTCCGATTGACTCCCGCACCGATTGGAACAAAATAGGAACGAACGAGTCGGACCTGTCATCAACCCCCGAGCGAGTCGCCGTGCCCGATCCTGCCACTCTCGACCAGTTGCGCGCAATGCTTAGCGCCATCGACGGCACCGGATTCCGTCGGCGCCCGGTGCTGCCGTTCGGGCTGGAGCGGCTCGATTCGAAGCTGGCGGACGGGGGGCTGCGGCTCGATGCGCTGCACGAGATTGCCGGCGCCACGCCCGACCTGACCGACGATTGCGCCGCCACCATGTTCCTGGGCGGAGTCGCCGCGCGCTGCTGGGGCCCGGTGCTGTGGGTGGTGCGGCGGCGCGACCTGTTTGCCCCCGGGCTGTCGCAGGTCGGGCTCGATCCCAAGCGGGTGATCTATGCCGAGGCGCGCGACGACGACGAACTGCTCGCGATCATGGAAGAGGGGCTGCGCCATCGCGGCCTCGGCGCGGTGATCGGCGAAGTGAAGCGGCTGGCCATGCCGGCGACGCGGCGGCTGCAACTGGTGGCCGAGGGGGGCCGCACGATCGCCTTGCTGCTCAAGCGCCATGCGCGCGAGGGGAGCGATCCCTTGGGCGCGCCGTCCGCCGCGGTGACGCGCTGGCGGATCGGCTGCGCGCCTTCGGCACCGCTGCCGGTGGAGGGGGTCGGACGGCCGCGCTGGGAGCTGTCGCTGGCGCGGCAGCGTGGGGGGGAATCGTTCCAACTCTTGGTGGAGGCCTGCGATGCAACGGGTCGCTGCGCTCTTCCTGCCCCACTGGTCGCTCGACCGCGTGCGGCGGGCCGAGCGGCGCGCGCTGCCGCCGCCTGAGCGGGCGCACCAAGACGCAACTATTCAGGATCGCCCGGCTTCCGTTCCTGCCCCGCATGCGAGACAGGCTGACGCCACGCATGCGCATGCCATTGCCACCTGCGCTCCCCTTCCGCTTGCGGGAGGGGGCGGGGGAGGGGCTGATCTCAGCATAGTCCACCCCCTCCACGTCAGTCCCTCCCCCAGCCCCTCCCGCAAGCGGGAGGGGAGCGAAAGTGGCGAGCATCTCGCTTCCGTTCAGGCGCTCGCTTCCGCCGAACAGGAAGCGGCCTGCTCCGTCCAGCGCGGCGGCGGCTGGCGGCCCGGTGCGCGCTGGGCGCGGGCCGCCCGCGACGCCGCGATCGCCGCGCTCCCGCCGCACCAGCGGCCGCCGATGCGCGAGCTCGGCCGGCGCAGCGAAGCGGCGGACCATGCCTTCAAGCGGATGCGGCCCGACGAGGGCGGGGCGATGGCGGGGGTGGTTCGGCTGGCGCCAGCGGCGCGCGCTGCTGGGGCTGCGCCTGCCCCACAACCGTCATCCCGGCGAAAGCCGGGATCCATTCGCCTGGCGGTTTCGGCGCCTTCTTCGACGGAGAAGGTAATGGATCCCGGCTTTCGCCGGGATGACAAAGGGGGCGGGGGGGCTCCCCGAATCCTCTCCCGCCGCACCGGCAGCCGCAGCGAAGTCGCCGCGGCCTGCCCTGCCGCAATGACCGCGGGCATCCGCATCGGCATGGCGCTCACCCAGGCGCGCGCGCTGGTGCCGGAGCTCCGTGTCGACCCCGCCGATCCGGAAGGCGACCGCGCCGATCTTGAACGGCTGGCGCACAGCCTCGCCCGGCGCTGGTCGCCGAGCGTCACCATGGCCAGCGAGGACCTGCTGTTCCTCGACCTGACCGGTGTCGCCCATCTCCATGGCGGTGAGGCGCGGATGCTGCGCCGGCTGCATGCGCTGCTCGCTCGGCTGGGATTCGCCGCGAAGATTGCCGTTGCCGACACCCCCGGCGCCGCCTGGGCCTTCGCGCGCTTCCGGCCGGAAACGCTGCTCCTATGCCCGACCGGTGAGCATGGTGCCTGGCTCGCCCCGCTGCCGGTCGAGGCGCTGCGGCTGGAGGGCGATGCGCTCGACCTGCTCCACCGGCTCGGCGTCGACAGCATCGGCCAGCTCGCCGCGCTTCCCCGCGCGCCGTTGGTCCGCCGCTTCGGTACCACAATCGCCGCGCGGCTCGACCAGGCGCTGGGCCGTATTCCCGAACCGGTCGCCCCGGTCACCCCGCCCGAGCCGATCGCCGTCACCCAGCGCTTCGCCGAGCCGATCGCCACCCCCGAGGCGATCGCGCACTGGCTGGGCGACCTCGTCCGCCGCCTCGCCGAAGCGCTGGCGGAAGCCGGGCAGGGCGCGCGCCGAATCGGGCTGGTCGCCGACCGGGTCGACGGCGTGCCGCAGCGGATCGGCATCGGCCTCGCCCGCGCCAGCCGCGATCCCGCGCATCTGCTCCGCCTGCTCGCCCGCCGCATCGACAGCATCGAACCCGGCTATGGCCTCGATGCGATGACGCTGCATTTGCTGCGCAGCGAACCGCTGGGCGCGCTGCCGGTCGACGAGCGGCTGGATGCCGAGACGGTGCCCGATCTCGCGCCGCTGATCGACACGCTGGCGACGCGGATCGGCATGGCGCGGCTGTGGCGGATGCGGCCGGTGGAAAGCGATGTGCCCGAACGCTCGGCCGCCGCCCTCCCGCCGCTCGATCCGCCCGAGCGCGAAGCCCCGCCGCTCAAGGCCGACGATGTCCGCCAGCTCGATCGGCACGCTCCGCTGCCGCCCTGGCACCCCGAATGGCCCCGCCCGATCCGCCTGCTCCGCCGCCCCGAGCGGCTCGACCATGTCGTCGCGGCCCTCCCCGACCAGCCGCCGCGCCGCTTCACCTGGCGGGGCGAGCGGCACGAGGTGGTCCGCGCCGACGGGCCCGAGCGTATCCATGGCGAATGGTGGAAGCGCGCGGTGGAGACCCATGCCACGCGCGACTATTTCCGCGTCGAGGACGAGCGCGGCCGCCGCTACTGGCTGTTCCGCCAGGGCGATGGCGAGCGCCAAGTGACCGGCGATCTCAGCTGGTACCTGCACGGCCTGTTCGGGTGACGGCCATGTACAGCGAACTCCAGGTCACCAGCCATTATTCCTTCCTGCGCGGCGCCTCCGCGCCTTCCGAGCTGTTCGAGACGGCGGCGGCGTACGGCATGCCCGCGCTCGGCATTACCGATCACAACAGCGTCGGCGGGATCGTGCGCGGGCTGGTCGCGGCGGAAGAGACCGGCGTGCGGCTGGTCACCGGCTGCCGGCTGGACCTGACCGACGGCAGCGGCGTGCTGGTCTGGCCCGAGGATCTCGCCGCCTGGTCGCGGCTCACCCGGCTGCTCAGCATCGGCAAGGCGCGGGCGGATGCGCAGCATGGCGAGAAGGGGCAGTGCTTCCTCCATTGGGAGGATGTCGCGGGGCATGCCGACGGCCTCGTCGCCGCGCTGGTGCCCGGCATGGCGGATAGCGGCGACCCGGCGGCGCTGCGCTGGATGGCGGACGTGTTCGGGGATCGCGGCCATGTCACGCTCACCCGCCATCGCCGGCCGCAGGAGGCGGTGCGGCTGCACGGGCTGGCAGAGGCAGCCGTCGCGCATGGCCTGACCCCGCTCGCCACCGGCGACGTGCTCTACCACCATCCCGACCGGCGGATGCTGCACGACGTGATGACCGCGATCCGCCATACCACGACGGTCGACGATCTCGGCTTCCGCCGCGCCCGCAGTGCGGATCGGCACTTGAAGCCTCCGCACGAAATGGCGCGCCGCTTCGCCGCCTGGCCCGAGGCGCTGCAGGCGGTGGAGGCGGTGGTCGAGCGCTGCGCCTTCAATCCACGCGAGCTCGGCAGGCTCTATCGCTACCCCGACGAAGTGGTGATGTCCGGCCGCAGCCCGCAGGCGGCGCTGGCCAAGCTCGCCCGCGATGCGCTCGCCGCCAAGTTCCCGGAAGGGCCGCCGATCGAATATGCCGAGCTGCTCGAGAAGGAACTGGGGCTGGTCGAGAAATGCGGCTACGCGCCCTATTTCCTCACCGTCCATTCGATCGTCCGCTTCGCCCGCGCGCAGGAGATCCTGTGCCAGGGGCGGGGGAGTGCGGCCAATTCGCTGATCTGCTTCCTGCTCGGCGTCACCTCGATCGACCCGGTGGTGCATAAGCTGCTGTTCGAGCGGTTCATCTCCGAGGATCGCGACGAGCCCCCCGATATCGACGTCGATTTCGAGCATGAGCGGCGCGAGGAAGTGATCCAGTGGATCTACGAGACCTATGGCGCGCGCCACGCCGCACTCACCGCCGTGGTCAGTCGCTATCGCACAAGGGGGGCGGTGCGCGAGGTCGGCAAGGCGCTGGGGCTGTCTGAGGACGTGACCGCCGGGCTCGCGGGGCAGGTCTGGGGCTGGTCCAACGAAGGGGTGAGCGAGGCCGATGCCGCGGCGCTCAACCTCGATGCCAGCGAGCCGCGGCTGGCGCTGACGCTCGATCTCGCCCGCCAGCTGATCGGCACGCCCCGGCACCGTTCGCAGCACCCCGGCGGCTTCGTGCTGGCCCAGGCCAATCTCGACGAGATCGTGCCGATCGAGCCGGCGGCGATGGTCGACCGGCGGGTGATCGAATGGGAGAAGGACGATATCGAGACGCTCGGCCTGATGAAGGTCGACATTCTCGGGCTCGGCATGCTCGGCTGCATGCGGCGCGCGTTCGATCTGCTGGAGCAGCACAAGGGCGTGAAGCTGACGCTCGCTTCGGATGCGATGCAGGAGGATGATCCGGCCACCTTCGCGATGATTCAGAAGGCCGACACGCTCGGCACCTTCCAGATCGAGAGCCGGGCGCAGATGTCGATGCTGCCGCGGTTGAAGCCCAAGGAATTCTACGACCTCGTCATCCAGGTCGCGATCGTCCGGCCGGGGCCGATCCAGGGCGACATGGTGCATCCCTATCTGCGGCGGCGCGAGGGCAAGGAGGAGGTGGAATATCCCAGCGAGGAGCTGAAGGACGTGCTGGAGAAGACCTTCGGCGTGCCGCTGTTCCAGGAACAGGCGATGAAGGTCGCGATCGTCGGCGCGGGCTTCAAACCGGCCGAGGCCGATGCGCTGCGGCGGGCGATGGCGACGTTCAAGTCGACCGGCGGGGTCACGCACTTCAAGGAGAAGATGATCAGCGGGATGCTGAAGAAGGGCTACACGCAGGATTTCGCCGAACGCACCTTCAAGCAGATCGAGGGCTTCGGCAGCTATGGCTTTCCCGAGAGCCACGCGGCCAGCTTTGCCAAGATCGCCTATGCGTCGAGCTGGATGAAGTGCCACCATCCCGACATCTTCTGCGCGGCGCTGCTCAACGCCCAGCCGATGGGGTTCTATGCCCCGGCGCAGATCGTCCGCGACGCGCGCGAGCATGGGGTCGAGGTGCGCGCGGTATGCGTCAACGACAGCGACTGGGATACGCGGGTTCTAAGATCCTCCCCGGAACGGGGAGGGGGACCATGGGCGCCAGCCCATGGTGGAGGGGCCGCCGCGACACGCGGCGGTGAGCCCGAACGGCGCCGCACCACCGCGCCTGCGGCGCGGCCCCTCCACCCCTCGCCTTCGGCGAGCGGTCCCCCTCCCCGTTCCGGGGAGGAATTGCTTCCCCTCCGCCTCGGCATGCGGGTGGTGCAGGGCCTGTCCGCGCGCGATGCCGATGCGATTCTTGCCGCCCGCGCCGAGCGCCTCTTCACCTCGATCGAGGACGTCTGGCGCCGCGCCCGCGTCTCCCCCGCGGCACTGGAGAAGCTTGCGCGTGCCGATGGCTTCCGCTGCTTCGGCCAGGATCGCCGCCAGGCGCTCTGGGCGATCAAGGCGCTCGACCAGGCGCCGCTGCCGCTGTTCGCCGGGATCGAAGGCCCGATCCAGGCCGCCGAGCCCGCGGTGACGCTGACCCCGCTCACCGCCGGGCGCGAAGTGGTCGAGGATTACCGCGCCACCCAGCTGAGCCTGCGCGCGCACCCGCTCCATTTCCTGCGCGGCACGCTCGCGGCGCGGCGCATTCGGCCGTGCGGCGACCTCAAGACGCTCAAGGACGGCGCGCGGGTGGAGGTGGCCGGCATCGTGCTCGTCCGCCAGAAGCCGGGCAGCGCCAAGAGCATCTTCCTCACGCTGGAGGACGAGACCGGCATCGCCAACGCCATCGTCTGGCCGGCGCGCTTCGCGCTCTACCGCCCGATCATCCTCGCCGCGCCGATGATCGCGGTCCGCGGCCGCCTCCAGCGCGAAGGCGAGGTGCTGCACCTGATCGCCGAGACGATCACCGACCTTACCGACCTGCTGCGCAGCGTCGGCGCGATCGACCTGCCGCGCATGACGATGCCGGGCGATGGCGCGACGCATGGCGGCACGATCGATTCGCGTGATCGCAAGATCACTCGGTCGAGCGACCCTGCGCACGCCTATCCGAAGCAGCGAACGCCCGAGAGCTGGCCGTCTCGCCGCGAGGACATCATCCCGATCAAGTCGCACGATTTCCACTGATGGCTATGGTGCGACACCGACTGTTCTTCGCCTTCCCCATCGCAGCTGGCGTGCGCGATGCCATGGCGAGTCACCGTGACGGTCTGGGAGGGGCCAAGAGTATCGTTTCAGACGATCGCCTCCATATGACGCTGGCGATCACTGACGACTATCCGCAACTTTCGTGTCCTCAGGTCGACACGATGCTCGCGCTCGGATCGCATCTGGCCGCATCCCCTGTCCCGCTCCGCTTAGATCAGCTTTCCGGCGGTCCGGGCTCCGTCGCGCTTCGTCCATCCAAGCGCATCAAGGCGCTAACCGAGCTCACCGGCACGTTAAGCCACTGGATGACCGCTGCCGGACTGCTGCGACCCAGGTGGCGCTGCCATCCACACGTCACCCTGCTGTATCGCGCAGGTGAGGCTTTCACGCGCGCTGTCCACCCGATCTGCTGGATTACTACCGACGTCGTGCTGATCCACAGCATCGTCGGCGCGCACCGGCATATCGTGCTGGGCCGCTGGCCGCTGATCGAGCGGCAGGGCAGCTTCGCCTTCTGAAGCTGCCCCGCCGGCCGGAACTCAGCCCGCCACCACCGTCTGCTCGATCGTGCCGAAGATCGGGTGGTGCTTGTTGTCCTCCGCCCAGATGCGGATCGTGTCGCCGGCCTTGAGGAACGGCGTTTCCGCCGCGCCCCGCAGGATCGTCTCGACGGTACGGACCTCGGCCAGGCAGCAATAGCCCTTGCCGCCCTCGCCGATCGGCTTGCCGGGGCCGCCATCGGCATCACGGTTGGAGACGGTGCCCGATCCAATGATCGTGCCCGCGCCCAGCGCGCGCGTCTTCGCTGCATGGGCGATCAGCGTGCCGAAATCGAAGGTCATGTCCTCGCCCGCGTCGACGCGGCCAAAGGGCTTGCCGTTCAGGTCTACCATCAGCCTGCGGTGGAGCTTGCCGTCCTGCCACCAGTCGCCCAGCGCATCCGGGGTCACGAACACCGGCGAGAAGGCGCTGGCCGGCTTGGACTGGAAGAAGCCGAAGCCCTTGGCGAGCTCGCCTGGGATCAGGTTGCGCAGCGACACATCGTTGGTCAGGCCCACCAGCCGCACCGCCGCCAGCCCCTCTTCGCGGCTGGCGCCCAGCGGCACGTCGCCGGTGACGACCACCACTTCGGCCTCCAGGTCGCAGCCCCAGCTCTCGTCCTTGAGCGGGATCACGTCGCGCGGCCCCAGGAATCCGTCCGATCCGCCCTGGTACATCAGCGGATCCTGCCAGAAGCTCTCGGGCAGTTCGGCCCCGCGCGCCTGCCGCACGAGCGCGACATGGTTCACATAGGCAGAGCCGTCCGCCCACTGGTACGCCCGCGGCAAGGGCGCCGCCGCCTGGCGCTCGTGGAAGCGCATCATCGGGATCGCTTCATGCTCTAGATCGGTGGCGAGGTTGCGCAGGTCGCCCTCTACCCGGTCCCAATCGTCCAGTGCGGCCTGCAGCGTCGGGGCAATGTGGCTGGCATCGGCGCACCAGGCTAGATCGTTCGAGACGACGACGAGTTTGCCGTCGCGACCCTGTTTGAGGCTGGCTAGTTTCATTTGACACCATCTCCTTCGCGTCACGCCATAAAGCAACAGGGGCGGGGCGGGAACCTTTGCCGCATCTACGTATTTTGCCCAGCCGAGTTGACTTCGCGCGGGGCCATGATCATCGCATTGCACATGGCCTCCCCGCTCCGTTTCCTAGACCATGGCGGTGAAATGGCCGAGCGCATTCGCGCGTTCGACTGGTCAACGCATCCCTTTGGTCCGCCGGAAACCTGGCCCGAGCCGCTGCGGGTGATGGTGGACATGGCGCTTGCGTCGAGCTTTCCCACCGCCATCTATTGGGGTCCGGAGCTTCGCCTGCTCTACAACGATGCCTGGGCGCATATTCCCGAAGAGCGGCACCCCGGGGCACTGGGCAGGCCAGGGGCCGAAGTATGGTCCGACATCTGGCACGTTGTGGGGCCGCAGATGGAGCAGGTGCTCGCCACGGGGCGCGGCTTGGCTAGCTTCGATCAGCAGCTGATGATGGTTCGCAACGGCGTGCCGCGTGAAACCTGGTGGAATTACAGCTTAACGCCGATCCGCGATGGCGAGGGGCGGGTCTTGGGCATTCTCAACCAGGGCAGCGAAACCACACGGGCGGTTCTGGCGGAACGCGAGCAGCGTGCCGAGGTCGAGCGGCTGCGCGACTATTTCCAGCAGGCGCCCGGTGCCGTGGCGCTACTGGACGGGCCGGAGCACGTCTTCACCATCGCCAATTCGGCCTATCTGGAACTGGTTGGGCGAGAGGACGTGATCGGCCAGCGCGTGGCCGAAGCTCTGCCGGAGGTGGTGGAGCAAGGCTTTGTCGACCTACTGGATCAGGTGTATCGCACCGGCGAACCCTATCGGGCGCTGGGGCAGAGCGTGCTGCTCCGCCGATATGCGGAAATCGATCCCGAACGGCGCGTCGTCGATTTCGTGTATCAGCCGATCAAGAATGCGGTTGGCCGCACCACCGGGATTTTCGTGGCGGTCAGCGACGTCACCGAGCGTGCACTCACCCAGGATGCGCTTCGGCTGAGCGAGGAGCGCCTGCAACTCGCGCTCGATGCCTCGATCGGGATCGGCACCTGGGAATGGAGCATCGAAACCGGCCGGATCACCGGCGATGCGCGATTCGCCAAGCTGTTCGGGATCGAACCCGAGCGCGTGGCAGCGGGCGGTGCGTTCGAATCGGTGCTCGCCTTCGTCCACCCGGACGATCGGACGTTGTTGCTTGCCGGCGTGCAACAGGCGCTTTCCGCCCGCGTGCCGCTCCTCGTGGAATTTCGGGTGGTGCGCGGCGATGGCGAGGTGCGCTGGCTGCTGACGCAAGGGAGCTGCATCTTCGACGAAGAGGGGCGCCCGGCACGGTTCCCGGGCGTCAGCTTCGATATCACCAATCGCAAGCAGGCCGAAGAAGCGGCGCAGGAAGCGGCCGAGGAACTGCGCGGCGTCACCGAGGCCCAGTCTTTCCTGCACGGACTGGCGGAGCGGCAGCGGGCGCTCGACACGCCCGACGCCATCATGGAAATGACCGCGGCCGAACTCGGCACCAAGCTCGGGCTGGCGCGCGTCGGATTTTACCGCGTTGCCGGCGAAACCATCCATCTCGGCCCCTGCTGGACGGCCGGCACTTTGCCGAAGCTGACTGGACAATGGGCACTGGAAGCCGTGGCGCCCCTGATCGAGCGCTACCGCAAGGGTCGCACCATAACGTTCAGCGACAGCGGCGCCGAGTTTCCGCAGAGCGAACTCAGCCGAATTTCTCCCTCGGCGATCGGCGTTCCGTTGCTGCGCGGCGGGCAATGGGTCGCGACCTTCTATGCCAATGCCGAAGGCCCCCGCGCCTGGCAGGCAGAGGAAGTCGCATTTGTCGAAACCGTCGTGGAAACCACCTGGGATTCGGTGGAGCGTGCCGATGCGGTGCTGGCGCTGCGCGAAAGCGAAGCGAAGTTCCGCGCCATCGCGAATTCGATCGACCACATGGTCTGGTCGGCCGATGCCGAGGGCTTGGTCGATTATTATAACGACCGCTGGTACGATTATACCGGCGTGCCGATCGGCAGCACCGATGGCACAGCCTGGGGCCAGGTTCTTCATCCGGACGATCAGGCCCGCGCTGCGGCGGTATGGGAGCATTGCGTCCAAACCGGCGATCTGTACCGCATCGAATATCGCATGCGGCACCATAGCGGCGCCTATCGCTGGGCGCTGGGTCGCGCGCAGCCGCTGCGCGACGAAGGCGGCCGCATCGTTCGCTGGTTCGGCACCAGCACCGACATTCAGGACATTGTCGACGCGCGCGAAGTCCTCGCCCGATCGCGCGAGGAGCTGGAAGCCGCAGTGCGCGAACGCACCGAACGGCTGATGGCGGCAGAGGCGCAGCTCCGCCAGGCGCAGAAGATGGAGGCGGTGGGCCAGCTGACCGGTGGCATCGCGCATGATTTCAACAATATGCTGGCGGTGGTGATCGGTGCGCTCGATCTGCTGGAGCGGCGGGTGGCGCAGGGCCGATCGGATATCGAACGCTATCTGGTCGCCGCTCGCGACGGCGCCACGCGTGCGGCGGCGCTAACCCAGCGGTTGCTTGCCTTTTCGCGCCAGCAACCGCTCGCGCCCACGGCGCTGGACGTGAACGACATGCTGAGCGGGATGATCGAGCTCCTGGTCCGCACGCTCGGCGAAGGCGTGGTCATCGAGACGCGGCTGGCGCACCAGCTCTCGCCGGTGGTGGCCGATCGCAACCAGCTGGAAAATGTCGTGCTCAATCTTGCGGTCAACGGCCGGGATGCCATGCCGGACGGCGGCACGCTGATGATCGAGACGCGGCAGGTGACGCTGGCGGGTGACGCGGCGGAGCAGCACGATGTCGCGCCTGGCGACTATGTGGAGATCCTGATCGGCGATACCGGCACCGGGATGCCGCGCGCGGTGGCGGCGCGCGCCTTCGATCCGTTCTTCACCACCAAGGGGCTTGGCAAGGGCACCGGCCTGGGCCTGAGCCAGGTATTCGGCTTCGTCCGTCAGTCGGGCGGGCATGTGACGATCGAAAGCGAACAGGGCGCCGGCACGGAGGTGCGCGTGCTGCTGCCCGCACGCCCGGAGGCGGTTCCCGCGCCGGTGGAGGCGCGGGAGGTACGCGAATTGCCGCGCGGCCGCGCCGAAGAAATCATCCTGGTTGTCGAGGACGAGGATCGCGTGCGCAGCTTCTCGGTCGAGGCGCTGCGCGACCTTGGCTACGGCGTCGTCTTCGCCCGCGACGGAATCGAGGCGTTGCGGCTGCTCGAGCGCGGTCATGCGATATCGCTGCTGTTCAGCGACGTGGTGATGCCGGAGATGAGCGGCCGCGAACTCGCGGCGCGGGTGCGGCAGCGCAAGCCCGGCGTGAAGGTGCTGCTGACAAGTGGGTATGCGCCGGACGAGCCGATCGGTGTTACGGAGGAAGATATTCTTCCCAAGCCGTTCGACGTTGCCGCGCTGGCCGTGGCGATTCGTACCGCGCTGGACGGCTGAAGCCAGGAAAGGCTTGACCTTGCGGCTGCGTTTCGTCATTCGCGCCGCGGCTTCGGGCGACGCGTCCGATGGACCAGCCCGGCTGCCGAGTCCTGTCGAAGGGCGGCCAGGGTCCGCCCGGCAGGCGGAGGACGTGTATTCATGGCAAATGTGGCAGTGATCGGCGCTCAGTGGGGCGACGAAGGCAAAGGTAAGATCGTCGACTGGCTTGCCGAGCGCGCCGATGTGGTGGTTCGCTTCCAGGGCGGGCACAATGCCGGCCACACGCTGGTGATCGGCGAAAAGGTCTACAAGCTCTCGCTGCTTCCCTCGGGCATCGTTCGCGGCACCCCGAGCGTGATCGGCAATGGCGTGGTGCTCGATCCCTGGGCATTGAAGGCCGAGGTGGAGAAGCTGCGCGAGCAGGGCGTCGACGTGACCCCGGACACGCTCAAGATCGCCGATACCTGCCCGCTGATCCTGCCGTTCCACCGGGATCTCGATGCGCTGCGCGAGGATGCCAGCGGCGCCGGCAAGATCGGCACTACGCGCCGCGGCATCGGCCCGGCCTATGAGGACAAGGTCGGCCGCCGCGCGATCCGTGTGTGCGACCTCGCCAATCTCGATTCGATCGGGCCGCAGCTCGATCGCCTCGCGGCGCACCATGATGCGCTGCGCGCCGGCTTCGGCCAGCCGCCGATCGACCGGCAGGCGCTGGTCGAGGAGCTGCGCGGTATCGCCGGCTTCGTGTTGCCGTTCGTGCAGCCGGTGTGGAAGATGCTTAACGAGGCGCGGTCGCGTGGCCGTCGCATCCTGTTCGAGGGTGCGCAGGGCGTGCTGCTCGACATCGATCACGGCACCTATCCGTTCGTCACCTCGTCCAACACCGTGTCGGGCACCGCGGCCAGCGGCAGCGGCATGGGGCCGGGTGCCGTGGGCTTCGTGCTCGGCATCGCCAAGGCCTACACCACCCGCGTCGGATCGGGCCCATTCCCGACCGAGCTGGACAATGAAGTGGGCGAGCGGCTCGGTACGCGTGGCCATGAATTCGGCACTGTTACCGGCCGCAAGCGCCGCTGCGGCTGGCTCGATGCGGTGCTGCTACGCCAGTCGGTCGCGGTCTCCGGCATCACCGGCATCGCGCTGACCAAGCTCGACGTGCTTGACGGTTTCGAGGAGATCCAGGTCTGCACCGGATACCGCCTGAACGGCGAGGTGCTCGACTATTATCCTGCCAGCGCGCCTGACCAAGCGGCGGTGGAGCCCATCTACGAAACGATGGAAGGCTGGTCCGAATCGACCGCTGGTGCACGGAGCTGGGCGGAACTGCCTGCTCAGGCGATCAAGTATATTCGTCGGATCGAAGAACTGATCCAGTGCCCGGTAGCGCTGGTATCCACCAGCCCCGAGCGCGAAGACACGATCCTGGTACGGGATCCCTTCGCCGACTGAAACGGGAGCGCCCGGCCCTCCGCTTGGGAGGACCGGGCGCTCACATCGCGCACTCGCGCATTAACGATGGCGGTTGTGCTTCGGCGCCTCAGGTTCAGTCGAAGACTCTGGCGTCGTCGTGCTATCGGTCGTCGTGGACGAGTCCGGACTCGACGGCCGCGTCGTGGTCGAGCTGGAATCCGACGGCCAGGTCGTCGTGCCGCTCGAAGGCGATTCCGGCGGCGTATTGGGCGACGGGCTGGTGTTTGGCGTTGTCGGCGTGGTGGTCGTCTGGCCAGGGCCTGTCTGGCCCGGCGTGGTGCTCTGGTCCATCGTCTGGCCTGGGGCCGTCTGACCTGGCGCAGTGTCCTGCGCAAATGCGGCCGGGGCTGCGATCAGGGTGGCGGCAGCGAGAATCGTCTTGATATACATTACTCGGCATCCTTCTGTTGATCATGCCAACGGAAGAGAAACCATCGAATGCGGCAGAAGTCCCACCAACTGATTTCGATTAGCCGATAAAAGCGAACGGATCAGGGGCGAGTCGAGTGCAAGATCAGCCGACCTGTGCCCGGTGCAACAATTTCTGATCCGCAAGCACCAGCGCCACCATTGCTTCGACGACCGGCACTCCACGAATACCTACGCAGGGGTCGTGGCGGCCCTTGGTGCGAATCTCACTTGCCTCGCCCTCGCGGGTCACCGTCTCGACTGGGATCAGGATCGAACTGGTCGGCTTGAACGCGACGCGCATCCGCACCGGCTGGCCGGTGGCGATGCCGCCTGCAATTCCGCCGGCATGGTTGGCGAGGAAGTCGACGCCGCCATCGGCACCGGGCCGCATCGCATCCGCATTCTCTTCGCCGCGCAGGCCTGCCGCCGCGAAGCCATCGCCGATCTCGAAGCCCTTCACGGCATTGATCGACATGCAGGCCGCCGCCAGTTCGCTGTCGAGCTTGGCATAGAGCGGGGCACCCCAGCCGGCGGGCACGCCGGTAGCTTCGCACGCGACCACGGCGCCGAGCGAGGAGCCGTCCTTGCGTGCCGCGTCTACCAGCCCTTCCCAGCGCTGGGCCGCCTCCGGATCGGGGCAGAAGAACGGGTTGTTGCCGATCTCGGCGGCATCGAACTTCGCATAATCGATCGCGTCGCCGCCAATCGCCTCGACCCAGGCCGTGATCGTTACTTCCGGGATCACCAGCCGTGCGACCGCACCGGCGGCGACCCGCGCCGCGGTCTCGCGCGCCGAGGAACGGCCGCCCCCGCGATAGTCGCGGAAGCCGTATTTCTGGTCATAGGCGTAATCGGCATGCCCGGGGCGATAGGCCTTGGCGACCTCCGAATAGTCCTTCGAGCGCTGGTCGACATTGTCGATGTGCAGCGCGATCGGCGTGCCGGTGGTGCGCCCCTCGAAAACGCCGGAGAGGATTCGGACCTGGTCCGGCTCCTGGCGCTGGGTGGTGAAGCGCGACTGGCCGGGGCGGCGGCGGTCGAGGAAAGGCTGGATGTCGCTCTCGCTCAAGCTCAGCCCCGGCGGGCAGCCATCCACCACGGCGCCGAGCGCGGGCCCATGGCTCTCGCCCCAAGTGGTGAAGCGGAATACGCGACCGAAGCTGTTGAACGACATCGGCGCACGCCCTCCGTCTGGGTTGAAACCGCGGGCCGTTTCGCAGGTGTCGCGCGCGGCTGCAACCCGTTCAGACGATCTCGAACAACCCCGCCGCGCCCATGCCACCCGCCGTGCACATCGAGACGACCACGTAGCGCACCCCGCGCCGCCGCCCTTCGATCAGCGCATGGCCTACCAGCCGGCTGCCGGTCATGCCGAACGGATGGCCGATCGCGATCGCGCCGCCGCTGACGTTGAGCTTCTCCGGATCGATGCCCAGCGTGTCGCGGCAATAGAGGCACTGGCTGGCGAACGCCTCGTTGATCTCCCACAGGCCGATATCCTCGACCTTCAGGCCGGCGCGGGCGAGCAGCTTGGGCACGGCGAAGACGGGGCCGATGCCCATCTCCTCGGGTTCGCAGCCCGCGACCTGGAAGCCGCGATAGATGCCGAGGATCGGGCGGCCTTCCGCCTCGGCGGTCTTGCGATCCATCAGAATCTGCGCGGCGGCGCCGTCGGAGAGCTGGCTGGCATTGCCGGCGGTGACGTGGCGGCCGTCCGCGATAAAGGCGCCGTCCTTCCATACCGGCTTGAGGGTGGCGAGCACCTCGGCTGTGGTGCCCGGCCGGATGCCTTCGTCCTGGGTTACCGTCACGGTCTCGCTGCCGGTGCGATTGCCCGCCTTGTCGAGCAGCGCCTTGGTGACGGTGATCGGCGCGATTTCCTCCTTGAAAGCGCCACGGGCGAGCGCGTCGGCGGCGCGCTGCTGACTCGTCGCGGCGAATGCGTCCTGTGCCTCGCGGCTGATCCCATAGCGTTCGGCGACAATCTCTGCCGTCTCGATCATCGGGATGTACGCCGCGGGCACCTGGTCCGTGACCGAGCGGTTCGCATAACGCGGCGCGCTGGCCATGGTCAGGCTGATCGACTCCATCCCGCCGGCCAGCGCCACGTCGATCTCGTCGGTCATGATCGAGCGGGCGGCGAGGGCGATGGCGGTGAGGCCCGATCCGCATTTCCGGTCGAGGCTGAACGCCGGCACGGTGTGCGGGATACCCGCGGCAAACAGCGCCATCCGCGCCATGTTCGCGCCCTGCGTGCCCCATTGGTTACCTATGCCGTAGAACACATCGTCGATTCGCGCGGGGTCGATCCCGGCGCGTTCCACCGCCGCGTTCATCACATGCGCGGCGAGCACCGGCGCTTCGGTATCGTTGAAATAGCCTCGACCCGCCTTGCCGATACCGGTGCGGGCGGTGGAGACGATCGCGGCTTCGCGCATGGCACCCTCTCGCAATTTCGAGTTCCGGGTACGCTTCCGCTATTGCGTGGCGGAATGCAACCGGTTCAGTCGTGGAACTGGGGCGCGCGCTTCTGCATATTGGCCGTCACCGCTTCGATCTGGTTGGGCGAGCGCATCAGCGCCGCCTGCTCCACACTCTCCGCCATCAGCACGGCGGCAGAGTCGCCCTCGTAGTTGGCGAGCCGCTTGGCGGCGCGGATCGCATCCGGATTGCGGCCGGCGATGGCGCGGGCGAGGGTGAGCGCCTCCGCGTGCGGATCCTCCGCCAGATGCGTGACGAAGCCGAGCACCTGCGCCTCCGCCGCGTCGAATTCGCGGGCGGTGTAGGTCAGTTCGCGCAGCACGTCGTCGCGCACCGTGCCGCGCCAGAGTACGAAGCCCGCCATGTCCGGTACGATGCCCCATTTCAGCTCCATCACCGACAGCCGCGTATTGGGCGCGGCAATCCGCACGTCGGCGCCGCTGGCGATCTGCAGCCCGCCGCCGAACGCCACGCCATGCACCGCCGCGATCACCGGCACGGGCAGTGTCCGCCAGCCCCAGGCGACCTGCTGGAAGCTGTTGGCCAGGCCGTGGGTTCGCGCCGTGAGATCGGTGCCCGCGCCGGCGCTGGCCATGCTCGCCATGTCGAGCCCGGCGCAAAAGGCGCGGCCTTCGCCCGACAGCACCACTGCACGCAGGCCTTGCGTTTCACCTAGCGTATCGATCGCGCGCAGGATCGCATCGAACATCGCCGGGTCGAGCGCGTTCATCTTGTCGGGCCGGGCGAGCCGCACATCGGCCACGCCCTCCTTGATGGTCCAGGTCACGCGCTCGCTCATTACGGCATCCTCTCGTGGTTTCGCGCAAATGTGCGGCGAAGCATTTGCGCGGGCAAGATGGTGTGGCTAGAAAAGCCGGTATGTCCCAGCCCAGCGATCCCGCGGCGGTGCCCCGGTTCGATCCGCGCATGTTTTTTGCGCTCCGCTTTCCCAACCATGGCAGCCGCCTGGGGGTCGCCTATCGCGACCATGGCGACGACTGGTCGGAGCTGCAGCTGCCCTGGCGCGAGGATCTGGTGGGGCAGGAGGAGACGGGGGTGCTCGCCTCGGGTCCGATCCTCGCGCTGATGGACATGGCGAGCAGCGTCGCGGTGTGGCTGAAGGTCGGCAAGTTCCTGCCGCACGCCACGCTGGACCTGCGCATAGACTATCTGCGCCCGGCGCGCACGGACCAGACGGTGATCGGGCGGTGCGAATGCTATCGGCTCACCCGTTCGATCGCGTTCGTGCGCGGGCAGGCGCATGACGGGGATCCCGAGGACCCGCTGGCGCATGTCGCCGGCACCTTCATGGCATCGGAGGGCTATTGGTGAAGCTGCCTCCTTATGCCGAGCTGCTGGGGCTCACGGTCGAGCCGGGTGCGGATGCGCCGGTGCTGGTGATGCCCTTTTCCGGCGACGTGGTCGGACGGCCGGGGTTCCTGCATGGCGGCGCGATCGGCGGCTTGCTCGAGATGGCGGCGGTCGGTGCGCTGCTCCAGGCGCTGGAGTCCGAGGGCGGGGCGAAGGTGAAGCCCGTCAACGTCACCGTCGACTATATGCGCGGCGGGCGCGAGAAGGAAACGCGCGCCAAGGGCACGGTCACGCGGCTGGGCAATCGCGTCGCGAACGTCAGCGCGGTCGCGTGGCAGGATGAAGAAGACCGGCCCATCGCCTCGGCGCGGATGAACTTCCTGATCGCCAGGTAATGTAAATCCTCCCCGAGTTTTGCCCGGGGAGGAATTTCACAGCCTCATTTCTTCGGGCTGATCCGCAGCAGCCAGCCGCCGGCGCCGCGGGCGCCGTCCTCCAGCAGCCATAGCGCGCCATCCGGGCCCTGCGCGACATCGCGAATACGGGTGCCCATGTCCCATTGATCGGCCTTGCGGGCAGTGGTGCCATCAAGGGCGATGCGGATCAGCGCCTGGCCCGACATCGCGCCCATCAGCAGCGATCCCTTCCACTGCGGAAACTCGCTGCCGGTATAATAAAGCATCCCGGCCGGCGAGATTGAGGGCACCCAGTGGAGCTTGGGCATTTCATAGCCGTCGCCCGCCTTGGGCTTGGGAATTGGCGTGTTATTGTAATTCTCGCCGAACGAGACGTTCGGCCAGCCATAGTTGCGGCCCTTGACGATCAGGTTGAGCTCGTCGCCACCCTGCGGACCCATTTCGTGTTCCCACAGGTTTCCGGCCGCGTCGAAGGCCATGCCATAGGGATTGCGATGGCCGCTCGTCCAGATGGCGGCCGGCGCCGGATTCGGCCCGTCGAACGCGAAGGGACGGGCATTGGCGGTTTTGGCGGCTTCGGTGTCGCGCGGAGGATCGAACACCTGCACGGTCGTGGCGCCGGTCTTGCCGGCCTCCGGATTGTCCGGCGCCGGTTTGCCGTCGAGCGTCAGGTGCAGGATCTTGCCGATCGCCTGGTTCGGGTCTTGCGCGGGCGTGAAGCGCTGGCGCTCGCCCGAGGCGAGGAACAGCGATTTGCCGTCGGGGGCGAAGGCGATCACCGCGCCGAACTGGCCGCCCTGGCCATCCGCACCGGTACGGAACAGCACCTCTACATTGTCGAGTCTCGCCGCCATGGCGCGGCCACGAGTGAGGCGGGCGCGGGCGAGCGCCAGCGCGCTACCATTCGCGCGCGGCTCCGAATAGGTGAAGTAAATCGCGTTGCTGTTCGCGAAATCAGGTGCGGGCGCCACGTCGAGCAGGCCGCCCTGGCCGCCACCAGCAACCTTGGGCACACCGGTCACTTCCTGCGTAGCCTGGCCCGCCTGCCACAGTTGAAGATGACCGGCCTTTTCGGTGACCAGCGCGGCGCCGTCCGGCAGGAAGGCGATCGCAAAGGGTTCGTTGAAATCGGCGACGCGGGTGGCGATGAACGGCGCCCCGGCCGGCAGCGGTGTCGGCGTGCCGCTGGGCACGGGTGCCGGCGTAGGCGTGGCGCTAGCCTGCTGCGCGTTGGAACCCGGAGAAGAACAGGCGGCGGCGAAAAGTGCGGGGATCAGCAGCAGCGAACGTGGCATCATCGAATCTCCAGCGGTGGCTTGCCTGCAAAGGCAGCCGGTCTTGCAACGCGTTGCAACAGCTTTCGTACTGGAAAAGATGCATGCCAACTGCGCGCCCCCTTGCTCCCCAGGGCACGATTGCGTATATCGCTGCCTGCTTTCTCGGACATCGTCAAACATGATCGAGGTCGGAGCCGCCAGGCTCCGGCGCCGAAGCTGCTTGAATGCCCATTGGAGATGCGTGTGGCGAATCTCGCCGAACTGGCCGGAATGATCGAAGCGGAAGCGCAGGCGCTGGGCTTTGCCCTGGTGCGCGTGAAGATGTTCGGCGGCCAGAGCGATCCCACGCTGCAGATCATGGCCGAGCGCCCGGATACGCGCCAGCTGACGATCGACGATTGCGCCGATCTGTCGCGCCGCGTCTCGGACTTGCTCGATAGGCTAGAAGCCGAGGGCCGCGACCCGATCGACCATGCCTATCGGCTGGAAGTAAGCTCGCCCGGCATCGATCGGCCGCTCACCCGGCTGCAGGATTTTGAAGATTGGAAGGGCCACGAAGCCCGGATCACGCTCGCCGAGAAGATGGATGGGCGCAAGCAGTTCAAGGGCGATCTCGCCGGCATCGATACGCACGCCGCCAGCATCACCATCGTCACGCAGGACGGCGCCGAACATGTGCTGCCCTTCGCGGCGATCGAAGACGCCAAGCTGACGATGACCGATCGCCTGATCGCCGCCACCGCGCCGCTCTCCGCCGAGGGCGCAGACAAGATTATCGAAGTAGAAGGATAAGCCCGGATGGCCACCGCCATTTCTGCCAACAAGGCCGAGCTCATCGCGATCGCTGATTCGGTTGCGAAGGAAAAGCTGATCGACAAGGCCATCGTCATCGAGGCGATGGAGGATGCGATCCAGCGTGCGGCGAAGAACCGCTACGGCGTGGAAAACGACATTCGTGCGAAGCTCGACCCGGTTTCGGGCGACCTCCGCCTGTGGCGCGTCGTCGAAGTGGTCGAGCAGGTCGACGACTATTTCAAGCAGGTCGACCTGAAGGGTGCGCAGAAGCTGCAGAAGGGCGCGAAGGTCGGTGACTTCATCGTCGATCCGCTGCCCCCGATCGAATTCGGCCGCATCCAGGCGCAGGCTTCCAAGCAGATCATATTCCAGAAGGTCCGCGACGCCGAGCGCGAGCGCCAGTTCGACGAGTTCAAGGACCGGGTGAACGAAATCATCACCGGCGTGGTGAAGCGGGTCGAGTTCGGCCATGTCGTCGTCGATCTGGGCCGCGCCGAAGGCGTGATCCGCCGCGACCAGCAGATCCCGCGCGAAGTGGTGCGCGTCGGCGATCGCGTGCGTTCGGTGATCCTCAACGTCCGCCGCGAAAATCGCGGTCCGCAGATCTTCCTGAGCCGGGCGCACCCCGAATTCATGAAGAAGCTGTTCGCGCAGGAAGTACCTGAAATCTACGACGGCATCATCGAGATCAAGGCCGCCGCCCGCGATCCGGGCAGCCGCGCAAAGATCGGCGTGATCAGCCATGACGGCTCGATCGATCCGGTCGGCGCCTGCGTTGGCATGAAGGGCAGCCGCGTGCAGGCCGTCGTGCAGGAAATGCAGGGCGAGAAGATCGACATCATCCCCTGGTCGCCGGACACGGCCACTTTCGTCGTCAACGCGCTGCAGCCCGCGAATGTCAGCCGCGTCGTGATCGACGAGGAAGAGGATCGCATCGAAGTCGTCGTCCCCGACGATCAGCTGAGTCTCGCCATCGGCCGTCGCGGCCAGAATGTGCGTCTCGCCAGCCAGCTGACCGGCAAGGCGATCGACATCCTCACCGAGGCGGATGCGAGCGAGAAGCGCCAGAAGGAATTCGTCGAGCGTTCGGAGATGTTCCAGAACGAGCTCGACGTCGACGAGACGCTGGCCCAGCTGTTGGTCGCCGAAGGCTTCGGCGCGCTGGAAGAGGTCGCCTATGTCGAGATCGAGGAGCTCGCGACGATCGAGGGGTTCGACGAGGATCTCGCGCAGGAACTGCAGAACCGCGCCCAGGAAGCGCTGGAGCGCCGCGAGGAAGCCAATCGCGAGGAGCGCCGTGCGCTTGGCGTGGAGGACGACCTCACGACCATGCCTTATCTGACCGAAGCGATGCTGGTCACGCTCGGCAAGGCGGGCATCAAGACGCTCGACGACCTCGCCGATCTGGCGACCGACGAACTGGTAGAGAAGAAGCGTGCCGAACCGCGCCGCCGCGGCGAAGATGCACCGCGCAAGGAAGCCAAGGGCGGCATCCTGGCCGAATATGGCCTGAGCGACGAGCAGGGCAACGAGATCATCATGGCCGCGCGCGCCCATTGGTTCACCGACGAGGAACCTGCTCCGGCAGGCGAGGAGGACGCAATTGCGGACTCCGAGCAATGATACGCGCCGACTGACATCATCGTCATGGGCCATCGACTCCTCCCATAGCGGGAGGGGCCGATGACCGACGCAATTCGCACCTGCATCCTGTCGCGCGAGGGATCGCCGCGGGATGGGCTGATCCGACTCGTGCTTTCGCCCGAGGGCGAAGTGCTGCCCGATATTCGCGCCAAGGCCCCCGGTCGTGGCGCGTGGATCTCCGTCGACAAGGCGGGGCTCGCGGCATCGCGCGACAAGGGCAAGCTGCGCGGCGCGCTTTCGCGCAGCTTCCGTACCGGCGAGATCCGCATCCCCGACGATCTTGAAGACCGGATCGCCACCCAGCTGCAGCGCGCCGCGCTCGACCGGCTGGGGCTGGAGGCGAAGGCCGGTTATGTGGTGATCGGCACCGAGCGAATCGAAAAGGCCGCGCGCAGCGGGCGGCTGCACCTGCTGCTTCATGCCGCCGATGCCGGCGATGACGGCGCCCGGCGGCTTGCCCAGGCGTGGCGGGTTGGCTCGGATCGGGAAGGTTCTGCCCTCAAGGGCTTAACATTGCCTGTCTCGCGCACCATATTGTCCTTGGCGCTAGGCCGCGAAAATGTGGTACACGCCGGACTCATCGACGCCCGGGCGGCGCAACGGACGAGCGAAGCGCTCGATCGCTGGCTGCACTTTATCGGACCCGAACCTGCTTCCGTGTCTTGCGAAACCGAATCGCAAGGCGCATCGGCATTTCCGTCCGCCGTGCCATTGACGACGAACATTACTGAGGAACTTGAGTAGCCGCATGAGCGACACCGAAAACGACAAGCCGAAACTGGGCATGCGCGCGCCGCTGGGTCTGAAGCGCACGGTGGAAACCGGCAAGGTGAAGCAGAGCTTCAGCCATGGCCGTTCCAACACCGTGGTCGTGGAGGTCAAGCGTCGCCGTGTCCTCGGCCCGCAGGGTGCGCCGCAGGACGAAGCGACGCCGGCGCCTGCGCCCGCGCCCGCTGATGCTCCGGCTGCTCAGGCCCCCCGCGCACCCGCGCCCCAGGCACCGCGTCCGGCGTCCCCGCCGCCGCGCAAGCCGATGGACAATCTGTCGCCGCAGGAGCGCCAGGCCAAGCTGCTGCGCGAGGCCGAAGAACAGCGCATGCAGGCGCTGGAGGAAGGCCGTCGCCGTGACGAGCGTCTTCGCGCCGAGGCCCAGGCCGAAGAACGTCGCCGCGTAGAGGCACGTGCCGCGGCAGAAGCCGAAGCAGCTGCGGCGCCCGAGCCGGCCCCGGCTCCCGCGCCCACACCTGAACCGAAGCCCGAGGTTGTTGCCGAGGCGCCGGCTCCGGCGCCGGCTGCGGCTCCCGCACCCGCCCCCACGCCTGAGCCCGCCGCACCGCAGGCCGCTACCCCGCAGCCGGTGGCGCCCAAGCCCGCCCAGCCGCAGGCCGCCGCGCCCAAGCCGGCTGCGCCGGCGCAGCCGCCGCGCCGTCCGGTGCCGCAGGGCCCGATCACGCTGCAGCTCGATGCGTCGCTCCCTGCGCCCCGTCGTTTCACGCCCGTGCAGCGGCCGGAAATTCCCAAGCCGCAGCCCAAGCCCGAGCCGCAGCAGGCAGCGCCCGCCGCGGCCCCGCAGGCGCAGCAGCAACCCGCGCAGAACCAGGCGCAGCAGCGGCCCGCGCCGGGCGGTGGTGCACCGCGCCCGGCACCGGCCGGCGCCGCGCCGCGCCGCCCGGGTGCCGATCCGGCCAAGCCTTCGCGCGACCGCAAGGGCGACGATCGCCGCCAGTCGGGCAAGCTCACCGTCACACGCGCCCTGGGCGGCGACGATGGTGCGCGTGCACGCAGCCTCGCGGCGCTGAAGCGCGCGCGTGAGAAGGAGCATCGCCGCTCCTATGGCGGCCCGCGCGAACCGCAGATCAAGCAGGTCCGCGACGTGGTGGTGCCGGAGGCGATCACCGTGCAGGAACTCGCCAACCGCATGGCCGAAAAGGGTGCGGACCTGGTGAAGGCCCTGTTCAAGATGGGTATGATGGTTACGGTCAATCAGTCGATCGACCAGGATACCGCCGAACTGCTCGTCACCGAATTCGGCCACAATGTGCAGCGCGTAAGCGAAAGCGACATCGACCTGCAGATCGATACCGAAGGCGATCCGGAGGAGATGCTCCAGCCGCGTCCGCCGGTAGTGACGATCATGGGCCATGTCGATCACGGCAAGACCTCGCTGCTCGACGCCCTTCGCGGCACCGACGTGGTGAAGGGCGAAGCCGGCGGCATCACCCAGCATATCGGCGCCTATCAGGTCACGCTGAAGGACAAGTCGAAGATCACCTTCCTCGACACGCCGGGCCACGAGGCCTTCACCGAAATGCGCGCACGCGGTGCCAATGTCACCGACATCGTCGTGCTGGTGGTGGCGGCGAACGACGGGCTGATGCCGCAGACGATCGAAGCCATCAATCACACCAAGGCGGCCGGCGTGCCGATGATCGTGGCGATCAACAAGGTCGACCTCGACAGCGCCAATCCGCAAAAGGTGCGCGAGCGTCTGCTCGAGCATGAAGTGGTGGTCGAGGAAATGGGCGGCGACGTCCAGAACGTCGAAGTCTCGGCGCTGAAGAAGATCGGTCTCGACGAGCTGATCGAGAAGATCCAGCTCCAGGCCGAACTGCTCGAACTGCGCGCCAACCCCGATCGCGAGGCCGAAGGCACCGTGATCGAGGCGAAGCTCGACAAGGGTCGCGGCCCGGTCGCGACGATCCTCGTCAACCGCGGTACGCTGCGCGTGGGCGACGTGTTCGTCGTCGGCGCGGAAAGCGGCAAGGTTCGTGCGATGATCGACGACAAGGGTCGGCAGATCAAGGAAGCCGGTCCGGCGATGCCGGTCGAGGTGCTCGGCATCTCGGGCGTGCCGTCGGCGGGCGATCCGCTGCAGGTGGTCGAGAGCGAGGCGCGTGCCCGCGAGGTCGCCGAATATCGCCAGGGCGTGCTGCTCCAGAAGCGGACGACGCAGGCACCGGCAAGCCTGGAGAGCATGTTCTCCGCGCTCAAGGACAAGCAGGCGATCGAATATCCGGTGGTGGTCAAGGCCGACACGCAGGGTTCGACCGAGGCGATCGTGGGTGCGCTCAGCAAGCTGGGCAACGACGACATCCGCGTGCGCATCCTGCACTCGGGCGTGGGCGGCATCACCGAGAGCGACGTTTCGCTGGCAGCGGCCAGCGGTGCGCCGATCATCGGCTTCAACGTCCGTGCCAATGCCAAGGCGCGCGAGATCGCCGATCGCAACAAGGTGGCGCTCAAATACTATGACGTCATCTATGACCTGACCGACGAGATCCGCGCCGGCATGGCGGGCGAGCTGGGTCCGGAAGCCTTCGAAACGGTCGTCGGCCGCGCCGAGATCAAGGAAGTCTTCTCGGCGGGCAAGCACGGCAAGGCCGCCGGTCTGCTGGTCGTCGACGGCTTCATCCGCAAGGCGCTCAAGGCACGCATCACGCGCAACGACGTCATCATCTACACCGGCGAGATTGCATCGCTGCGCAGGTTCAAGGACGATGTCGCCGAAGTGCGCGCGGGCCTCGAATGCGGCGTGACGTTCACGCAGAACTTTGTGGACATCAAGGCCGGCGACTATCTCGAAACCTACGAAGTCGAGCTGCGCGAACGTACGCTGTAAGGGGCCAAGGCTATCGATGTACACCTTTTGTTCCTCGACGGCCTGACCTGTGATACGCTTCCTTCCCGACTGCACCTGCGGCCGGGAAGGAGGTGGTCTTATTGGCACAAGATTCGACGGCAGTTCTGGTTCTGGGCGTAGCGATGTTTATCGTCGCGCTGCTCGGGCTGGTGGTGAAGCTGATTGAGCTGAGCCGCAAGGAACCCAGTGCGGGCTCCCGGTGCTGGAACGCCGGGGGCCCAACAGGATTTGAGCCCGGGCGCTGGAACACCCGGGCTCAGGAAGTGATCGATTGCACAGGAATCGACTGCAGTCCGTAACAAATAGCGAAAACCGGTCAGAATCACAAGATGCGCCAGAACGACACCGATGAAACCCGCTCCGTCCGCGTGCTGCGCGTGGGCGAACAGGTGCGCCATATCCTCAGCGAGATCCTCCAGCGCGGCGACGTGCATGACGAGGTGCTGGCGAAGCATATGGTCTCGGTGACGGAAGTGCGCATGTCGCCGGACCTGCGCCACGCGACGGTGTTCGTGAAGCCGCTGCTCGGCAAGGAGGAAGACGCGGTGCTCAAGGCGCTGCGCACCAATACCGCCTTCCTCCAGCGCGAAGTCGCCCACCGGGTGAAGATGAAGTACGCGGCGAAGCTAAAGTTCCTGGCGGACGAGAGCTTCGACGAAGGCAGCCATATCGACCAGCTGCTCCGCGCGCCGAACGTGGCGCGCGACTTGAGCGAGGGCGAGCAGGACTGAGGCCGCCGCGCCGAAGCGCGCACTGGACATTGGCCGCCCTTTTGGTGTGATGCGCCGATGGCCAAGCTCTATTTCTACTACGCGTCGATGAACGCCGGCAAATCGACCACGCTGCTGCAGGCCGATTTCAACTATCGCGAACGCGGCATGCGCACGCTGCTGTTCACCGCCGGGGTCCATAATCGCGGTGGCCATGGGGTGATCGATTCGCGCCTCGGCATCCACGCCGATGCCGTGCCCTTCGAAGCGCAGACCGACCTGCGCGCGATCGTCCAGGATGTGCATTTCGCCGCGCCGCTTGCGTGCGTGCTGGTGGACGAGGCCCAGTTCCTCTCCGCCGGGCAGGTGCGCCAGCTCGCCGCCGTGTGCGACGAGGATGAAGTGCCCGTGCTCTGCTATGGTCTGCGGACCGATTTCCGCGGGGTGCTGTTCGAAGGTGCGGCGGAACTTCTGGCGCTCGCGGACTCGCTCGTCGAGATCAAGTCGGTGTGTGAATGCGGGCGAAAGGCGACGATGAACCTGCGCGTCGATGCCGAAGGGCGGGCGGTGCGCGAGGGTGAGCAGCGCGAGATCGGCGGCAACGATCGCTATGTCGCGCTTTGCCGCCGCCATTTCGTCGAGCGGCGCGGCGCGATCGGCTGATGCGGAAAGGGCGCCGCGGGTCTCCCCACGACGCCCTCCCGCTATGAAGCGCCCGGAGGATGTCCCCCGTGCGTGCCTCAGAAGTGGAACCGGATCTCGCCGCCGATGATGCGCGGCTCGTTGATCATGCCGGTCAGGTTGTTGAAGTCGATCGCGCTCACCGCGCGGATCTGGTTGAGGATGTTGCGGGCGAACACCGCCACCTCATAGCCCTGCGGCGCGCGATAACCGACGCGCAGGCCACCTTCGACCAGCGCGCGCCCGCGGAACTCGCGGGCTTCGTAGAGGAAGTAGTTGATCGAGCTGCGATAGGCCCAGTCGGTATAGGCATAGACCTCGCCGCCATTGGCCAGCGGCACGCCGTAGCGGGCGGTCGCGTTCAGCACGAAGCGCGGCGCCTGGGGCAGGCGGTTGCCGTTGATCCGGGCGAAGGTGCTGGTGCCGACGGTGAAGGTCGGGTCGGTCATCGTGCACAGCGAACCGCACGCCGCCACGACCAGATCGGGATCGCGGATCTGGGTGAAGTTGTAGCTGCCGCTGGCGGTGAGATCGAGGCCGCGCACCGGGCGATAGCTGAACTCCGCCTCGACGCCATAGCCGTTGACGTGATCGGCCGAGAGCAGCTGGTTGGCGTTGCTCGCGCCGCCCACCGCGGTCAGCTGCAGATCGTCGGTGCGGAACCAGTAGCCGGTCAGCGCATAGTTCAGCCCATGGGCGGGAAGCGCGCCCTTGACGCCCGCTTCGGCGGACTTGGTGAATTGCTTGCCCGCGGTGGTCGGCACCGAGCCGAAGGTCACGCGGTCCTGGATCGCCGGGCCGAGATAGCCGGTGGCGAACCGCGCATAGACGTTGACGTCGGGCGTCAGCGCATAGGTGGCGCTGGCGTCCCAGGTCACGGCCTCGCCGGTCACCTTAGTCTGCAGCGGCAGCGTAAGGCCGGGAGTCAACGGACCGAAGCCGGTGATCACGTCGTTCTTGCGGTCATGCGAATAGCGAATGCCCGCGCGCAGCGTGAGCGCATCCGTCGCCTTGAACTCGCCCGATGCGAACACGCCGTAATTTTCGTTGACGTTCACATGGCCGATATTCTGGGTCTGCGGCCCGCCGCCCAGATTATATCCGTATTCGCTATAGTCGAGATTCTGGTCGAAATAGTAGATGCCGGCCTGGCCGCGGAACGCGCCGAACTGGTCGGTTGCGAAGCGCAGTTCCTGGCTGAACTCCTTCGGGCTGGTGATGCCACCGGTGTTTGACGGGAACAGTGCGTTGTTCAGCCCCAGCGCTGGGAACACATAGTTGTCGCCGCCGTCCACATCGCCGGTGCTCTGCACCTTGGCGCGTTCGTAAGCGGTGATCGAGTAGAGCGTGCCGATCCCGTCGAAATGATAGTCGAGCTGCAGGCTGCTGCCCCATTGCTCCAGCCACTGGCTGGTATAGCCATCGAGCTTGACCCGCTCCGGATCGAAGCCCGCCGAGAAATGATTCGAACCGCGCTGGAACAGGCCGGCGCGGAACACACGCGGGCTGCCTTCCAGGTCGCGGCCATGCACGTTGAGCAGCGCGTTGAAGTCGCCATTGGCATAGGCGAGCTGCACGCGGCCGGCGCGATCGGTATAGCCTTCCAGCTTGCGGCTGGCGACGTTGAGGCTGCTGGTGCTTTCGTTCACCACCCAGTTGTCGCGGCGCTGGACGAGACCCGAGACGCGCAGGCTGAAGCCGCCGCCGAGGGGGGCGTTGAGCGCGAGATCGGCGTTGACCGTGTTGTAGGTCGCCCAGCTGACGCTGCCCTTGGCTTCATACTGGTCGGTAGGGCGCTGCGATTCGAGCTTCACCACGCCGGCTGGCGTGTTGCGGCCGAACAGCGTGCCCTGCGGGCCGCGCAAGACTTCAACGCGGGCGAGGTCGAACGCCGGGAAAGCCTTCAGCATCGGGTTTTCGAGCGCGACATTGTCGTACACCACCGACACCGGCTGGGCGGCGTTGGGATCGAAATCGGTGTTGCCGAGGCCGCGGATGTAGAAGCGCGGGAAGGTGCGGCCGAACGAGCTTTCGATCTGCAGGCTGGGCGTGCGCGCCGCGAGGAAGCGGATGTCGAGGCCCGAGGAATTGAGCACATCGAGCTTCTCGCCGCTGATCGCGGTGACAGCGACGGGCACGTCCTTGGCGGCCTCGGTACGGCGCTGCGCGGTGACGACGATCTCGCCGGTCTGCTGCGCGGTCTCGTCGGGCTGCGCGCCCTGCACCGGGCCGGGCGTTTCGTTATGCGTGGCGGCCAGCGCCGATGGTGTCGCGAGCGCGGCACTGGCGAGCAGCAGGGTGCGCAGGAAAGAATGCATAGTCATGGCGGAATCGAGTCCCCGTGCAATGATGGGGCATCCTCTCCCGTATGACGTCGCGCTTGTTGTTCGCTGGTGTCACCGATTTTTCGCGGGCCTGTAGCGAAAACGTCATCGCCATCAAGTGAGGCCGTGGTTCGTGACCACGGTTCCCTTCCACCTGTTGCAATTTTGTCGTGGTTTGCGCCGGCGCCCAAGCGCACCTATGGCGCGGCGATGCACGGCTGGATCCTTTTAGACAAACCTCTGGGCCTTGGTTCTACCCAGGGGGTGAGCGCGGTGAAACGCGCGCTGCGCGAAGGCGGCTATGCCAAGGTGAAGGTGGGCCATGGCGGCACGCTCGATCCGTTGGCGAGCGGCGTGCTGCCGATCGCGCTCGGCGAAGCGACCAAGCTCGCGGGCCGCATGCTCGACAGCGACAAGGTGTATGATTTCACCATCCGGTTCGGCGTGGAGACGGATACGCTCGATGCCGAGGGGAAGGTGATTGCGACGTCCGAGGCGTTCGTCGACGGCGCGGACGTCGAGGACGTTCTCGGGCAGTTTTTAGGCGAGATCGACCAACTGCCGCCCGCCTATTCCGCACTGAAGGTCAATGGCGAGCGGGCTTATGACCTCGCGCGATCGGGTCAGGAAGTTACATTGGCGACTCGTCGGATCACGATCCACGATCTGCAGTATCTATCTTGGCAGAACGGGGATGGCGCGCAGTTCGCCACCCTCCGCGCCCATGTCTCCAAGGGCACCTACATTCGCAGCCTCGCCCGCGATATCGCCCACGCCCTTGGCACCGTCGGCCACGTCACCTATCTCCGTCGGATCAAGGCTGGGCCCTTTACCCTGGATCAAGCGATTTCGCTGGACTCTTTGGCGGATGCCGCTAAGGAGCGGCGCCTTGAAGACATTTGCCTGCCGCTGAGGGCGGGGCTGGACGACATCCCGGCTCTTTCCCTCACCCCCGATCAGGCAGGGCTGCTCCGCCAGGGGCGGGTCTTGGTCGGGATTGCCAAGGACGATGGCCTGTATTTCGCGCTGCTCGGGGACATACCCGTCGCGCTGGTAGAGGCGGAAGCCGGAAGCATCCGGGTCGTACGCGGCTTCAACCTGTAGCTTCGATGTCGAAGGAAAAAATGCATGTCGATCACGCAGGAGCGCAAGGAAGCGCTCGTCAAGGAACACGCTCGCAACGAGGGTGACACCGGCAGCCCCGAAGTGCAGGTCGCGATCCTCTCGGAGCGCATCGCCAACCTCACCGAGCACTTCAAGACCCACGCGAAGGACAATCACTCGCGCCGCGGTCTGCTGATGCTGGTCAACAAGCGCCGCAGCCTGCTGGACTATCTGAAGAAGAAGGACCAGGCGCGCTACGCAGATCTCATCGCGAAGCTCGGTCTTCGCAAGTAACACGGAAAGGCGACCTTCGGGTCGCCTTTTTGTCATTCCGGTGCGATACTGCATCGGTGATCCCCGGCGAATGGCGTCGGGATCGAAACGGGGGACCCGGCAATACGGTCGGTCCCACGAGCCACATACGGCTCACGCATAGGCCCCCCGCGTGATTGGCACCGGGGAGTGAAGGAAACGACATGTTCGACAAGAAGACTGTATCGATCGAGTGGGGCGGTAAGACGCTGACTCTCGAAACGGGCAAGGTTGCCCGCCAGGCCGACGGCGCGGTGATCGCGACCCTCGGCGAGACCGTGGTGCTGTGCGCCGTCACGGCTGCCAAGTCGGTGAAGGAAGGCCAGGATTTCTTCCCGCTGACCGTCCACTATCAGGAAAAATTCTCGGCCGCCGGTCGCATCCCGGGTGGCTTCTTCAAGCGCGAGCGCGGCGCCACCGAGAAGGAGACGCTGGTCTCCCGCCTCATCGACCGCCCGATCCGCCCGCTGTTCCCGGAAGGCTTCTACAACGAGATCAACGCCATCGCTCAGGTGCTGAGCTATGACGGCGAGAACGAGCCCGACATCCTCGCGATGATCGCCGCCTCGGCAGCGCTCACGCTCTCGGGCGTGCCCTTCATGGGCCCGATCGGCGCTGCCCGCGTCGGCTACATCAACGGCGAGTACATCCTGAACCCGACCGACGCGCAGGTTGCCGAAGGCGAGCTCGATCTCGTCGTCGCCGCCACCTATGACGCGGTGATGATGGTCGAATCCGAAGCCAAGGAGCTTTCGGAAGAGGTCATGCTCGGCGCCGTGCTGTTCGCGCACGATGCCTGCCGCGAAATCGTCAAGGCGATCGTCAAGCTGGCCGAGCAGGCCGCCAAGGATCCCTGGGAAATGGCGTCGTCGGACGACAACGCCAAGATCAAGGACAAGCTGAAGAAGCTGATCGGCAAGGACATTGCCGCCGCCTACAAGCTGACCGACAAGTCGGCCCGCTCGAACGCGCTCAACGAGGCGCGTGCCAAGGCGAAGGCGCAGTTCACCGAGGACGGCCTGAGCCCGCAGGAAGTCATGGCCGGCATCAAGCTGACCAAGAAGCTGGAAGCCGAAATCGTCCGCACCGCCATCCTCAAGGACGGCAAGCGCATCGACGGCCGCACCACCACGCAGATCCGTCCGATCGAGGCGGAGACGCACTTCCTGCCGCGTGCACACGGCTCGGCGCTGTTCACCCGCGGCGAGACCCAGACCATCGCTACCTGCACCCTCGGCACCAAGGACGCCGAGCAGATGATCGATGGCCTGAACGGCCTCAGCTACCAGAACTTCATGCTGCACTATAACTTCCCGCCCTATTCGGTCGGCGAAGTGGGCCGCTTCGGCGCGCCGGGCCGTCGTGAAGTCGGCCATGGCAAGCTGGCATGGCGCGCGCTGCACCCGGTGCTGCCGTCGAAGGAGGACTTCCCCTACACGATCCGCCTGACCAGCGACATCACCGAGTCGAACGGCTCGTCGTCGATGGCGTCGGTGTGCGGCGGCAGCCTCGCGATGATGGACGCCGGCGTGCCGATCAAGCGTCCGGTCTCGGGCATCGCCATGGGCCTGATCCTCGAGGGCAAGGACTATGCGATCCTGTCCGACATCCTGGGCGATGAAGATCACCTGGGCGACATGGACTTCAAGGTCGCCGGCACGTCCGAGGGCATCACCACGATGCAGATGGACATCAAGATCGCCGGCATCACCAAGGAGATCTTCGAGGCGGCGCTCAACCAGGCCAAGGCCGGTCGCGCGCACATCCTGGGCGAGATGAACAAGGCGCTGGGCGAAGTCCGCGCCGAGCTCTCCGCGCATGCACCGCGCATCGAGACCTTCACGATCGACAAGTCGAAGATCCGCGAAGTGATCGGCACCGGCGGCAAGGTGATCCGCGAGATCGTCGCTACCACCGGCGCCAAGGTCGATATCGACGACGAGGGCGTGATCAAGGTCAGCTCGTCGGATCCGGCGCAGATCGAAGCCGCGGTCAAGTGGATCAAGGGCCTGGTCGAGGAACCGGAAGTCGGCAAGATCTACGACGGCAAGGTCGTCAATCTCGTCGATTTCGGCGCGTTCGTGAACTTCATGGGCGGCAAGGACGGCTTGGTTCACGTCTCCGAGATCAAGAACGAGCGCGTCGAAAAGGTCGCGGACGTTCTGAAGGAAGGCCAGGAAGTCAAGGTCAAGGTGCTGGAGATCGATCCGCGCGGCAAGGTGCGCCTGTCGATGCGCGTCGTCGACCAGGAGACCGGCGCCGAGCTGGAAGACTCGCGTCCGGCCCGCGAACCGCGCGAACCGCGCGGCGATCGTGGTGACCGCGGCGACCGCGGCGGCGACCGCCGTCGCGAGGGCGGCCGTGGCGGCGAGCGCAGTGAGCGTGGCCCCCGCCGGGACCGTGGGGACAAGCCGCGCAGCGAGCGCAGCGAAGCCAAGGACGATGGCGGTGACATCGGCCTGCCGGCGTTCCTGACCGGTGATCGCGACTGATCACAGGCGTTTCGCGCAAGAAATGAAGGGGTCCGGCACTGCCGGGCCCCTTTTTTGCTTCCGCACGCCGGTGTGTTTAACTTTTATGAAATTGCCACTACGTATGTGTCAGGTATCGTAGCTGTAGGATCGCAACCCACTGCGGACAGGAGGATGGCGATGATGGCCAATACGACGATAGCCGATCTGCGGCGCGATCATGAGACGATCGATGTCCTGGCACGGCGGCTTTCGGGTCTTATCGAAGGCCCGGCGGAACCGCAGGCGCTGTCCGTCGCGCTCGATCATCTGCTCCACGCGGTTGCCGATCACCTCGATCGCGAAGACGCCACCATCTACACGCTTGCCCTTTCGGCCCAGCCGGGCATCTCGCGCGGCAAGGTGGACCAGGTTCGCGACGAGTTCGAACGGCTCAAGTGCAACTGGCGGGACTATCTGGTGCAGTGGACGCCGGAGCAGATCGCTGCCGATCGCGACGGCTTCGTCCAGGCGACCCGCGCGATGCTGCCCCGTCTGCGCAACCGCGTGCAGCTGGAGGACAGCCTGCTGGTCGCCGCCGCGCTGCAGGGCGAGCCGAGCGTCTCCAACTTCCGCTGAGCGCGGCTATTCCGCCGCCAGCAAGCTCGTCGCGCCGCCCAAGTCGACCGACACCAGCCGGCTGACCCCGCGCTCGACCATCGTCACCCCGAACAGGCGGTGCATCCGCGCCATCGTCGCTGCATTGTGGGTGACGATCAGGTACCGCGTGCGGGTTTCGCGTGTCATCCGTTCCAGCAGATCGCAGAAGCGATCGACATTGGCGTCGTCCAGCGGCGCATCCACTTCGTCGAGCACGCAGATCGGCGAGGGCTTGGTGAGGAACAGCGCGAAGATCAGCGCCACGGCCGTCAACGCCTGCTCGCCGCCGGACAGCAGCGTCAGCGATTGCAGCTTCTTGCCCGGCGGCTGCGCCAGGATCTCTAGCCCCGCCTCCAGCGGATCGTCCGAATCGATCAGCGCCAGATGGGCCTGACCGCCATTGAACAGCGTGGTGAACAGCGTGCGGAAATGGCCGTCCACCGCCTCGAAGGCGGCGAGCAGGCGCTGGCGCCCCTCGCGATTGAGCGTGCCGATCGATCCGCGCAGCCGATGAACCGCCTGGACCAGCTCGTCGCGTTCGCGCGCGTTGGTGCCAAACGCGGTTTCCAGTTCCGCCAGTTCGGCTTCGGCGACCAGGTTCACGGGCCCCAGCCGCTCGCGCTCGACCGATAGCTTCTCATGCGCGCTCGCCTCCTCCTGCGGGCTGCCGACGCTTTCCGCATCGAAGCCGAGGCGCGGCGGCAGCAGCGGCGGCGGACATTCGAAACGCTCGCCGGAAACGCGGCCCATTTCCACCCGGCGCAGATCCTGGCTTTCGGCGCGGGCGGCGGCCCCGGCACGGCGCTCCCGGGCCTCCGACAGCAACTCGCTCGCCTTGCGCAGCGCCGCCTCGGCGATACGCAGCGCGGCTTCGGCGTCGCGCTCGGCGGTCTGCGCGGCGGCCGAGTCGCGCTTCATCGCCGCGTCGGCGGCTTCGGCTTCGGCAAGCTGCGCCGCGATCTGCGCAGGGCGGGTGGCGATCGCCTCGCGTTCCTGCGCCAGCGTAGCGGCGCGCGCGTCCATTTCGGCCGTGCGCCGGGTAGCGTCGGCGGCGCGCGCCCCCCAGCTCCTCGCTTCCGCCCCAGCGGCGGCGAGCCGCTCGCGTGCCTGGGCGAGGTCGCGGTCGAGGCTCGCACGCTCGGCGCGCGCGCTCGCCACCGCAGCGCGTGCCGCGTCGGCGTCGCGGGAATGCGCCGCCACCTTCGCCCGCGTTTCCGCGCCATCGGGCAGCGCCGCCTTGGCCGCTTCGGCACGGCCGAACTCGGCGCCGGCGTCCTCCGCTTCGGCGGCGATGCGGCGGCGGCGGATGTCGAGATCGGCCCGCTGCGCCTCCAGTCGTTCGATCTGGTTCGCGGCGCGATCCTCGGCGCGCGACGCTTCCCGCGCGGCGAGATCGGCCTGGTCGAGCCGCTGGCGATTCTCGGCGGCGCTGCGGCGCGCATCGGCGATGCGGGCTTCGATCCGGCTGAGCTCTGCCGCCGCCGCTTCGAGCGCCGCCTGCGCCGCCGGGCGCGCCCGTTCGAGCGCGGCGAGCCGGTTGACCCGCTCCAGCCGCTCCGCCGCGGCAGCCCCGCCCGAGCGCGCGCGATAGCCGTCCCAGCGGCGCAGTACCCCCTCTCGCGTCACCAGCCGCTGCCCTGCGGCGAGCGGCTGCCCGGTATCGGCCTCGCACACCAGCACCTGTGCCAGGCGCCGCGCGAGCTGGGCGGGGGCGGTGACGTGTTGCGACAGCGGAGTGGTGTCGGCGGGTGGGGCGGGATCGCCTGCCAGCGACTCGGCATCGCCCCAATGGCGCTCGGCGCTCGCATCCAGCCCGGCCTCGAGATCGTCCCCCAGGGCGGCGGCGAGCGCACGCTCATAGCCGGCAGCGACGGTCACCCGGTCGAGCAGCCGATCCTTGCCCGCGGGCTTGGTCGCCTTGGCGAGCGCGGTCGCTTCGCTGTCGATCTGGGCGAGCTCGGCATGCGCCGCCGCCCGCGCCGCCTGTGCGCCGTTGCGCGCCTCGATCGCGGCGCGTTCCTCGGCATCGGCGCGGGTGAGGGCATCGCGCGCCGATTCGGCTTGGTGCTGGGCGTCCGCCCGTGCTGCATGTGCCCGTTGCCGTTCGGCGTGGAGCGGTGCGGCATCGCCGAGGGTGCGGACTTCCGCCTCGATCCGCGCCTGGTCGCGCTGGCTGCGGTCCACCCGGCCGCGCGCGGCGGAAAGCGCGGCATCGGCGACGCGCACCTCGGCCGCTTCGCTCGCCTGCTGCGCCAGCGCCTGCGACAGCGCGACCTCGGCATCGCGGGCGGCCCGTTCGGTATCGGCCAGCGCCGTGTCGAGCAGCGGCACGCGCGCTCCCGTCTCGGCGATCCGCGTTTCCAGCGCCGCCTGTTCGGCGGTCAGCCGTTCGATCGCCTCGGCGGCGTCGCGCGCGAGGGCGGCTTCGCGCGATCGGTCGGTCTCCAGTCGCCGGCTTGCCTCCGCCAGCTCGGCAATCCGCCGTTCGACGCCGTGGCGAGCGCTGCGCAGCGTCTGCAGCCGGTGCTGGGCATCGCTGGCGGCATCGCGAAGCCGCAGCGCCTCGGCGCGAAGCGTCGTCACCGCCTCTGCCGCTGCATGTTGTGCGGCTTCGGCGGCAAGCTGTGCGGTGCTGCGATCGGCGACCAGCGCGTCCGCCTCCGCCGCTTCGCTGCGGGCCGCATCTGCCGCCATCGCCGCGTCACGCCAGCGGGCGAAGATCATCCGCCCTTCGGCCACCCGGATGCGATCGGACAGCGCGCGATAGCGTTCTGCCTGCCGTGCCTGGCGCTTCAGCGCGGCGGCGCGCTGTTCCTGCTCGCCGATCAGTTCGTCGAGGCGGGTGAGGTTGGTTTCGGTCGCCCGCAGCTTCTGTTCGGCATCGCGGCGGCGAACGTGCAGGCCGGCGATCCCTGCCGCTTCCTCCAGCATCGCGCGGCGCTCGCCGGGCTTTGCGGCGATGATCGCCCCGATCCGCCCCTGACTGACGAGCGCGGGCGAATGCGCGCCGGTGGCGGCATCGGCGAAGGCGAGCGACACATCCTTGGCACGCACGTCGCGGCCGTTGATGCGATAGGCGGATCCGGCACCGCGTTCGATGCGGCGGATGATCTCCAGCTCGTCCTGCGCGTCCGGCAGATCGGCTACGATCGCCACTTCGGCGAAGTCGCGCGCTGGCCGGGTGGCGGTGCCGGCGAAGATCACGTCTTCCATACCGGCGCCGCGCATGGATTTGGCGCTGGTCTCGCCCATTACCCAGCGCAGCGCTTCGAGCAGGTTGGATTTGCCGCAGCCATTGGGGCCGACGATGCCCGTCAGCCCCGGTTCGATCCGCAGATCGGCTGGGTCGACGAAGCTCTTGAAGCCCGTCAGCCGCAGCCTTTTGATCTGCATGGAGTCAGGCGCGCGCGATCAGCGCGCGCCGGCCTTCTGGAGCAGCGGCTCCAGATCGGCCCAGGTGTTCACGTCGGTCTTGGTGCCGTTGATGAAGAAGGTGGGGGTGGAGTTCACGCCGTGCACATTGGCGCCATCGGCATTGACCTTGGCGATCTCCTCGATCTTCTTCTGATCGGCCAGGCACGCCTTGGCTTGGGCCTCGGGCAGGCCGTGCTGCTTCATGAAATCGACCATGCCGAGCGCCTGGGCGAAGCCGGCCGCCGCCTGGGGCGGAGACATGCGCTGGATCTGGTCGAGGATCTGCGGATTGGTCTGCTGCAGGCTCATGATCTTCTGTTCGAAACCTTCCTGGCCGGCATAGATCTGATCGAGCATCGGGAAGAAGGCGTCGGTGGGCACGCACTGGTTGAGCAGCGCCAGCGCCAGATCGGGCGCGCCGTGGATCAGGAAATCGCGATATTCATAGCTGACCCGGCCGGTTGAGACATATTTCTCGCGCAGCGGCTCCACACCGGTGGTGCCGAACTGCGCGCAGAAGGGGCACATGCGCGAGCCATATTCCACCAGCTTGATCGGCGCGTTGGGGTTGCCCTGGCGGAAGCCATTGTCGGCCGTCTTCTCCACCACATCGGCCCATTGCTTGCCGGCCGGCGCGGGCACGGCGGCGACGGGAGCGGTGGTCTGCACGGCCGCACTGCCGTTACCGCCAGAGGCTTTATCGCCGCCGTTGCACGCGGCGAGCGCCAGGAAGGGAAGAAGGGCGAGGGCGAAGCGCATGGGATTCAGTCTCCGGATGTAATCGGCTCAGGCGCCGGCGGCGCGCAGTTCGGGTTCGAGATAGGGCCAGCTGAAGGCGCGGGTGCGCCGGCCGTTGACGAAGAAGCTCGGGGTGCCGTCGACACCGTGAACCTTGGCGCCATCGGCATAGGTCTTGGCGATGCGGGCGCCGGCCTTGGGATCGGCAAGGCACTGGCGGGCACGCGCTTCGGGAACGCCGTGGCGCTGCATGAAGGCGATCATGCCCAGCGCTTCGGCGAAGCGCGTCGCCATCTGGCCCGGCGGCAGTTTCTGCCACGCCTTGATCTTGTCGGGCGATGTCTTTTCCAGCGCGATCATCCGCTTCTCGAATTCGGGCTGGTTGGCATAGATCGCGTCGAGCACCGGGAAGAAGCGCTGCACCGGCACGCACTGGTTCAGCAGCGCAAGGGCGAAATCGGGCGCGCCGTGCACCAGAAAGTCGCGATACTCATAGCTCACCTTGCCGGTCGCGATATATTGGTCGCGCAGCGGCTGCACGCCCTGTTCGGCGAACTGATAGCAGGTCGGGCAGGTGCGCGATCCATATTCGATCAGCTTGACCGGAGCGTTCGGATTGCCCTGGCGGTACCCACCTTCGGGCGTGGCCGCGACGGTAGCGATCCAGTTGGGCTGCGGTGCGGGGGCGGCGCCGAGCGCGAACAGCGGCACGAGCGCGAGCATCAGAAGAAGGAATCGCTGCATCATCTCAATCGATCCGGCCAAATCCGGGGGCTTCGTCCTGCGCCGCCACGCCGGCGGCGAGCGATTCAAGTACCGCGCGCAGTTCCGGATCGGCGATGCCGCGCAGGCTGTCGCCCATTGCCTGGGACAGGGGCTTCAGGCTGGGTGGCGGCGCGGGCTTGGGGGCCGGGCGCAGATCGCCGTGGCGAATCGCCAGCTTGGCGACGGCGGGATAGCCGAAAAAGCGGTTTACCCGCTCGATGATCTCGGGTGCGATATGCTGCATCATCGGCGCGAAGGCGCCTGAAACCGTGAGTGCCAGCACGCCCGCCTCGCGTTTGCCGCGCGGGAAGCGAATCGATTCTGGAGCCGAGACGCGAGCATAGCGATCGCCGACAATCTCGCCCCAGCGGCTGACGATGGCGGACTGGACGAAGCCGAACTTGCGAAAGGCGGCGCCGCCCACGTCCGGCAGCAGCTCGGACACCGCGCGCACGCGGTTCGAGCGCTGCGGCTCGGGGCGTGGCTGGCGGGTGGTGGCACGGGGGGGCTTCGTCATTGTGGCTCCCCCATGCCATAGGCGGGGCGTGCCCGACAATGTTCCTGAATCGATCGCCCCTGCACTTCTTGCCTGGTACGACGCCCATGCCCGCCGTCTGCCCTGGCGCGCGCCGCCCGGCGCCAATGTCACCGATCCCTATCGGGTCTGGCTTTCCGAGGTGATGCTCCAGCAGACGCAGGTCGCCACCGTCATCCCCTATTTCGAAACGTTCACCGCGCGCTGGCCGAGCTTCGAAGCGTTGGCCGCGGCCGAGGATGCCGACCTGATGGCCGCCTGGGCCGGGCTCGGCTATTATGCGCGGGCCCGCAATCTGCTCGCCTGCGCCCGCGAAGTGGCGCGGCTGGGCGACCTGCCCGATACCGAGGCGGGGCTGCGGTCGCTGCCCGGCATCGGCGACTATACCGCGGCTGCAATCGCTGCGATTGCCTTTGGCCGGCGGGCGGTGGTGGTCGATGCCAATGTCGAGCGGGTGGTGACGCGGCTGTTCGCGCTCGCAGAGCCCTTGCCGGGCTCGCGCCCCGCGATCCGGCGGCTGACCGACACGATCACGCCGGATGCCCGCGCCGGCGATTTCGCCCAGGCGATGATGGATCTGGGCAGCGGTATCTGCACGGTCCGCGCGCCCAAATGCCTGGTTTGCCCGATCGCGTTCGGCTGCACGGCGCGCGCGGCCGGGAATCCGGAGACCTATCCCGTCAAGGCGAAGAAGGCACCCAAGCCGCAGCGCCACGGCACGATGTTCTGGCTGGAGCGGGAAGGGCAGGTGCTGATCGTCCGTCGCCCGGACAAGGGCCTGCTCGGCGGCATGCGCGCGCTGCCCACGGGTCCCTGGGTCGAATCGCCGCCGGGCCTTGTGGATGCGCCCCTGCCCGCCGACTGGCGGATGGTGGGCGAAACGGTGCGTCACGGCTTCACGCATTTCGAGCTCGAGGTCGCGCTTGCGACTGCAACAATCAGCCGCCATGCAGTCGCACCCCCCGGCGAGTGGTGGCCGATCGGCGACATCGAGTCGGCGGGTCTGCCCACGGTTTTCGCCAAGGCGGCAAAGGCGATACGGAGATTGCGATGACGGGCAAGCGGACATTTGGACTCATCGGGGCGCTCGCGCTGCTGCAGGCTCCGATCGTGCAGGCCCAGACGGCGCCGAGCGCGGTCGACAGCTTCGCCCGGCAGACCGTCGCTTCGGGCAAGGTGCCGGGCATCGTCGTCACCTATGCCAAGGGCCAGGGGCCGATGACGGTGGTGGCCGAGGGCCGCATGGCCGAAGAGCCGAGCGCGCCCAAGGTCAACGCCGATACCTTGTGGCGCGTCTATTCGATGACCAAGCCGATCACCGGCATCGCCGCGATGATCCTGATCGAGGAAGGCAAGCTCAAGCTCGACCAGCCGATCAGCGACTTCATCCCCGCCTTCAAGGACATGAAGGTGCTGGTGGATCCCACCAAGGATCTGACCAGCCGCCCCGCGACCCGCCCGATCACCGTCCGCAACCTGCTGACGCACACGGCGGGGCTCGGCTACAACATCATCACCAAGGGCCCGTTGCTCAACGAATATAATCGCCTCGGCATCAATCCCGCGCAGGTGAGCGATTCGTTCGAAGCGACGGCGCGGCCGGCGCGTCCGGCGACGCTCGAGGAATTCGCCAACCGCACCGCCACCCTGCCGCTGATCGCCGAGCCGGGCGCCAAGTTCAGCTATTCGATCAGCCTCGACATACTCGGCCGCGTCATCGAAGTGGCGAGCGGCGTGCCGTTCGACAGCTTCGTCAACACCCGCATCCTCCAGCCGCTGAAGATGACCTCCAGCTATTGGACGGTGCCGGCCGACGAAGCGGGCCGTCTCGCCACCGAATATGCAGTGGCGGGCGCGAACCGCTTCCCGATCGATCCGGGCGCCACGTCCGTCTATCTCAAGAAGCCGAGCTTCCCCTATGGCGGGGCCGGCCTGGCCATGTCGGCGCGCGACTATGATCGCTTCCTCCACATGCTGCAGAATGGCGGCACGCTCGACGGCGTGCGCATCCTGAAGCCCGAGACGGCGGCGCTCGCCATGTCGGATCTTCTGCCTGCGGGCGTCGACAAGACGATGCTGGCGGTGATGGCGCGCGACACCGCCGTGCCGATGGGCTTCGGCGCCGGCGGATCGGTGTTCCTCGCCGATCAGCCCGGCGGCGCGGGCAAGGGCACGTTCGGCTGGTCGGGCGCGGCGGGCACCTTCGCCTGGGTCGATCCCAAGAACCAGGTGCGCGCGACGATGATGGTCAACATCCTGCTTGCCGAGCTGAACCTGAAAGTGCCGATGCGCGCCGCCGTCTACGCCGATCTCGCCAGGTGATCGCGCCCGGCTTTACCGGCGGCACGCTGGACCGAGACGATCGCGTCCGCCACGAACCCGAATTGCTGGCGGCCGCGCTCGCCGATCCGCGCGCGCGGCTGCTGGTGATGGACGGGCTGGTGCCGCAGCTGGACGAGGCGGGGCGGCTGGTCTGGACCGGCCTTGATGCCGCGAGCGAACCGCTGTTGTTCCTCGGCTTCCTGGAGGGCGAGCCGCGCTTCGTGCAGACGCTGCCGCCCGGAGCCCCGCTGCCCCCGGGCCGTCCGCCCGAGCTCTCCGCGATCCTCGACGCGTTCCGGGCGGAGGATGCCGCCAATTATGCGGCGGCGCGCAGCCTGATCGACTGGCACGCCCGCAACGGCTTCTGTTCGCGCTGCGGCACGCCGACGAACATCTTCCGCGCCGGCTGGGGACGGCTCTGCCCCCATTGCGCGACCGAGCATTATCCGCGGGTCGACCCGGTGGTGATCATGCTCGCCGAGCGTGGCGACCGGGTGCTGCTCGGCCGCCAGCCAAGCTGGCCGCCGGGCCGCTATTCGGCGCTCGCCGGCTTCCTGGAGGTGGGCGAGAGCATCGAGGACGCGGTGCGCCGCGAGACGCTGGAGGAATCGGGCGTACGGGTGGGGGCGGTGCGCTATGTCGCGAGCCAGCCCTGGCCCTTCCCGTCGCAGCTGATGATCGCGTGCATCGGTGAGGCGCTCGGCGAGGAAATCTCGATCGACGCGCACGAGCTGGAACATGCGGCCTGGTTCGATCGCGCGCAGGTGCGGCAGGCACTGGCGCGCGATCCGGGGGCGCCGTTCCTCGCGCCGCCGGGATATGCGATCGCCTATACGCTGCTAAAGGCCTGGGCCGAGGGGGTGTAGGCTCCGCCGCAATCCTCTCCCGCGAAGGCGCTGCTATCGCCTATGTCCAACATAGGCGTCATCCCGCGAAGGCGGGGTGGATCTCAGGGCCGCGCCCTGGCCTGCGGATAGGTCCCCAGCAGCCGCACCCATTTCGAGTGGAACCCCAGTTCTTCCAGCGCGCGTATCACGCCCGCGTCCTCGGGGCTGCCGACGATATCGGCATAGAACTCGGTCGCCGAGAAGCTCGCCTCGCGCTGATAGCTTTCCAGCTTGGTCATGTTGACGCCATTGGTCGCGAACCCGCCCAGCGCCTTGTAGAGCGCGGCGGGGATGTTCTTCACCTCGAAGATCAGCGACGTCATGAACGGACCCTCGCCGGTGATTCCCGGCGCGTCGCGCGAGAGCACCACGAAGCGCGTCATGTTGTGCGCCGCATCGGCAATGTCGCTGGCCAGCACGTTGAGCCCGTACAGCTCGGCCGCATGGGCCGGTGCGAGCGCGGCGACCTTGGGATCGCCCAGCTCTGCCACCATCGCCGCGGCGCCGGCCGTATCGGGATAGGCGACCTGTGCGATGCCGTGCGCCTTCAGCCAGTGGCGGCATTGGCCGAGCGCCTGGGGATGGCTCATCGCCTCGCGGATGCCGTCGATCCCGCCGATGCCCATCAGCGTGTGGCGGATGGCCAGGAAATGCTCGCCGATGATCGACAGGCCGGATTCGGGGAGAAGAAAATGAATGTCGGCGACGCGCCCGTGCAGGGAATTCTCGATCGGAATCATCGCGCGATCGGCCCGGCCTTCCTTCACCGCATCGATCGCGTCGTCGAACGAAAAGCAGGGGAGCGGCAGGGCATCGGGGAAAGCCTCGCGCACCGCGACGTGCGAATTCGCGCCCGGTGCGCCCTGGAACGCCACGGCACGATCCGGCGCGGCGGCGGCATCGGCAAGCATCCGGGCGACGATGGGGCGTGCGGGGGCGGCGAAATTCTCCATGGAGGCGCGCGCTAGCCTTCGTGCGATCGCACCGCAAGTCCGCTTGCTTTCGGGCGCGGCAGCGCTCTAAAGATGAAATCAAAGCACAGGCGGGAGCGGATAATGCAAGATCGCTTCAATACGATCGCAGGTTGGGCGTTGGCGGGGGGCATTGCGGCCCTGGGACTTTCGATCGTTAGCGCGAAGATCTTCCATTCTGAAGCGCCCGAGAAGCCCGGTTATTATGTCGAGGCAGTGGAAGAAGGCGGCGGTGGCGCCGCTGCGGCGGCACCCTTGCCGGTCCGCCTGGCGAGCGGCGATGCCGCCAAGGGCGAATCCGGGTTCAAGCAGTGCGCCTCGTGCCACACCATCACCCAGGGTGGCGCGAACGGCATCGGCCCCAATCTCTATGCCACGCTGGGCGAGCCGATTGCCCAGGGCAAGGGCGGCTTCGCCTTCTCGGACGCGCTGAAGGGCGTGGGCGGCACCTGGGATCTGGAAAAGATGGATGCCTGGCTGGCCAATCCGCGCAAGTTCGCGCCGGGTACCAAGATGACCTTTGCCGGCATTTCGGACCCGCAGCTGCGCGCTGACGTGATCCTGTATCTCAACAAGCAGGGTTCGAACCTGCCGCTTCCGGCTGCCCCTGCCGCCGGCGAGCAGGCCGACAATGCCGGGGTACAGAGCAACGGCGCCGTGGAAGGGGCGGATGTTTCGGTGAACGTCAGCCAGGCGACGCCGGCCGAAGGCGCACCCTCGCGCGACCCGCAGGCTGCGATCCAGGCCGAAAAGAAGCGCTGAGTCCGGCCGGGCTTCCTCCGCGGGTGCGTAGCCTGTCGGCACGCGGCGCCATGCCCCTTGCCGAACTTCGGGCCCTTGTGCACTGTCCTCCTGTTACGGCCCCGGCATGATTGCCGGGGGCCCGGACGGCCTGTCCGGGAGGCGCCGTATCTGTGGGGAGGTTCGTGGAAATGCGCCCGGAACGCTATAGCACCGCAGCGATCGCGCTGCATTGGGCACTCGCCCTGTTGCTGCTGTTCCAGCTCGGCCTCGGCTGGGCGCTGGAGGACCTGCCCCGCTCCACCCGGTTCGCCGCGTTCCAGTTCCACAAATCGGTGGGCATCCTGATCCTGGTGCTGTCGCTCGCCCGGCTGGCGGTGCGGCTCACGGTGCAGCGCCCGGCGGCGGCGGAAGGCAGCCCGGCGGTGCGTGCCCTGGCCAGCGCGGTGCATGTCCTGCTGTATGGCATCATGATCGTCGGGCCGATCTCGGGCTGGATCCTCGTTTCCACGGCGCGGGTAAAGCTGCCGACGTTGCTGTTCGGGTTGATTCCGCTGCCGCACCTGCCGGCCGCCATGGGGATGCACGCGCCGGCAGAGGTGATTCACGGCCTGATCGGCTGGCTGCTCGCCGGGCTTTTCGCGCTGCACGTCGCGGGGGCGCTCCGCCACCATCTGCTGCGCGACGATCTGATCGGGCGGATGATGCCCGCCGCGCTGGCGCGTCGTCCTGTGCTATCGGTGGCCGTGGTCGCGGCGCTGGCAGCATGCGCCACGGCGTTCTTCGCCGGCTCGGCCAGCTATCGCGGCGCCGGTGCTGCCGAAGCGCCGCCCGTGGTCGCCAGCCCCTCTCCGGACGCAGCGGCGACACCGGATGCCGCTCCCACGCTCTTGCCGTCATCGCCCTCGCCGTCGCCGTCGCCGTCGCCGTCGCCCAGCGTTGCGCCTGCGCCCACGCCAACGGTCCCCGGCACGGCGGTGCGGCGCTGGCGCGTGCTGCCCGGCGGAACGTTGGGGTTCCGCACGGACTATAGCGGCGAAGCGATCAACGGCCGCTTCACGCGGTGGACGGCCGATATCCAGTTCAGCCCGGAAGACCTGCCGAACTCGCGGATTGCCGTGAACATCGATCTGGCCTCGGCTGTCACCGGCGATTCGGAGCGCGACGATACGCTGCGCGGCGATGACTTTTTCGGAGTGGCGGCGCATCCCCGCGCCACCTTCACCGCGTCGCGCATCCGCAAGCAGGGGACGGGCTATGTCGCCGATGGAACGCTGGCGCTGGCCGGCGTCAGCCTGCCGGTGCCGGTACGCTTCACGCTGGTGATCGATGGCGATCGTGCGCGCGCCAGCGGATCGGCGACGGTGAAGCGCCTGGCCTTCGGTGTCGGCAAGGGGCAGTGGAGCGATGCTGCGACCATTGCCGATGCGGTCGCGGTCAGCTTCCGCTTCGACGCTGCCGCGCGCTGATCCAGGTCAGCGCGCGGTCGCCAGATCCGCGGGCGTGCTGCCCGATGCGAGGTACAATGCCACGCTGTCGCTCAGCCGCGCCGCCCTCGCCTGGACGAGTTGCACTGCACTTTGCGCCGCCGCCGAGGAGGCGTTGAGCAGCTGTAGCGTGCCGAGCGCACCCAGTTCGACCTGACGGCGGGTCAGCGTCAGTGTCCGGCTCGCGGCGGCATCGGCGCGGGCTGCGGCGTCGAGCGCCTCCGCATCGCTGCGCAGGCCGGCAATGGCATCGTCCACATCGAGAAATGCCTGCAATGCGGTGGCGCGGTACTGCGCCTTGGCGACATCCAGTGCCGCCTCGGATGCCCGCTGCTGGTGCTTCAGCTGGCCGGCATGGAAGATCGGCTGGGTGATGCCGCCGATGAGCGAGAAGAACGGATTGCCGGTTGCGAACATGTCGAGGAACTTCGTCGCCGATCCGCCTGCATTGCCGGTGAGCGTGATCGACGGCAACCGGGCGGCGATCGCCGCGCCGACATCGGCGGCCGCGCCTTTCACCTGCGCCTCGGCGGCGCGCAGGTCGGGCCGGTTGGCGACGATCTCTGCCGGCAACGCGATCGGCAGTGTTGTGGGCAGCCGAAGATCGGCCAGGTCCGGAAGCTCGACTGCGGTACCGGGGGCGTCGCCGGTCAGCGTCGCGATCAGGCCGGCCTGGTGCTGCAACTGGCGCTCCAGCGGCGGCAGGGTAGCCTCGATCGTCGCCAGCGCGGTCTGCTGGGCGCCGACATCGGCTTCGCCGACATCGCCCAATGCCCGCCGCCGGGCGAGCAGCGCTACCAGATCGCGGTTGTCGTGGATCGCCGTCTGGGTCGCGTCGATCTGCGCCGCCAAGGCGGCGTGCTGGATCACCGCCAGCACCAGATTGGCGATGGCGCTGGCCTGCGCCGCGTGCAGCCGGTGCGCGGCCACCTCCACCGCGGCGCGCGCCGAACGCACCTTGTTGCGGCCCGCGCCGAACAGATCGACCGGATAGGCGACGGTGAGCTGCGCGGTATGCAGCGTGTACAAGCTGACGTCTTCGTCCGCGAGCGGACCGGAAAGCGTGCGCGAGATCCGGGTGCGCTGCGCCTGATAGCCGGCGTCGATCTGCGGGCCGGTGCTGCCCTGCGCCGCGCGCGCCAGTTCCTGCGCCTGGCGCAGATTGGCTTCGGCGGAGGCGAGATCGTTATTATGGGCTAGCGCTCGGGCGACCAGCGCATCGAGCCTCGCGCTGCCGAAGCTCTGCCACCAGTTCGGCAGCTGTGCCGGTCCGCCGACCAGCTGCTGCGGTGTCCCGCTTTGGGGGGTGATCGTCGCTTCTGCCCGGGCGGGCGGCAGCGGCACCGGATTGGCCAGATTGTGCGGCCCGGCGGTGCAGCCGGCGAGCAGGGCGAGCGGGAGAAAGGACTGCGGGCGCATCATGCCTGCTCCATCGGAGTGCCGTCGGCATGGTGCCGGCGAACGGTATGGCCATGGGCGCCGCGATGGCGCGAGAAGTGGAGGATCAGCGGCGGCAGCACCAGCAGGATCAACAGCGGCGCCAGCGACATGCCGCCTACCACCACCAGGGCCAGCGGCTTCTGCACCTGGCTGCCGATCCCGTTGGAAAGCGCCGCGGGCAGCAGGCCGATGGCGGCGGCGAGGCAGGTCATGATCACCGGCCGCAGGCTGTGCCGCACCGTCAGTGCCATGGCTGCGTCATGGTCCCTGTCTTCGTTCACATTCTGGTTGAAGGTGCTGACAACGAGGATGCCGTCCATCACGGCGATGCCGAACAGCGCGACGAAGCCGATCGCCGCGGAGATGCTGAACGGCGTTCCGGTCAGCGCCAGCGCCAGCACGCCGCCCACCATCGCCATTGGAATCACGCTGAAGGCGAGCAGCGTGTCGCGAACGGAGCCGAAATTGGCGAACAGCAGCACCAGGATCAGCGCCAGGCTGATCGGCACCACCACTTCCAGCCGTGCCACCGCGCTGGTCAGGTTGCCGAGCTCGCCCGCCCATTCCAGGTGATAGCCGGGCGGCAGCTGCACGTTCTTGGCGATGCGGGCCTTTGCCTCGTCGATCGCGCCGCCCAGGTCGCGTCCGCGCACGCTGAACTTGATCGGCATGTAGCGTTCCTGGTGCTCGCGATAGATGAACGATGCGCCGGTGGTGAGGTGCACCTGCGCCACTTCGGACAGCGGCACCTGGATCAGGCCGTTTCCGGTGGGTGCGGGCGCACCGATCGGGATGCGTCGGATCGCCTCCACGTCTCCTCGCTGGGTGGCATCCAGGCGGACGGTGATCGGGAAATGCCGATCCGTCGACTTCTCGTACAGGTCGCCGCTCGACTGGCCACCGATCGCAGAGGAAACGGTGGCGTTGATGTCGTCGGGCGTCAGTCCATAGCGTGCGGCCGCGGCCCGATCGATATCGATCCGCACGGTCGGCTGGCCCAGCGAATCGGAAATGCCGAGGTCGGTGATTCCCCGCACCTTCGCCATCTGCGCCTTGATCTGGTTGGCGATCGTCTCGAGCGTGGCAAGATCGGCTCCATAGATCTTCAGCGAGTTCGCGCTCTTCACGCCGGACGATGCTTCTTCCACGCCGTCCTCGATATATTGCGAGAATTCGAACTCGACGCCGGGATAGCGCGCCTGCAGCTTGGCCTGCAGCTCCGCCGTCAGCTTTTCCTTCGTCATCCCCGCCGGCCAATCTTCGGCAGGCTTCAGCGGCGTGTAGAATTCCGCGTTGAAGAAGCCGGTGGGATCGGTGCCGTCGTCCGGGCGACCATGGGTTGAGGTCACGCGATCCACTTCGGGATAGGCTGCGATGATCTTGCGGATGCCGTTGACGATAGGCTTACCTCCCTCAAGCGAAATAGAAGCCGGCAACGTCGCGCGGATGTAGAGATTGCCCTCCTCCAGATGCGGCAGGAACTCGACGCCGAGCACGCGCACCGTGCCGAACGCGCCGAGCACCAGCAGGGCAGCCAAGCCGAAGGTGAGCAGGCGATTGGTGACGGCAAAGGCGATCGCCGGCTCCAGCACCCGGCGGATCTGGCGGACCACCCAGGTATCCACTTCACGCAGCTTGTCCGGCAGCAGGAGCGCCGACAGCACCGGCGAGACGGTGAACGCCGCCAGCAGGCCGCCGGCAATGGCATAGGCATAGGTCTTCGCCATCGGACCAAAGATGTGCCCTTCGACGCCGGTCAGCGTGAACAGCGGGAGGAAGCTGGCGATGATGATCGCGGCGGCGAAGAAGATGCCGCGGCTGACGTCGCTGGAGGCGTGCAGGATTGCCGAGAAGCGGTTGGCCGGCGTCGCATGGATCCGCCCTTCGGAGATCGCATGCGATCGCTCCGCCAGCCTTCGATACACCGCTTCCACCATGATCACCGCCGCGTCGACGACCAGGCCGAAATCGAGCGCGCCGAGCGACAGCAGATTGGCCGATTCGCCCTGGATCACCAGGATCAGCACCGCGACCGAGAGCGCGAACGGAATGGTGATCGCGACGATCAGCGCGCTGCGCAGATTGCCGAGGAACAGCCATTGCAGGATGAAGATCAGCAGCACGCCCTCGAACAGATTGTGCATCACCGTGCGGGTGGTGACGGCGATCAGATCGGAGCGATCATAGATCCGCTCGATCTTCACGCCGGGCGGCAGGACGCCGCTGGCGTTGATCGTCTCGATCTCTTCCTTGACGCGGTTGATCGTCGGCAGCGATTGGGCGCCGCGCTGCATCAGCACGATGCCCATTACCACATCGTTATCCTGGCCTTCGCCAGCGATGCCCAGGCGTGGCAGGTTGCCGATGCCCACGGTGCCGACGTCGCGCAGCAGGACCGGCGACCCGCCTGCGGTGCCGACCAGCACGTTCCGAATGGCATCGACCGACTGGATCAACCCCACGCCGCGGACGATCGCCGCCTGTTCGCCGAAATTTACCGTCTGCCCGCCGACATTGGCATCGCTCTTGCCGATTGCCGTTAGCACCTGCGGCACGGTGACGCCCTGTGCGAGCAGCTTGTCGCGATCAAGGCGGACCTCGTAGGAGCGCAGCTTGCCGCCCCAGCCGGTCACGTCGATCACGCCGGGGATCCGCTTGAACCGGCGCTGCAGCACCCAATCCTGAATGGTCTTCAGGTCCATCACCGAATAGCCGCTGGGGCCGGTGAGGCGATAACGATAGATTTCGCCGATTGGGCTGGTCGGCGAGATGAGCGGTTGGGCATTGTTGGGCAGGGTGCCGAGCTGCGACAGGCGGCCGAGCACCATCTGCTGCGCCTGTTCGTGCGTCACGTCATAGCTGAACTGGATCCGCACGTCCGACAGGCCGAACAGCGAGATTGAGCGCACCGCCGTGAGGTGGGGCAGGCCGGCGATCGCCACTTCGATCGGCGTGGTGACGTTGCGCTCCATCTCCTCGGCGGAGATGCCGTCGCTCTGCGTCACCAACTCCACCATCGGCGGCACCGGATCGGGATAGGCCTCGATATTGAGATTGAGGAAGCCGAGCACGCCCGCCGCGATCATGCCGATCAGCAGGGTGAGCACGAGCATACGCTGGCGCAGCGCCAGTTCCACAAGCTTGTTCATTGATCGATGCCCGCCTCGTTAACGAACAGCGCGCCATGGGTGACGACCTGTTCTCCCGGCTTCAGGCCGCTCAGCACGCGGGTGAAGCCAGCCTCGGTCTCCCCGATGGTCACGGGCCGCCCGATCAGCAGGCCGCTCGCGTCGCGCACCCATATGCGCGCGCTATCGCCTTCATGTATCACCGCGACGGCGGGCACGAGCACGCCCGGAGCCCCGCTGCCGATCGGCTGTCGAATGGTGAAGGCAGCGAACATCTGCGGCTTCAGCGCACCATCAGGATTGGCGATGCTCGCGCGCACCGGCAGGCGATGCGTGACGGGGTCCAGTCCGGCGGCGACATTATCGATGGTGGCCGAGAAGCTGCGGCCGGGCAGCGCCGGCGTGGTGACCGTCACCTGGTCGCCGAGCCGGATGGCGGCTGCCTCACCTTCGGGCAACTGTGCGACGAGCCACACACGCGCAGGATCGGTGATCGTCATCACCGGGTTGGTTGTGCCGGTGCCGAGATACTGGCCGGGAGCGACCGCGCGGTCTGCGACGATCCCGGAAACCGGCGACGGATAGGTGATCGTAGCCGACGTGCCGCTGCCGCCGGCGTTGCCGAAGAGCGCGAGGCGATCCTGCGCGGCACGTAGAGCCGATTCGGCCTGGCGCGCGGCGGATTGGGCGGCGACGAAATCAGCTTGCGCCTGAAGATAGTCCTTCATCGCGCCGCCGGCGGTTTCGGTGATTGCCTTTTGCCGAGCGAGGTTCGCGCGGGCGAGATTCAGCGCTTCTTCCGCGCTGGCGCGCTGAGCGGCCGCGTTGCGCAGCGCGTTCCGGGCATCAACCAGATCGGGCGAGGCGAGACGCAGCAGCGGTTGGCCGCGCGTCACGCGCTGGCCGGCTTCGACGAGAACCTGCAGAACCTGGCCCGTAAAGGGCAATATGATGGGGGTGCTGTGATCACCATCGGGCAGGATCGATCCGCTGGCGCGCACCAGCTCCGCATTTGCGCCGGCGCGAGCAACGGCGAAACCCATCTGGCCGAGCTGCTCTGCGGAAGGGCGGAAGCTGCCGGGGGGCAGCTTGGCTTCGGGCACCGGCTTGGGCGCCAGCATCGCCTGTACACTCAACACGGCAATCCCGATCACGATTACCGCGGCCACGATCGCCGCGAGCAGCAGCAGCTGGGCCCGCGGGAGGAGGCGGGGGGTGGCGGGCAGTTCCGTGTGTTCCGCGATGTTTCCAGACACGTTTGTCCCTTCTGCGATCCTGTTTCCGGACAGTGCGAGCGCATTGCCGTTCATGGTGCGGCGCGGCATTAGAGGGTTCGGCTTACGGGGAGCTTTCAGAATGGCAGCATCGTGCGCCTGTTGATGGTGGAAGACGAACCCGCGCTGGCTACGGCGCTGGCCGAGGCTCTGCGCGGGCGGGGCATCCACAGCGATTTGGCGGGCTCGATCGAGGATGCCCGTCAGATGATCGGGACGGCGCACTATGCGGCGGTGCTGCTCGACCTTGGCCTTCCCGATGGCGACGGCCTGTCGCTGATCCGGTGGATGCGCGGGCAGCAGCAGGCCACTCCCGTGCTAGCGATCACCGCCCGCAGCGCGCTCGATGCGCGAGTCGCTGGGCTGAACGCGGGGGCGGACGACTATCTGGTAAAGCCGTTTGATATCGAGGAACTGGTCGCCCGGCTGCACGCGGTGCTTCGCCGCCAGGGGCAGCTGGTCGCCACCGAATTGCGAATCGGCAATTTGCGGTTCGACACCGTTACCGGCGATCTGGTGGTAGGCGAGCTGCCGGTGGTGCTGACCGCCCGGGAGCGCCAATTCGCGGCGCTGCTGTTGCGGCGCGCGGGACAGGTTGTCAGCAAGCAGCTTGCCGAGGACCAGCTTTACGGGCTGACCGAGCCGGTCGGCTCCAATGCGCTGGAGGTGCAGGCGCACCGGCTGCGCCGTAAGCTCGACGCGGCGGGTGCGACGGTGCGGATCGAAACGGTGCGCGGCGTGGGATATATGATCCGTGCGGTGGCCGATCCGGCGGCGGGACTTGCGCCGGCATGAAGCTGTGGCCGCGCTCGCTGATAGCGCGCATCCTGCTGCTCGAGCTGGGCGCCATCGTGATCGTCGCGGCGGTGCTGCCGATGCTGCTGACTTGGTTCCTGAAAAGCGAGGCGCACCGGATCCAGCACGAGAGCCTGACGCATCAGGCCTCCGCGATCGCCGCCAACCTGCGGGCGTACGGCAGCCGGACGGTGCTGCAGCTGCCGCACGAACTCGCCCGTATCTATGCCTCCCCCTACGACGGGCGCGCCTTCGTAGTCGTCGATGGCGCAGATCGCGTGGTCGCCGCCAGCCCGGATTTGGAGCAGTTGCCTTGGCAGGGAGCGCCGCGTGCCGATCGCAGCGCCGGCTTCCGCGCGGACGCGTTCGTCGGCATCAGCGAACCAGTGAAGTTAGGCCGCCAGCGGCTGTGGGTAATCGTGACGCAGGACCAGGCCGGGCCCGGTGCGATCCTGGACGATGTGATGCACGCCTTCGTCAAGCGGTTCGATCCGGTGCTGATCGCGGTGCTGCTGCTGCTGCCGTTGATCAACAGCCTGTTGATCACCCGGCTCGTGATCGCGGTTCGCGCGGCGTCGCAACGGGCGGAGACAATCGGTGCGCAGACGCTGGACGCGCGTCTGGAAGAACGAGGCCTGCCGCTAGAAGTCGTGCCGCTGGCGCGGGCGACCAACGACCTGCTGGCGCGGCTGCAGGCCAGCTTTCGCAACCAAGCCGAATTCGTCGCTAACGTCGCGCACGAACTGCGCACGCCGCTTGCCGCGCACCGGCTGGAACTGGATGCGGTGACCGACCCTGCGGTGCGGGGGCGGCTGCGCGAATCGGCGGATCGGCTGGCGCACGTCGTCGCCCAGCTACAGGATCTAGCAACTCTAGAGGGCGTGGCGAGCGACCAGTTCGTGACGTTCGATGCCGCTGATCTGGCGCGATCGGCGGTCGCCGAGCAGGCACCCGCCATTTTCGACGGAGGGCAAACGATCGCACTCGAGCCGCCGGCGCGGCCGGTGCGGATCCGGGGGGACCGAGTGCTCGCCGGGCTCGCGCTGGCCAATCTGATCGGCAATGCCGGGCGGCACACGCCGGCAGGCACGACAGTTCGCGTGATCGTGGCGGAGGACGGCAGCATCGCAGTGCGCGACGACGGGCCGGGTATCGCCGCGTCTGACCCCGAACAGGCCCTGCAGCGCTATTGGCGCGCCGACCGCCGCCGTTCGGATGGTGCGGGGCTGGGCCTTTCGATCGTTCGGAGGATCATGGAGGTGCACCAGGGCACGCTGGGCGTGGAGAGCCAGCCAGGCAAGGGCACCTGCTTCACGCTGCGCTTTCCGCTGGCTGCGGCGGGCGTTACCAGCCCGTCGTAATCCCGACCCGCACGTTGCGCGGGCGCAGCGGCGTAATCTGGTCGCGCGCGCTCAGGCTGAAGGGGTTGCCGAAGGCGAATTGATTGGCCCGCCGATCGGTGATGTTGTCCAGCGTGACACTGATTTCCAACTTGCGCCAGGTGATCGCGGCGAACGCGTCCGCAGTCCAGAAGCGGCCCTGGCTCACGTCGAGAAAGTCGCCTGTGCCGAGCACGGAGCGGCCGGTATAATCGCCCGACAGGCCGATCCGCGGGCGCAGCGCGCTGTGCTGCCATGCATAGGAAAGGCCGGTATGCACGGCGAGCGGCGGCGTTTCGGGGAGGCGGCGATTGTTCCGCCTAGACAAATCGGCCAGCGCGCCGCGCACCTGATTGTCGGTGAGCAGGAACGCGGCCTGCAGGCGAAGGCCGGTGAGTGGAATCCAGTCGAGATCGCTTTCCAACGCCCGAATATCGGCGTCGCCAATATTGGCGGTATAAGGCTGGCCGGCACGCGTGATCAAATCGGCCTGCACGTCGGTCCAGCGGGCAACCGAGACGCTGCCTGACCAGGCGATGCCGGTGGCGCCCGAGCGGAGCTTGCGGAAGCCGATCTCGCCCACCTGGATCGCATCCGACTTGTAGTTCGCTACGCGCCCGAGCCCCGGCGCCACCGCAAGGCCGCCCGTGCGGAAACCGCTCTGGAGGCGGGCGAACAGCGCCAAGCTAGGCCCCAGCTGCCACGACGCGGCGAGCGTGGGATCGATGCGGCGAGCCAGACGGCCCTTGAAGAAGTTTGCCGAGCGTGGCGTGGCGGAAGGATTGCCGTCCGTACGGGCGGCGGTGATGCGGCCGCCGCCGGTAAGGGCGAAGCGGCCGGTGAACGCGATCGTCGCTTCGGCAAAGGCGGAGCCCGCATTGGTCACGTTGGTGACGCCGATGATGCTGACATCACGGTCCGGAACGCGGACGGTGCGGGACAGAATGTCTCGATCACTTACCAGGCTGAATCCCGCCACCCAGCTGTTGCCGTTGGGCAGCGAGCGTGACACGCGCGCCTCCTGGCTGAGCAGGCGCTTGTCGTGATTGACGCGGTAGGTCGCCGGGTGGCCGATGATCGCCCCGCTCGGCGTGCGGGCGGTGGCGTCGAACGTCTCGCGCGTATCATATCCGACGATGCCCGATGCGGAGACGAAGCGCAGGCCGGTATCCCATTCCTTGGTGGCGACCAGCCGGCCGAACAACAGGCGATTGGTAAAGGGTTGGGCGATTAGCGTCCGGCGGGTCAGCGGTCCGTCGATCCGCTCGGCATAATTGCCGTCGCGCGCATCGATCCGCTGGCCGACACCGCTGGCATCGATCTGCCAGCCACCGCCCGCATCGGCACGCACTGCGATGCGCCCGCCGATCGTGTTCGCGCGGTTCACGTTCCGCGCGCCGCGATCGATGTCGCGAAGGAACCCGCCATCATGGACCGTGTAGCCGACAATGCGCAGCCCCGCTTCATCGCGCATGAGCGGGAGGTTGATCATGCCTGCCGCATCGAACCCGGCCGCGCCGCCGCGCGTCTGCGTCATGCCCGCCGTTGCCGCGGTGGCGACATTGTGCAAATCGACCGGGTTCGAGGTCAGGCGGATCACACCGCCGAATGCCCCGGAGCCATAGAGCGTGCCCTGCGGCCCTTCGAGCACTTCGATCGCGGCCATGTCGTACAGCCGCAGGCCGGGATCGGGTCCGGAGTAGTTGAGCTGCACATCGTCCAGATAGATGCTGGTAGGCGACTGGGTGCTGCCGTTGAAGCTGCTGTCGGCGATACCGCGGATGAACACCTTGTTGCGGCCATTGCCAAGCTGCGTGCTCTGCAGGATCGGTACCTGATGCACCGCGTCACTGAGCGTGCCCGCCGGCAGCGCGGGAGAGCCCGGCGTGCCGGGCAGGGCGGTGAGGCTGCCGGGATAGCGCAGCAGCGCGATGCGCTGCTTGCTCGCCGTGACGACGATCTCCGCGGGTGGCGGCGGGGGCGGCTGGGCTGCGGCCGGACGGGCCGGCGCGGGGCGGCTGGGCTCGCCGCCGCGCGCAGGAAGCACGCGAACGATGCGGTAGCCGCCGCCGCGGATCGCCCGGGCGCGAAAGCCGGTGCCGCGCAGCAGCTGCGCCAGCGCCTTTTCCGCGGGCATTGACCCTTGCAACTGCGGCGTGCGGATCGCGGCAAGCCCGGCTTCGGTGCTGACGATTTCCGCCCCGATCTGCTGGGCGAGGATGCGCAAGGCGGTGTCGAGCGTGGTCGCCGGCACCGACACCGCGCTGCGCTGGGCAAGCACCGGTGCGGCAGGGAAGAGCACAGGCGCGAACGCCAGCGCAAGCGCGATTCTAGAACGCGGCTGGCTGATCGCCCGACAGAATCCAACCCCCACCGTCACGCCGCCACGAAGCCCCGATCAGTTCGGCCAGATGCGGTACGTCGCGGTCTGCCTGGCCGGAAAAACGTACCAGGCCAGTAAATGGCCGTTCGGACAAACTGCCCTCCAGGGCAATGTTCAGCCCGTAAAGGCGTTTCAACGTCGCCGCAACCTCGCGCAAGGGCTGCCCTTCGAAGCCGAGCTGCCCGCGCCGCCAACCGCCGACCTGTTGCGGCGCGATCCGCATCTGCACTAGGCCGGTGCCGTCGGCGCGGGCCGAAAGGGCGTCGCCGGGGCCGAGCGTGACGGCAGCGCCGCGCGGCTGGATGCGCACGGCTCCTTCGGCGACGGCGACCTTCAACTGGCCATCGCCATGGGTGACATCAAACACCGTGCCCAGATCCTGCACCGCGACAGCGCCGACCTGCACGGTGAAGGGTCGGAGATCGTCATGGCGGACATGGAACAGCGCTTCGCCCCGTTCCAGCGATGCCGTGCGCGGATCGTTGCGATCAAGCGTGAGGCGCGTGCCGCCGCTGAGTTCGATGCGGCTGCCGTCGCCGAGAGTGACGACACGCCTTTCGCCGTCACGCGTGGCGACCTGATAGGGGGCGCTGCGCTGCGGGAGCAACGACGGCACAGCGAGCGCGGCGATGGCTGCCGCCGCGGCCGCCCCGCCCGCCGGCCAAACCCAGCGGCGCCACGACGACAGGCGGGCAGGCTCGGGTTCCGCACGCTGGGGCACGGGCGCCGGAAACGGGACCGCGGCGATCAGCCGGTCTTGCGCCGCCACGCCATCATAGGCAGCCGCGTGCGCGGGTGATTCCTCCAGCCAGGCGATAAACGCCGCCCAGACGGCTTCGTCGGCATCGGCCAGGCGCAGGTGCCAGGCAATGGCGGCGTCGATCGTGTCGGTTGCATCAGCTTCCACGGTCTGCACCCCTTTCCCTGTCCTGACGACATGCTGCGGGCCGATCCGCATCCTCCGGCTCAAGTCGATCGTGAATTTTTCGATAGGCGCGCTGCAGCAGCTTTTCGACGCCGCTGATGCTGATGCCAAGTTGCCCGGCGATTTCGCGCTGGGGCCGTTCCTCCAGGCGGAACATGCGCAGCGCGGTCGCCATGCGTTCGGGCATATCGCCGATCGCGCGTTCCACCGTCTGCCACTCGCTGCGCGCCACCGCCACCCGTTCCGGATCAGGCATGTCCACGTCGCCGGACTGCACATCGAGCCAGCCGGCATCGCGGGCACCGCGCCGGACCGTCGCGATTCGTCGATCGGTCGCCAAATTGGCAGCGACACGGTACAGGAACGCCGCCGGCTGGGCGATCGGCCGGGAGGCGAGCTGATCGATCCGCAGCCACATATCCTGCAGCGCGTCTTCGGCATCCTCGCGGTTGCCAAGGCGCGCGACCAGCAGGCGCAGCAGCATCGGCCGCTGCGCGAGGAACACTGCCTTCAGGCCGCCGTCTGCCACCAATGCGTCGATCCCGAACCGGATCAGGCGGGGAATGCCAGACCCTGTTTGGCTGCCATGTCGGCGATCGGAAGATCCTGCAAGGCTTGTGCTTCGACAATCCGCGCAGCGGCGATCCCGTCGCCCGCGCGCGTGCCGGCGCCGGGATGGCATGCCACCAGGTGCATTTCGCCGGGGTGCCGCAGAAGCTTCGGGAACAGGCTGCGATAATCGCCGGCAAAATCGTACTGGCCGGCAAAGCTGTCATTGGTGCGCAGCCCCGCCGCGCGCGCTGCCGCACCCAGGCCGCGGAATCGCCAGCTGCTGCGAAGCGCTGTGGCCGCGAAGGGCCGGCCGAGCATAGCCGTCAGCCGATCGGCGCAGTTGCGCACCCAGGCGCCGGGTGCGCGGGCGGCGCTTTCGGCCAGTACCAGATCGCGGATGCCGGGCAAGGCATGCGCCTCGTGCCGCCCGTCGACAAAGGCGGGCGGCCCGCCGGTCGCTTCGGCAAAGGCATCGAACTGCGCCGCGATCTCGCTGACCAACTCGCCAAGCGGCACCTGCCATCGGCTGGCGGCGCGCGCGAGCGGAGCGATGCTCGGCATCACGCCGTCCCGCGCGAACCGCGGCATGGTGGTCAGCGGCGCTTCGCCGGTCAGCGTCAGGTGCAGCCCCACCTCGACATGCGCGGGCAAGTCGGCAAGACGGCGGGCTTCCTCGCGCCAGCCCGGCATGCCCGCCATGCAGCTGACAGCATTCAGCTTCCCCGCCTGGGCCAGGGTTACGATCGTGCTGCTGATTTCGGGCGAAAGGGCAAATTCGTCAGCGCACAGGATGAGACGAGACAAGCGCAGGCCCTTCGTTCTGGTGGTAGCGCCGTTCGCGCATCCGGTTGCTGAGCAGGCGACGGCGCTGCAACCGGCGCGCAAGGAAGGAATAGAAGAACCAGTCGGGAGCGATGGGCGCCGCCACCGCGTAGAGCAGCCGTTCGAGCAGCGTCCAGCCGACCGAGGCGCGATCCTGCTCGCGCGGCGAGGGCATGCACCACAGCTCGCGCGAATAGCCGATCCGCCCCTTGCGCCGCATCCGATGGATCACCTCGTGATCCTCGAACACGAAGTTCCAACGCAGCGTGTCGAACCCGCCGGCTTCGCGCAATGACTGGGTGCGAAAGGCCTGGCCAGCACCCCGTGCATGGCATCGGTGTGGCAACAGCCGGGTTGCGAGCAGGAACCGGGCGGATTCAGCGAAGCGCGCGGGCTCGCTGCTATGGACCGGCACGGAATAGGCGCCGGCGACAACATGGCCCGGCTGCATCAGGATTGCCTGGGCGGTGGCAAGATAGTGGGGCGGATACAGCGTGTCCGCATCGCACGTGGCGATCCAGCGCGTTCGCACCCAGCGCAGGCCGCTGCGGAGTGCGGCGACCTTGCCGGGCGTGCGTTCGGCGATCAGCACGTAATCGAGCTGATGGGCGCGACAGGCAGCTTCGGCCACGGCGCCGCTGCCGTCGGTCGATCCGTTGTCGACCAGCACCAGCGTGAACGGCTCCGTTTGGGCAGCCAGGCTTGCGATGGTCGCCGCAAGCAGCGCGCGTTCGTTGAAGAACGGGATCAGCACGGTCCAGCCAATGTCGCGCGCAGCATGCCTGCCCCCGAAAGCGTCGAAACGCCCGTCATCGGCAAGATCGAGGTACATCGGGTCGTTTCCCATCCTAAGGCGCGCCGGGGACAGCGCCGGCCGATGCCGATGCACTTCCCCGCTCGATCCAAAGACGTCGCGTCCCCCGCCGAGCCGCACCGGCCGACGACGATTTTTCTCCGGCCGCAAAGGGTCGCTAAGGGCTTTACATGCGCGCGCCGCTCGGCTTGGTGGCGCGGCGGGCCCCTATGTGGAAGAGCGAGCGATGAAGCGTATCCTGTTGGTGATCCTGGCGGCGATCGTGCTGATCGCGGGCGGTGCCGTCGCCTATACCCAGATCCGGCCCGGCGGCGTTCCGGTGTACCGGGCGAATGTGGTGGAGACGCTGCCGCACGATCGAACGGCGTTCACCGAAGGGCTCTTTATCGACAAGGGCGTGCTGTACGAAAGCACCGGACGCGTCGGGGAATCGTTCGTCCGCAAGGTCGATCTAGCGACGGGCAAGGTGCAGCAGGAACAGGCGTTGCCCGCCCCGTATTTCGGCGAGGGCATCGTCGCCTGGGGCGACAAGCTGTACCAGCTGACCTGGCAGGACCAGACGGGCTTCGTCTACGGGCTCGACAAGTTCGAGCCGCGCGGCACCTTTTCCTATACCGGCGAAGGCTGGAGCCTGACCCGCAACGACAAGGCGATCATCATGAGCGATGGCACTCCCGTGCTCCGCTTTCTCGATCCCAGTTCCATGCAGGTTACCTCGACGCTGCGGGTGACCGCCAATGGCTGCCCGGTCGCTAATCTCAACGAGCTGGAATGGGTGGACGGCGCGATCTACGCCAATATCTGGCAGACCAACCTGATTGCGAAGATCGATCCGACGAGCGGCAAGGTGCTGAGCTTCCTGGACGTCACCGCACTGGGTCCGCAGAATCGCGGCGCGGACGACGTCGCCAACGGCATCGCCTATGACGCCGAAGGCAAGCGGCTGTTCGTCACCGGCAAGCTGTGGTCGCAGCTCTATCAGGTGCGCGAAGGCGATCGGGTGCGGGACTCGGCAGAAGCGGCCAAGCTCACCACCTGCGCCAATTAGAGCGCGTCATAATGCTTTAGCGGGACTGGCGCGGGCGCGGCTAAAGGCCGGCCCGCACCTCCGCCAGCAGATCCTTCCGGCTGAGCTTGCCGATCATCGTCTTCGGCAAGCTCTCGCGGATCACCACTTCCTTGACGCGCTCGTGCTTGCCCAGCTGCGCGTTCAGCCAGGCGCACATCTCCACAGCATCGGCATGGGCGCCTTCGTTCAGCGCGACATAGGCGTGCGGCAACTCGCCGTGATAGGCGTCGGGCAGGCCGAGGACGAGCGCCTCCTTCACCGCGGGATGGGTGTAGAGCACCGCTTCGATCTGGCTGGGGAAGACCTTGAACCCGCCGACGGCGATCATGTCCTTCAGCCGATCGACAATGCGGATATAGCCATCCTCATCGATGAGGCCGACGTCGCCGGTGCGCAGCCAGTGATCGTCGACGAAAACGCCGGCGTCCGCTTCCGGCCGGTTCCAATAGCCGCGCATGATCTGGGGCCCCTGGACGACGATCTCGCCCGGTTCGCCCGGCGGCGCAGGCTTGCGCGGATCTTCCTTGTCGACCAGGCGGACGCGGGTGCCGGCGATCGGCTGACCGATGGTGCCGGGCTTGTTGAGCCCGACATAGGGATTGGCGGAGACCACGCCCGAGCTTTCCGACAGCCCATAGCCTTCGATGATATGCGCGCCGGTCGTGCTCTCCCAGTTCAGCTTCAGCTGTTCGGGCAAAGGCGCGCCGCCCGAGATGCAGAAGCGCAGCGATGAGAAGTCGGTGGACTTCATGCCCGGTGCATCGAGCAGCGCCTGGTACATGGTCGGCACGCCGGGGAGCGAGCGGGGGCGGGTGCGGCGCAGTTCCGCCAGCACCTGCTGCGCATTGAAGCGCGGCAGCATCACGATCCGCCCGCCGGTGATTACCGTGCGGTTGAGCACGCAGGTGTTGGCGAAGACGTGGAAGAAGGGCAGCACGCCGAGCACCGAATCGTCTGCATGCCCGAGGTCGGGATCGAGCTCTGCCACCTGACGGGCATTGGCCGAAAGGTTTTGATGGGTGAGCACCGCACCCTTGGGCGTGCCAGTGGTGCCGCCGGTATATTGGATCAGCGCGACATCGCGGTCGGGATCGATGGCATGGGCCTGGCACTCGCCCGTATTGGCGATCAGCTTCGAAAAGGCGAGGATGCGCGGGTCGTGCGGCCGGACGGCGACTTCGCTGCCCCGGAACAGCTGATAGAATAGCGACTTGGCCGTCGGCAGCGCACCGGCGACCGAGCCGACTACCAGCCGTTCAAGCCCGCTTTTCTCGAGCACTTTCAGCGCAGTGGGCAACAGGGCGGTGGCCGACAAGGTGAACAGCAGCCGGGTGCCCGAATCGGCGACCTGCGCGGCCAGTTCCTCAACCGAATAAAGCGGGGAGAAATTCACCACCGTCGCGCCGAGCTTGAGAATGCCGTAATAGGCAGCGACGTAATGCGGCACGTTGGGCAGGAACAGGCCGATCCGGTCGCCCGGGCCATAGCCCAGCGCTCGCAACCCGCAAGCTACCCGGTCGGCGCCGCCGCGTACCTCGCCATAGCTGTAGATGCGACCCATGAAATCGAGCAGCGGGGCCTGCGGATGGGCATTCGCGCTCTCCTCGAAAAGGTCTACCATGGACCGCGGCGCGTAGCTGCGATCCCACTCTCCTGGATGCCGATAAGCGGTCTTCCAGACCTGTTCGGACTCTATCATTGACACCAGTGTAAGCAGGCCGCCGGGGCCATGCAAGCACGGTTTTGTGCGTATTTTACAGTCGAAAACCCCGACTTCAGGCCGTTCAGTGCCGAGGCGTAGGATGCCGTAGCGGCACGTCTCAGTGCGAGAGCGCGCGGCTCCAGGTGACGATCACCGAAACCGCGACAACGCCCATGTCGATTGCTGCCTGCACCTTCTGAGGCGCCATGTCGCCCGCGCGATGAGTGAGTATCTGGAAATCGGCGCGCGGGCGCTCCGCCTGCAGAGCGACCAACGCGACTGCCCCGACGACTGCAATGCCAGCCAACCATTTGTGCCGCGACATCAGACCGATCTCCCTTGCCGACCTCATACGCGGTTCGGGCCCCGCCAGCAAGATCATGCCAAGGCGAGATCGTGCGCGCGCACCCGATCCCGCCCGGCCGCCTTGGCTTCGAACAAGGCCCGGTCGGCAGATCGATACAGCGCCTTCCAATCGATATCGTTGGCGAGCGGCCCGGCGCAGGTGCCGATGCTTGCGGTGACGCGCAGATCGAAGGGCATCCGCACCGTGCGCAATCGCGACAGCAACTGTTCGGCATCGAGCCGGTGTTCGCTTTGCGTCAGCACCGCGAACTCCTCGCCACCCATGCGCGCGATCAGCACCTGGGCGGGGAGCGCGGTGCGGAGCGCGCGGGCGAAAAGCCGCAGCACATCGTCGCCGCCATCATGGCCCAGCGTCTCATTGACGCGCTTGAAATGATCGATGTCGATCAGGAGAAGCTGATGCTGGCCGGCACGGCCGATGGCGTTCCGCAGGAACGCACGGCGGTTTAGCAGTCCGGTGAGCGGATCGATGTCCGCCAGCCGCCGCGCCACGACTTCGCGGGTCAGCGCGGCATCGCGTTCGTCGCGCAGGAACTTGATCCGGTAGGCAACGGCGAGCGCGGAGACCAGCGCCTCCGCACCCATCGAGACGATCGTCGAATTGTCGATCCAGAAGTTCCAGCCGATCAGATGCAGCGATGCGAGGACGCGCACCGCCGCCAGCAGGATTGGCGCACACCAGGCGAGTGCGAACAGCCACAGAAAGTGGGAACGCTGGCGCCAGGCTCCCCAGAGCGTGGGTAGCACGATGGCGAGCAGCCCGCCGAATGCGAGCGTGTACAGAAGGTCGGCCAGTCGCAGATCGAGTGAGCCGAAGGTTGCCACGGTGAAACTGGACAGGGGCACCGCCGCGGCGACGATTTGCGACGCCTTGTCGAGCCAGCGCGGCATCGGCTGTTCTTCGAAGAAGCTGCGCGTGAACAGCGCCGCGGCACCGCCGGCGAGGCCGATGAACAGATAGTTCAAGCGCAGCCGATCGTTGTTCGCGATCAGCGGTGCCGCCCAGGCAAAGGCACCGGAAGAGGTGATGGTATAGCCCAGCAGCGCCGCCAACAGCATGCAATAATGCAGTTGGAAGCGGTGGCCCATCGCACACCATAGCGCAAAGTTATAGACGATCAGCGCGAGCGAAAGGCCGGAGAAAAAGGCATACAACGCCGCCAGCCCCAGATTGGCGGCCGCGGCATCCGCCTGGTTCGCCACGCGCACGCCGATCATGATGCCGCGTACGTTCGCCGCACCATCGACATGGAACAGCACGCGGGTGATCGCCGGCTCGCGCACGGGAAGCGGCGTCTGGGCGATCGCGCCAAGCTGGATCAGCGGCGTGATGCCCGTGGCCGGACTGGCCCAGGAGCGTACTGCGCCATCGGCATATTGGATATGGATTGACAGCCCGTCCTGCCAGAGGCTGGCGAAGCGCAATACCAACGGTGTAGCGAAGGTGGACCGGCGATCGATCGGCGCGGTGATCGCCCAGAAGCTGCCGGCGCCAAAGCGATGCTGGGGCGTCTTGCAATCAAATGCCTCGGGTTGGCGGAGCATCGCTTCCGCCGTTTGCCCGCTATCCCGCGCGATGCAGACGGCAAGTGGTTGACCTGCAACGCCCGCTTCGGCAAGGGCTGCCTGTGGCACGATACAGCCGAGCATCGCGACCAGCACGATGTTCAGCAGCCGACGGAGACAGGCGATTTGCATCGTCATTCCCGCTACGCTTGTGTGGCAAACAAGTCGTAAAGGCGCTCTTGCCATGTTCATCCTGCCGGCGCTCCGATCGGGGGGAGCGGCGCAACGGCACCTCGAGAGTTTGATCGCGACACGGAATGAATCAACCCCGAGCTTCTTCCATCCGCCTTGATGTTGTGGACGTTCTACGCGGCTTCGCACTGATGGCGCTGTTTCTAGTGCATATCATCGAAAGCTACGAGCTTTTCTGGGCCGTGGAAAAGCCCGGGCGCATCTCCGACGTCGTCTTCACCCTGTTCATGGGCAAAAGCTTCTCGCTGCTCGCGCTGTGCTTCGGGTTCAGCTTCTTCATCCTGATGGATCGCGCGGCTGCGCGGGGGGTGGATTTTAGCGGGCGGTTCGCATGGCGTCTGCTGATCCTGTTCGGCATCGGGTTCCTGCACTCGCTGGTCTATCGCGGCGACATCATCCAGACGCTGGCGGCGCTTGGCTTGGTGTTGCTGCTGGTCAACCGGATCCGCAGCAACGTGCTGCTGCTGACAGCGGCGTGCCTCTGCTTTGCGGGGCCTTCGCTGATCGCGCAAGTGATCGCGGCCGCGAGCGGTGCCGCCTGGGCCACCGGCCCGGCGATGTCGTCGTTCGATCCCGGCATGCCGCTCTATCTGCACGGCACGCTTTGGCAGGTATTGCGGGTCAATCTTTGGGAGGGCCAGCAATCCAAGTTCTGGTTCTTCCTGGAATATGGTCGGCTGGTGCAGATCCTTGGTCTTTACCTGCTCGGCCTGGTGCTGGGCCGCACCGGCTTTTTTGAAGATTTGGCCAGGAGCCGCGGCTGGCGCCGCATCGCGCTCCCCGGGGTTGCCGTGCTCGCCATCGGCTTGTTCCTGATGCGGGAGCCGCTGCGGCTAGAATTCGCCGATTTGGGCTATGGCGCGTCGGCCGAGCGGGCATTCTGGGCGCTGATCAACATGTGGCTCGACCTTGCGGGCACCGCCTTCTGGGCGCTGCTGGTGATCGCGCTGTACGACGGGCGCGCGCGATGGTTGGTACGGCCGCTGGCGGCGCCCGGACGGCTGACGCTGACCTTCTACATCCTGCAATCGGTGGTCTTCGTTCCGCTCTTCTACGGCTACGGGCTGGGCCTATACGACGATTGGGATGCGGCCACCCGCTTATATGTCGGCCTGGCGGCGGCCGCGGTGCAGATCGTGGCGGCGCATTGGTGGCTGGCGCACTTCCGCTATGGCCCGATCGAGTGGGTGTGGCGCGCGCTGACTTATTGGAGTGCGGATATCCCGTTCCGCCGGACCAGCCCGCAACCCTGACCTGCAGCCTAGCGACGACAGAGAAAAGGCCCGGGGAAGAGCTCCCCGGGCCTTTTGTGTTCAGACGGACGCGGTGCCGGATCAGGCACCGGCGGGTTCCGCCTTCTTGCCCTTTTTCGGCTTCTTGGGTGCGGCCGGCACGATTTCGAACGCCAGCGCATTGTCCTTCAGCTTCACGTTCACTTCGCCGCCATGAACGAGCTTGCCGAACAGCAGCTCCTCGGCGAGCGGCTGCTTGATCTTCTCCTGCATCAGCCGGCCCATCGGACGGGCGCCGTACAGCTTGTCATAGCCGCGCTTGGTGAGCCACGCCTTGGCTTCCTCGTCCAGCTGGATGTGGACGCCGCGATCGGTGAGCTGCAGCTCCAGCTGGAGCACGAACTTGTCGACGACACGGGCGACGACTTCCGGCGGCAGATAGCCGAACGGCACGATCGCATCGAGGCGGTTGCGGAATTCCGGGGTGAAGAGGTTCTTCACCGCTTCTTCCTGCACGTCCTCGCGGCTCAGTTCGCCGAAGCCCACGCTTTCCTTCGCCATGTCCGACGCACCGGCATTGGTGGTCATGATGAGGATGGTGTTGCGGAAATCGACGGTCTTGCCGTGGTGATCGGTCAGCTTGCCGTTGTCCATCACCTGCAACAGGATGTTGAACAGGTCCGGATGCGCCTTTTCGATTTCGTCGAGCAGCAGCACCGAATGCGGGTTCTGGTCGACCGCGTCGGTCAGCAGGCCGCCCTGGTCATAGCCGACATAGCCCGGAGGGGCACCGATCAGCCGGCTGACCGAGTGGCGTTCCATGTACTCGGACATGTCGAAGCGCTGGAGCGGGATACCGAGCAGCGTCGCGAGCTGCTTCGCCACCTCGGTCTTGCCGACGCCCGTGGGGCCCGAGAACAGATAGTTGCCGATCGGCTTGTCCGGATCGCGCAGGCCCGCACGGCTGAGCTTGATCGCCGAGGACAGCACTTCGATCGCCTTGTCCTGGCCGAACACGACGCGCTTCAGATCCTGCTCGATATTGGCGAGCACGCGGGTGTCGTCGGACGAGACGGTCTTGGCCGGGATCCGCGCCATGGTCGCGATGACCTGCTCGATCTCCTTGGGGGTGATGACCTTCTTGCGCTTCGACGGCGCCACCAGCATCTGCATCGCGCCGACTTCGTCGATCACGTCGATCGCCTTGTCGGGCAGCTTGCGGTCGTTGATGTAGCGCGCCGACAGCTCCACCGCCGACTTGATCGCGTCGGGGGTGTACTTCACCGAATGGTGCTGCTCGAAGGCCGAGCGCAGGCCGGCCAGAATCTTCACCGTATCCTCTACCGACGGCTCGTTGACGTCGATCTTCTGGAAGCGGCGCAGCAGCGCGCGGTCCTTCTCGAAATGGTTGCGGAACTCCTTGTACGTGGTCGAACCGATGCACCGGATCGTGCCGCCAGACAGCGCCGGCTTGAGCAGGTTCGACGCATCCATCGCGCCGCCGCTGGTAGCCCCAGCGCCGATCACGGTGTGGATCTCGTCGATGAACAGCACCGCGTGGGGCAGCTTCTCGAGTTCGGAGACGACCTGCTTCAGCCGCTCCTCGAAATCGCCGCGATAGCGGGTGCCGGCGAGCAGGGCGCCCATGTCGAGCGAGTAGATCACCGCGTCCTTCAGCACGTCGGGGACTTCGCCCTCGATGATCTTGCGCGCCAGCCCCTCGGCGATGGCAGTCTTGCCGACGCCGGGATCGCCCACATAGAGCGGGTTGTTCTTGCTGCGCCGGCACAGGATCTGGACGGTGCGGTCGACTTCGGCGGAGCGGCCGATCAGCGGATCGACCTTGCCGATCTTCGCCTTCTCGTTGAGGTCGACGGTGAACTGCTTGAGCGCGCTCTCACCCTTGCCCGTCTTCGCCTCCTGCTTGTTCGACTTGTCGTCCTCGGCAGCGCCCTTGGGGGTGCTCGCCTCGGTGGGCGTGGAACCGCCCTTGCCGACGCCGTGGCTGATATAGCTGACGGCATCGAGGCGGCTCATGTCCTGCTGCTGCAGGAAATAGACCGCGTAGCTCTCGCGCTCGCTGAACAGCGCGACCAGCACGTTCGCGCCGGTCACTTCGTCGCGACCCGAAGACTGGACGTGCAGGATCGCGCGCTGGACGACGCGCTGGAACCCGCTGGTGGGGGAAGGATCGGTGGCATTGTCCACCTTCAGCGCTTCCAGCTCGGTATCGAGATAGTGCGCCACGGTGGTCTTCAACTCGCCCAGATCCACTCCACACGCGCTCATCACCTTGGAGGCGTGTTCGTCGTCGATCAACGCGAGCAGCAGATGCTCGAGCGTCGCATATTCGTGGCGGCGGGCAGAGGCTGCCTCGAGCGCCTTGTGGAGAGTGGCTTCAAGAGCGGAGGCGAAACTAGGCATTCGGATACAACTCCAGTCGGGCCGAAAGGGTGCCGAGCCCGTATTCCCTTATGTCGGGAGGGCAGGGCTCTGCATCAAGCGCTGCGGCCCCGCACCGGCGGATCGTGGCGTATCGCCCGAATTCCGGTGCCGTGACGCTCATCTCTTAAATAGAGCGTCTGCGCTTGCGCGGTGGTGAACAGCCTGTTGAATCTTTCCGCGACATCGAGAGATCTCGTTTTCCAGCAAACGGATACGCGCTTCGAGTTCGGCGACCGAGAAGGGATCGAGATCCTGCCTGGCCAGCTGCACCGCGAGGTCGTCGGAACGACGCGGAAGATTTTCATCGGCGTCCATGCGACGAAACGTTGACCCGGTGCGGTGCGATGTCAATAAGGCGCCGGATTTCTCCTTAGGTTAAAAAGCGACGAACCGATGATCGCAGCCGAAATGATGCTGGCCATCGATCCCGATGCGCCGGGCGGCCCCGAAGTGCTGGTGCCGGTGGCGCGCCCGGTCCCCACGCCTGGGGAAGGGGAAGTACTCGTCCGAGTCGCGGCCGCAGGGGTCAACCGGCCCGAGGTTTTGCAGCGGCAGGGCAAATATCCGCCGCCGCCGGGCGCACCATCGATCCTCGGCATGGAAATCGCGGGCACCGTCGTCGCGCTGGGCGGCAAGGCCGACGAGTCGCTGCTCGGCCAGCGGGTGTGCGCGCTGATTGCCGGCGGCGCCTATGCGGAATACGCGATAGCCCCCGCAGGCCAGTGCCTACCCGTGCCGCCGGCGCTTACCCTGGTGGAAGCCGCGGCGATGCCGGAGACGCTTTTCACCGTCTGGTCCAATCTGTTCGAGCGGGCCTGGGCAGGGCCCGGCGAGACGGTACTTGTGCATGGGGGCACCAGCGGCATCGGAACCATGGCGATCGCGCTGGCGAAGCTGTTCGATCTGAAGATCGTGGTCACTGCCGGATCCGACGAGAAGTGCGCGGCGGCCCGCGCGCTCGGAGCCGATCTGGCGATCAACTACAAGACGCAGGATTTCGTTGAAGCGGTAAAAGCCTTCACCGGTGGCAAGGGCGTGGAGATCGTGATCGACATGGTCGGCGGCGATTACGTGCCGCGCAACCTGCAGTGCCTGGCTGAAGAGGGGCGTCATGTCTCGATTGCGGTGCAGGGCGGCGCCACCGCCACCATTCCGATCTGGGATGTGATGCGTCGCCGCCTGACGTTGACCGGATCCACGCTGCGCCCGCGCTCCACCGAGTTCAAGTCGCTGGTCGCCGACGAACTGCGACGCACCGTCTGGCCGCTGGTCGCCGAAGGCAGGCTCAAGCCCGTGATCGATCGCACCTACCCGCTGGCAGAAGCGCCCGACGCGCATCGGCGCATGGAAGCGGGGGAGCATATCGGCAAGATCGTACTGACGATCGGCGACGCCCGCGCCTGATCAGGCGGCCAGCGGGCGCTGCACCAGCGCTTCCTCGGCCATTGGCAGCAACAGCTGCTCCTGATGCGCGACCCGGCGTTCGAACATCCGCAGAAGGCGATGCACGGCCCGGACGTGGCCCGGCGGGTTCGCCAGGACCGCGCCCAGCGGCCACGCGGCGAAATAGTCGAGCGTGCGCTGGCGCCATTCAAGATCCTGTTCGGTGGTGCGGCGCGCCATCGCCAGATGCGCACAATCGTCGCTCTCGCGTAGCGTGGCAAGAAGCAGGCGGTCCTTGGTGATCCCATGGATCCGCATCGCCTCCAATAGGCGGCTGCGGGCTGCCTCCAGTGCGTGGGCACTCGGCCGGGGGTCGATCAGGAGCAGTGCCTTCGCGGCATCGATCAGTTCTTGGGTACAGGCGAACAGCGCGGTGAATTGCATCGGGATCCTTCCTGAGGACATTCTAGCGATGTTTCAGTCCGCTGAGCGTTGTCCCGGCGAAGAAATGATCTTGGCTAGCGCGGGATACGCGGATTCCTCGGCAAATTGCACCCGCCCCTCGAGCCACCTTAGGAATCTGCGCACGTCCCTTCGGTAGCCGGCAGGATCTTCGGCGATCCGCGCGAGCGGCCAACGCTGATGATGGGCGAGCCCCAGATGGCGCCCCTCCAGGTCCCGCTCGACGCAGTATCGGGCAAGCGCGGCAAGCGCGGGGTCGCTGCTCCGGCGCAGGGGCTGCAGCACTGCCTGCTCCTGTACGACGAAGAAGCGGCTGTGCGCGAGCGCAACCCTCTTTCTGAGGGCTGCGAGCTGCTCGACGTCGATCGGCGGCTCCCCGGAACGGAGGATCTCCTCCATCATCTGCAGAATGTCCCGGGTAAGGTGGCGCAGGGAGTCGAGCGACATGAGCGTCCTTTGCCCTTCATTGTAGACGGCGAAACGTGACTCGCCGTTCCGATTTCGCTTCAACCCGCGCCGCGAGGCGGCTAGCCTGCAAGGGTTCGGGGAGGGGGCATTGCTCGAAGTCGTTACCGCGTCCGGCAGCATGGCATTCGTCTCGGCGCTTGCGCTTATGCTGCTGATCGGCGCCGTCCAATTGGTTGGCCTGGGCGGGGACTGGGCTGAGGTTAATGCGGGGGTCGACGGCGACAGCTCGGTCGATGTGCTCGGCTGGCTGGGCGTCGGGCGAGTGCCGATGCTTGTCCTGATCGTGCTCTTCCTCGCCCTGTTCGGCGTGCTGGGGCTCGTCGTGCAGCAGGTGGCGCATGACTGGTTCGGCGCGCCGTTGGACGGCTGGATCGTCGTGCCGGGCGTCGCGCTTGCGTCCTTGCCGCTGACGGCAGTGGCGGCCCGTGCCGTCGGCCGCATTCTGCCGCGCGACCTGACCACCGCCGTTCCGATTGAAAGCCTTGTCGGCACTACCGCCCGGATCGTGATTGGCCGGGCGACACCCGGATCGCCGGCTCGGGCGCAGGCGCACGACGCACATGGCCAGGTCCACTACGTCATGGTCGAACCCGATAGCGCCGGCCAATATTTCGAGCAGGGCGAGAAGATCCTGCTCGTCCGGCGGGAGGGTGAAACCTTCCGTGCCATATCTTGGGGCGACCATCGTCTGCCCCGTCTCGAAGGCTGAACCTCATGCAGTCACTTGTTCCCCAAGGAGCCACGTCGATGCTGCCCTATTTCGCCTATGCGGGCGCGGCACTGCTGGCGCTGATCATCATCGGCATCACCTTTGCCAAGCTGTACAAGCGCGCGTCCAAGGAAGTCGGTTTTGTGCGCACCGGCGCCGGGGGCGAGAAGGTCGTGATCAACGGCGGCGCCCTGGTGCTGCCGGTATTCCACGAAACCATGCCGGTGAACCTCAACACCGTGCGCCTGGCGGTGGAGCGCAAGAATTCGGACGCGCTGATCACGCTCGATCGGCTGCGCATCGACGTGAAGGCAGAATTTTATGTGCGGGTAAAGCCCGACGCCCAGTCGATCGCGATCGCGGCGCAAACGCTGGGCATGCGTACCATGAACCCGGACATGCTGAAGGAGCTGGTGGAAGGCAAGTTCGTCGATGCGCTCCGCTCCGTGGCTGCGGGCATGACGATGGCGCAACTCCACGAACAGCGTAGCGATTTCGTGCAGAAGGTGCAGCAGGTAAGCTCCGCCGATCTGGCGATGAACGGGCTGGAGCTGGAAAGCGTGTCGCTGACCGGTCTGGACCAGACTTCGATCGAACATTTCAACGCTAATAACGCGTTCGACGCCGAAGGCCTGACCAAGCTGACCGAACAGATCGAGCTGCGCAAAAAGGCGCGCAACGATATCGAGCAGGATACCCGCGTCCAGATCGAGACCAAGAACCTTGAAGCCCAGCGCCAATCCTTCCTGATCGGCCGGGACACCGAATTCGCCCGCCTGGAGCAGGAGCGCGAGCTGGAAGTGCGTCGCGCCGAACAGGCGTCCGAAGTCGCCCGCGAACAGGCGGCGCGGCAGCGCGAGGCCGAACAGGCGAGGATCGAGGCGAAGCGGCAGATCGATGCGCAGCAGATCGAGGCCGATCGCGCGATCCAGGAAGCAAAGATCGCCCAGGCGCAGGCGCTCGAACTCGCTCGGCAGGAACAGCAGATCGCTGTTCAGAACAAAAGCCGCGAGGAAAGCCAGGCCAGGGCGGTGGCGGACAAGGCGCGCGCCGAGGCGGTGGTCGCCGAGGAAGCCGTGCGTACCGCGCGCGAGGCCGAGGTGGCCGAGCGTACCAAGCGGATCGAGTTGATCGACGCTTCACGCGAGGCGGAGCGCGCCGCCATCGCCATTAAGGTGCAGGCGGAGGCCGAGAAGGCGGCCGCTGCCGATCGCGCCGAAGCCGCTCGCCTGGCGGCGGAGGGCGAAGCGGAGGCCGCCAAGCTGAAGGCCGAGGCCGATCGTGTGCGCTTCGAAGTCGAAGCGGCGGGCCAGCGGGCGGTGAACGAAGCAGCGAATCTGCTTTCGTCGGATCAGGTCTCGCTGCAGACCAAGCTGGCGCTGCTCAATGTGCTCCCCGAACTGGTGCGCGAAGCGGCGAGGCCGCTGGAGGCGATCGATTCGATCAAGATCGTGCAGGTCGATGGCCTGAACGGCCGGAGCGGCGGCGTGGCGGGCGGTGCCGCCAACGATGGAGATGGTGACCGCAATCTCGCCAATTCGGCCGTTGCTGCGGCACTGCGCTACCGTGCCCAAGCGCCGGTTATCGATGGCCTGATGCGCGAACTCGGCTTCGATGGCAGCACGCTTGATACGCTGGTGTCCGGCGCGACGGCGCAGGCAAGCCCGCCGGCCGCACCCGTTGCCCCGGCGGCCGAGTAACCGAGCAGGGCTGTGTCGGCGCGTTCGGTACAGCCCGTTCGAATATGTGTGACAAGCGTGTGAAAAGCGAACGATTCGAAATGTAACAATGCTGGGCCATAGGCGAATCCCGGGTAAGCACAGCGATCCACGGGAAGTTGGCAATGGCCACGATCACCAGGCTTTCTTTCGACGTCGCCGGTCTGGCGGACTTTCACGCATCAACTCCGACGATTCCGGAGCGGGCGATCACCAGTCGTCGCAAGTATCGCACCGTGTGGATTTCCGACGTCCATCTCGGAACGCGGGGCTGCAACGCCGAGATGCTGATCGACTTTCTCGACCATGTCGACAGCGACAAGATGTATTTGGTCGGCGACATTATCGACGGCTGGGCGATGAAGAAGCGCTTTTACTGGCCGGCGACCCACAACGACATCGTCTGGCGGGTGCTGAAGCGGGCGAGGCGGGGCACCGAAATCGTCTACATTCCCGGCAACCACGACGAGATGTTTCGCCAGTTCACCGGGCTCGATTTCGGCGGCGTGAAGATCAAGCGCCAGGCGATCCACACCACCGCCGATGGTCGCCGCCTGCTGGTGCTGCACGGCGATGAGTTCGACGCGATCACCTTGTCGCACCGCTGGCTCGCGCACCTTGGCGACGCTGCCTACGAAATGATGATGACGCTCAACCGCTGGTTGAACCGGGTACGGCGCTGGATGGGCCTGCCCTATTGGTCGCTGAGCAAATACGCCAAGCAGAAGGTGAAAAACGCCGTGTCCTTCATTTCCAAGTTCGAGGAAATCGTGGCGCGCGAGGCCGGCGCACGCGGCGTGGACGGCGTGATCGCCGGGCATATCCACAAGGCGGAGATCCGCGCGATCGATGGCATCGCTTATTATAACGACGGCGACTGGGTAGAGGGTTGCACCGCGCTGGTGGAGCATTACGACGGGTCCATGGAAATTCTCCACTGGGCCGAGGAAATCGCGGCACGCGAGTCGTGCGCAGCATCCGAGGTCAGACTGGCGGCGGCGTGACGGCAACGGCGAGGACCGAAGCCGTGCGTATCGCAATTGTGACCGATGCCTGGGAACCCCAGGTCAACGGAGTCGTCCGCACGCTCCAATCGGTGCGGCGGGTGCTGGAACGCGAAGGCCATCACGTGATGGTGGTTTCCCCCGACCGTTTCTATTCGCTGCCTTGCCCGACCTATCCGGAAATCCGGCTGGCAATCACCAGCGTCGCCAGCGTGGGAGCGATGCTGGAAGAATTTGCGCCGAACGCGATCCATCTGGCGACCGAAGGGCCGCTCTGCGTAGCGGCGCGGCGCTGGTGCCTGCGCCAGAAGCGGCCGTTCACCACCGCCTATCACACCCAGTTCCCGGATTATGTCTCGGCGCGTTCGGGCGTCCCGGCGGAATGGATCTGGCGCTACATCCGCTGGTTCCATGCCCCGAGTTCGACGATCCTGGCTTCCACCGCCTCGATCCGCCAGTCGCTGGTCGATCATGGCCTGCCGCAGGTCCGCCATTGGGGGCGGGGGGTCGACCTGGCCCATTTTCACCCCGGCATCGCGCCGCACCCGCGCATGGCGGCGCTGCAAGGACCGGTGATGCTCTATGTCGGTCGCGTCGCGGTCGAAAAGAATCTGGAGGCATTCCTGAAGGTCGATCGGCCCGGCACCAAGGTGGTGGTGGGGGATGGCCCGGCGCGGGCGGCGCTGGAGGCGCGCTACCCGGAGGCGCTGTTCCTCGGCGCGCAGTTCGGCGCGGATCTCGCCGCTGCCTATGCCGCGGCCGATGTGTTCGTCTTCCCCAGTCGCACCGACACGTTCGGACTGGTGATGATCGAGGCGCTGGCCTGCGGCGTTCCGGTCGCTGCCTATCCGGTCACCGGTCCGGTAGACGTGCTGACCCCGGAGACGGGAGCGATGGACGAGGATCTGGGTATCGCCATCGATCGCGCGCTGACTCTCGATCGCGCGACATGCGCCGCTTATGGCCGCAGCTTCACCTGGGAGGCCAGCGCGCACCAGTTCCTGAACGCGCTGGTGCCGATCGGCGACGAGAAGGCGGCGGCCTGAAACGGACGCGTTTGTGGAAAAGCTTGCTCCGGCGGGCAACCTTGCCTACATCAAGAACCAATGCGGCCGCCCGTGATGGGCGGCCCTTATTGTTTCAAGTTCCGGAGATTTGACCGTGGCCCAGCCGCTGATGCCGCACGCGACCGCTTCCTGGCTGGTCGATAACACGTCGCTGTCGTTCGAGCAGATCGCCGAGTTCTGCGGGCTCCATATCCTCGAAGTGCAGGCGATCGCCGACGACACCGCCGCCACCAAGCTCACCGGCCGCGATCCCGTTCGCGCACACGAGCTGACGATGGAAGAAATCGAGAAAGGCCAGCAGAACCCGAACTATGTGATGAAGATGCAGAAGGGCCCCGAGCAGGTCCGCCGCACCAAGGGGCCGCGCTATACGCCGGTTTCGAAGCGGCAGGACAAGCCCGACGGCATCGCCTGGATCCTGCGCAATCATCCCGAAGTTTCGGACGGCGCGATCAGCAAGCTGATCGGCACCACCCGCACCACCATCGCCGCGATCCGCGACCGCACCCACTGGAATATCGGCAACATCGTGCCGAAGGATCCGGTGACGCTGGGCCTGTGCTCGCAGCGCGAGCTGGACGCGCTGGTGTCGAAGGCAGCCAAGGCCGCCGGGATCGAAGCCCCGACCGACACTCGCCTGGAAGGCGATCGCGAGGCGCTGATCGAGCAGCTGCGCGCCGAGCGCGACGCCGCCAGCCACGCGCCCGAGGCTTATGAAGCGCCGATCGAGCGCACGGCCGAGAATCTGTTCAAGCGCTGATTGCCGCATTCTGCGCCGCGCGTGGCAGCGCCGGTTCGCCCGGCGCCGGTCGCGTGCGGCGGTTTGCAATCCGCGCCGATCGACGCCGGCGCTCGACCCCTACCAGATCAATGGTTTCGCGCGCTTGAGCGCAGGCCCCGGCGTGCCTAAGGTCCGCGCATCCTGAAGGAGCTCTCCTTGATGCGTCGCGCTTTCATTTTGCCATTCCTGCTCGCCTCACCTGCCATCGCCCATGCCCAGACCTCGCCGGAGACCACCGCGCCGATGACCCAGATCCGTTATCCCGAAACCCGCCGTGTCGATGTGGTGGACGAACAATTCGGGGTGAAGGTCGCCGATCCCTATCGCTGGCTGGAAAACGACGTGCGCAACGACAGCCAGGTCGCTGCCTGGGTAGAGGCCGAGAACAAGGTGACCGACGCCTATCTGGCGACGCTGCCCGGCCGCGACGCCCTGAAGGCGCGCATCAAGCAGCTTTTCGATTATGAGCGCTTCGGCCTGCCCGAGCGGAAGGGCAGCCGCTATTTCTACGCGCACAATAGTGGCCTGCAGAACCAGGCTGTGCTGTTCGTGCGCGACGGGCTGGACGGCGAGGGGCGCGTGCTGCTCGATCCCAATGGCTGGTCGAAGGACGGGGCGACCGCGCTCGCCGAATGGCTGCCCAGCGAAGACGGCAAGCTGCTCGCCTATTCGATCCAGGATGGCGGCACGGACTGGCGCACGGTGAAGGTGCTCGACGTGGCGACCGGCAAGGAAACCGGCGACACGGTGAACTGGGCGAAATACACCATGGGCCTTTCCTGGGCCAAGGACGGGAGCGGCTTCTTCTATTCGCGCTATCCCGAGCCGCCGGCCGACGCCAAGTTCCAGGCGCTGACCGAGAACCACAAGGTCTATTTCCACAAGCTGGGTACCGACCAGTCGGCCGATCGCCTCGTCTATGAAACGCCCGCGGCGCCGAAGCAGAGCCACTATGCCGGCATTACTGACGATGGCCGATATCTGGTGATCTCCACCAGCGAGGGGACGGACAACAAGAACCTCGTCCATATCGTCGATCTTGCCGATCCGGCGTGGAAGGCGAAGACGGTGATCGGCACGCTGGAGCATGACTGGTCGGCGATCGGCAATGTCGGGACCAAATTCTGGTTCACCACCGATGCCGGGGCTCCGCGCCAGCGCGTCGTGACGATCGATCTCGCCGATCCGTCGCTCACCCCGCACGAAGTGGTGGCCGAGCAAAAGGAGACGCTGGCCGGCGCATCGATCGTCGGTGGGCGGCTGATCCTGAGCTACATGGTCGATGCCGCCACCGAAGTGCGCCGCTATCAGCTCGATGGCACGCCCGACGGCAAGGTCGCGCTGCCGGGAATCGGCACCGCCAGCGGCTTCGGCGGCGACCCGGAGAAGGGCGAGACCTTCTTCGCCTTCACCAGCTTCAACTATCCCACGACGATCTTCCGCTACGACGTGAAGACCGGCGAGGCGCAGCCCTGGGCCAGCCCCAAGGTGGCGTTCGATCCGCAGGACTATGCAGTCGAGCAGCGCTTCTACGCCTCCAAGGACGGCACCCGCGTGCCGATGTTCATCGTCCGCAAGAAGAGCGTGACCGGCCCCGCGCCGACCATCCTCTACGGTTATGGCGGGTTCAACATCCCGATCACGCCGGGCTTCTCCGCCGGCCGGCTCGCCTGGCTGGAACAGGGCGGAGCGTTTGTGGTGGCGAACATCCGCGGCGGTGGGGAATATGGCAAGGCGTGGCACGATGGCGGGCGCCTAGCCAACAAGCAGAACGCGTTCGACGATTTCATCGCCGCCGGCGAAGCGCTGATCGCGCAGGGGATCACCGGCAAGGGGCAACTGGCGATCCAGGGCGGATCGAATGGCGGCCTGCTGGTCGGTGCCGTCACCAACCAGCGGCCGGATCTGTTCGCCGCCGCACTGCCGGCGGTGGGGGTTATGGACATGACCCGGTTCGATCGGTTCACCGCCGGTCGCTACTGGGTAGACGATTATGGCTATCCGGCGAAGGAAGCCGATTTCAAGCGGCTCTACGCCTATTCGCCGTATCACAATATCAAGAGCGGTGCCGCCTATCCGGCGATCCTGGTGACCACCGCCGATACCGATGACCGGGTCGTGCCGGGCCACAGCTTCAAATACGCCGCCGCGCTCCAGCATGCCGAGATCGGCGACAAGCCGCACCTGATCCGGATCGAGACGCGCGCCGGCCATGGCTCTGGCAAGCCGACCGACAAGGTGATTGAGGAAACCGCCGACCTGTGGGCGTTCGCGGCGAAGTGGACGGGGCTGGCGATCCGGCCGTGAGGCGAGCGACCGGGGGGCGCTTCAGCCTTCCAGCAGGGCGTCGGCCAGTCGCCGGTAATAGCCGCAGACGCTGGCCATGTCGCCCCCCGTCACGACGATCGCCGCGCCGACGGCGATCGTCGCCAGGCTCGCAGCGTCAGCCGCGGCGGGCCAGCCGAGCGTGAGCACCGCGCCGCCGCGCCGATCGCCCCGCAGCGCCATGCCGTTGCAGTGGAACAGCGCGTCGCGGGCGCGAGCCAGCGCCTCAAGCCGCGGCCGCTCGTTCTGCCGCTGCCCTCGCTGCGCATGAAAGGCGGCGAGCTTGTTGGCGGTGTTGCGCTGCCGGGGCTGTGCGGCGAAGCCGTGGCGCCAGCAGGCTTCGTCGATCAGGATGTTCAGAAATCGATCCAGTTCGCGCAGGCCATTGGCGATCACGCGCGATCGGCGGCGATGCGCCTGTGGGCAGCCTTGCCCGGCACGTGCGTCTTGCGCCAGCATCCATCCGGCAAAGAAGGCCGCACCGGCGCAGAGCGTAGCATGGGCACGGGCGAACTCGTCCCGTACCGGGGGCAGAGATCGGCGCAGACCTCAGCCAGCCGGCGCGCGTGCCGCAATGGCGCGCTCCACGGCGGCGCACCCGTCGGCGCTTGCCACGGCGAGGTCGAGCGGGCGGCCGCCCAGCGCTTCGTCATGCGCGTTCAGGAACGCCATGGCCTGCTCGCCGCCCAGCACGTTCCAGGCGAGCAGCGCGACGCGGCTTTGCCGCTCGGCGCTTTCCGGGGCCAGGCGCACGGCGGTGAACTTGCGGCGGAACGGGCCCTGCCGGGTTGGCTTGGCGGGCAGCGACTGCGGGACGTCGGCGGACGGTTCGGTCATTCGGCAGGTTCCTTGGCAGAGGGGAGCAGGGGCAGGGCGCCGATCAGAACGGTGTGGGCAGCACCCCGCCAGTGCCCGTTCTTGCCTGAAGCGCTCGGATGCGATCGGCATAGCCGCGGGCAAGGCCGCGGTGCGCCGCCTGCGCCTCGACGCATCCGGCGGTGCCCGCCCGCATCAGCGAAGTCTGGTGGCGCGAAAGAAGATCGTTGAGGTCCATTACGGGTCTCCGGCTTGCGTAAGCGGGAGCGCATCCGTCTCTCAGCCGCTGGCGCTTACGGAACCGTCTTGCCTGCGATACGCTTGATATGGGGATTGAGCGGCGCCGGCGTAACCCCCGCGTGCGGCGGCTATGACTGTTTCTGGCGTCGACCCCCTTTGACAGCCCGGCGATGGCTCCCTATCCGCCGGCCATGACGCTCCAGCACACCGACTCAATCCTGATCGTCGATTTCGGCAGCCAGGTGACCCAGCTGATCGCGCGCCGCGTTCGTGAAGCCGGGGTCTATTCCGAGATCGCGCCCTTCACCACCGCTGCCGAGGCTTTTGCCCGGATGAAGCCCAAGGGCGTGATTCTCTCCGGATCGCCCGCATCGGTGCTGGAAGACGGCTCGCCGCGGGTGCCGCAGGAGATCTTCGACAGCGGCCTGCCGGTCCTCGGCATCTGCTATGGCCAGCAGGTGATGATGCACCAGCTCGGTGGCGAAGTCGTGCTGGGCGACAGCGGCGAGTTCGGCCGTGCCTTTATCGAGATTCAGGACAGCTGCGTGCTGTTCGACGGGCTCTGGCAGGAAAGCGAGAGTCATCAGGTGTGGATGAGCCATGGCGACAAGGTCGTCCAGCTCGCCCCCGGCTTCCGCCCGGTCGCCACCAGCCCCGGCTCGCCCTATGCGGTGATCGCGAATGACGAGCGCCGCTACTACGCGATGCAGTTCCACCCGGAAGTGGTCCACACGCCCGATGGTGCCAAGCTGCTCGCTAATTTCGTGCGGCACGTTTGCGGTCTGTCCGGCGACTGGACGATGGCCGAGTTCCGCGCCGCCAAGATCGCCGAGATCCGCGCGCAGGTGGGCAGCGGCAAGGTGATCTGCGGCCTGTCCGGGGGTGTCGATTCCGCCGTCGCCGCCGTGCTGATCCATGAGGCAATCGGTGACCAGCTGACCTGCGTTTTCGTCGATCACGGCCTGATGCGCGCCGGCGAGGCCGATCAGGTGGTCAGCCTGTTCCGTGGCCATTACAACATCCCGCTCGTCCATGTGAATGCCGAGACGCTGTTCCTGAACGGCCTTGCCGGAGTCACCGATCCCGAGGCGAAGCGCAAGTTCATCGGCAAGACCTTCATCGACGTGTTCGAGGACGAGGCCAAGAAGATCGGCGGCGCCGATTTCCTGGCGCAGGGCACGCTCTATCCGGACGTAATCGAAAGCGTGAGCTTCACCGGCGGGCCGTCGGTGACGATCAAGAGCCACCACAATGTCGGCGGCCTGCCCGCGCGGATGAACATGCAGCTGGTCGAGCCGCTGCGTGAACTGTTCAAGGACGAAGTCCGCGCACTGGGCCGCGAACTGGGCCTGCCGGACGTGTTCGTCGGCCGCCATCCGTTCCCGGGGCCGGGCCTGGCGATCCGCATCCCGGGCGAAGTGACCAAGGAACGCTGCGACATCCTGCGCAAGGCAGACGCGATCTATCTCGAGGAAATCCGCAACGCGGGGCTCTACGACGCGATCTGGCAGGCTTTCGCGGTGCTCACCCCGGTGCGCAGCGTAGGCGTGATGGGCGACGGGCGTACCTATGACAGCGTGCTGGCGCTGCGCGCGGTGACCTCGATCGACGGCATGACCGCCGAGGCGTTCGAATTTCCCGGCGGCTTCCTGCCACGCGTGGCGACCCGTATCGTCAACGAGGTGCGCGGCGTGAACCGGGTGACGTACGACTATACCAGCAAGCCGCCCGGCACGATCGAGTGGGAATGATCCCGAATCCCCCAAGCGCCTAGCCGGCCCGGTCCCGCTCGATTGCTTCGAGCGACTTGCCTTCGTTGCGCGGGGCCCAGACGACGCCGATCACGCCGGAAGCGGCCAGGAAGCCGGTGAGGATCCAGGCGAGCGTGGTGAAATCCTGCGCGGCAAGGCTGGGCACGGCGAGGCTCCAGATGCCGAGACTGATGCGCACGATCGCAAAGGTAAGGCCCTGCGCGGTCGAGCGGATCGCGGTGGGGAACAGCTCGGCCGACCAGAGCTGGAAGAAGCTCTGCGCGCCGAAGCCGCCCGCTACCCCCATGATGACGATGTGCAGGATCACGATCTCAAGCCGAAAGCCGAAGATTGCCAGCACCGCCATGCCGATCACGTGCAGGGCCGCCGAGATGCCGAACAGCAGCCGCTGGTTCACCCGGTCTGCCAGCGTCATGAAAATGCCGAGGATCGAGAGCATGCCGATCAGGAAATAGCTCGCCGGCAGCATCGTCGCTGTCCATTCGGGAAGATGGTTCTGCGCGATCAGATAGGGCGTGAAGAAGCCGTTATAGCCGGCCCACAGGTTCCACAGGCCGTACATACCCGCCAGGAAGGCAATCGCGCCCAGGTAGCGCGGGGCGAACAGCGCGCGCCAGTCGATGCTGGCGGTGCCTGCCCGGCGCGCGGCCTGTGCTTCCTCCCAGCGTTCCGACTCCTGCATGCGCGAGCGCAGGAAGGTCAGACCGATGGCCAGGATCGCCAGGTGCGCGAACAGCCAGCGTATGCCGGCAATGCCGAACGGCTGCAGCCAATAGGCGGCGACCAGCACTGCCACCGGCCCCAGATACCAGAGCAACTGCGCCACGCCCGAATGCGCGCCGCGCCGGGTATCCGGCGCCTGCTCGGCGATCAGCGACCAGGATGCCGGAATGTCTGCGCCCACGGCCAGACCGACCAGCACGAAGCCGAGCACGATCATCCAGGGCGCGCTGGCGAACACCAGCCAGAGCATGCCGAAGGCGTAGAACAGCATGTCATACTGGTAGATCTTCTTGCGCCCGAACCGGTCGCACAGCACGCCGCCGAGCAGCGCGCCCACGCCCGCAGAGATCGCATTGGCGCTGAACGCCCCGATCAGGCCGATGAATCCGTCCGAAAGCCCGAACTGCGCTTTCCACAGCGCCAGCGCAACCGATCCCGAGACGATCGAACCGGCATCGATATAGTTCGCCAGTCCCGCTAGAATCGAATTACGCCACGATCCCTGGCCTGCGCCTGCTGCCACTGCATCTCTCCCGCTTTTCGCCGTTGTTGTTCGGCGTCGGGTGCGGCGCAAGGCATGTTGTTCTTTTGCGCAACCGGATTGGCTGGAGGGAGAAGCGCGGGCGAGGACCGTCGGGTTCAGAATATTTCCGCGATCAGCCCGTCGCGCAGCCAGCCGCCCAGCCAACTGCCGGCGATCGTCGCACCCTGCTCGGCGCCCTCTACTGCGGCAAGCGCGTCGCACAATGCACCGAAGCAGGTGCCCGCCAGCAACTGCTGCAGCGCCTCTGCCTCTGCGCGTTCGGCGGAGCGAAAGCTGGGGTGGAACCCCCGTCGCCAGAACAGCACGGTTGCCGGTTGGGTCAGCGCCGCCGCTGGCGGTGGGGCTGCGCCTGCCGCAAGGGCCTGCCACAGTGCGGCCGCGTTGGTGGTGACCGGCAACAGTGTCATGCTGGGGACGAAGCGGAATCGCGCGCGCTCCCAATCGACGCCGCCAAGTGCCGCAGCCGCCACCGGCACGGCATCGGGAGTAGTGAAGGCCGCCGCAAGGCCCCATTCGATCTGCGCCAGATCAACGGCTGTCGGATCATCCGGGTAGAGCGCGGCGATCGTCTGCGCGAAATCGGCGCCATAGGCGTCGAGCGTCCACGAATGTGGCGGCGCGGTCTCAATATGTCGTGCCGCGGCGGAGAAGAATGCCGCATCGCCTAACCACCGTCGCAGCTGGGGGTAGCCGCTCTCCAGCGCATGAATCAGCTGACTACGATAGTTGTTGAGATAGATGTCCAGCCCCGGCCCGCGGCCCAGCTGCGCTGCCGCGTCGGGGCATTCGGCGCGGAGCCAGCGGCCGAATTCGGCTTGCAGCTACGCGAGTTTCATGCCGCGATTTCAAACGCTGCGATCGCGCGCGCCTTGCCCAGTTCCCCCAACAGTTCGGCCAGCGGTGGAATAGCGTCGTCCCGCTCGATCATCGTTGCGACGGGCCCCAGCCGCGCCAAGGCCGCAGCGTAGAGCGCCCATACCGGGTGCGGCACCGGCCGGTCATGGGTGTCGATCAGCAGTGTTTCCCCCTGGCTGTGCCCGGCCAAGTGGATCTGCCGCACCCGCTCCGCCGGAATGCCGGCGAGATAGGCATGGGCATCGAAGCCGTGGTTGGTTGCGCTGACGAACACATTGTTCACATCGAGCAGGAGATCGCAGCCCGTGCGTGCGCACAGCGCCTCCAGAAACTCCCATTCGGTCATCGCCGCACCATCGAAGGTGACATAGCTCGACGGGTTTTCGATCAGCATCGTCCGGCCGAGCGCCTCCTGCGCTGCGTCCACGTTCGCGCACACGGTGCGGAGCGCTTCTTCCGTATAGGGGAGCGGCAGCAGATCGTGTGACTGGAACCCGCCGAAGCGCGTCCAGCAGAGATGATCGGAAACGAACAGCGGATCGATGGCGTCGACCAGCGCGCGAAGCTCGGCGAGATAGGTTCGGTCGAGCCCATCGGCCGAGCCGAGCGACATCGACACGCCGTGCAGCGCCACGGGGTAGCGTGCCCGCATCCTGTGCAGAATGTCGCGCGGGCGGCCGCCGGGTACCATGAAGTTTTCGGAGATCACCTCGACGAAATCGACCGGGACCGCGCGATCGAGAAAATCGACATAATGCGGCTTGCGGAGCCCTAGGCCGAAGCGGTTCTGGTCCATCATCCTTTTGATCCCGGCACAATGGCGCGGCCCGGCCGCCTTGGCCGGGCCGCCGCCCGCATCACTTCTTTTCGGTCAGGCTGCCGCCCTGGGCCTTGCAGGCTTTGGCGGTGATGGCCTTGAAGCCCTGGCCTTTGCAGCTGTTCTGGCCCTTGCACTCGTTCTGCGCAGTCTTGCAGTCCGACGTGCCCTTGCAGCTGTTGATGCCATAGCAATGGACGACCTTCTCGGCCGAGGCGGCGGGGGCGGCAACGCTGGCGCTGGACAGCGCGACAAGGGCGGCGGTCGCAGCGATGCTGGCGCCGGTCTGGATGGTGATCATATGGTGGCTCCCTGAGATCGGTTGGTGCCGGTTCGGCCCCCTTCCTACGCAGTGCCGGACGCGCCGGTTACAGCTCACCACCGCAGGACGCGCGGACCCAGCACCGCGCCCAATCCGGCGGCCAGCAGGATACCGATGCTGTACCAGGTCAGGACGAACACAGCGGCGAACTCGTCGCAATGCAGGCAATAGATGGTCGCTGCCCAGGCGCCCGCGGCCAGCCCCGCAGCGGCGCCGGCCGCGCGCAGATCCGTCGGCGCCAGCTTGCGGAACGACCAGAGCAGTCCGAGGAAGATAGGAATCGCCAGCAACAGCACGCGCCAGGGGCATTCGGCCCAGCTGCCGCCGAGCCACATCGACAGCCAGTCGCGCATCGGCGTTCGCGACAGCTCCTCGACGCCGAGTGCTCCCAGCAGCAGGATCGGCACCGCGAGCGGCCAGAGCGGGCGGAACGATCCTGCGGTGGGCCGCGCCAGCCGAACCGTCGCGGCGACCGCCACCAGCCCGAGCGAGATCGTGTAGGCCCACTTCATCCAGAAGGCGAAGCCGAACATCGCCTGGGGCAGATCCGGCCGCGCGCCGAACAACGCGAAGACGAGGCCCAGGCTCACCACGCCGCCGCCGGCGGTGCCCAGCGCGATCCGACGCCCGATGAACCGTGGCGGCACCGGCGGTACATGGGCGGCGAGCGACGCGATCAGGCGCTCGGTGCCGCTGTCCGTTTCCACGCCGGGTGGCATCATTCCTGCCCCCGCAGTCGCGCGGCCAGTGCCTTCAATCCGCGGTGCACCGAAACCTTGACGTCAGACTGGCCGATGCCGGCGCTTTCGGCCGCTTCGGAGACGCTCAGGCCCTCCAGCTGGGTGTCGCGAATTGCCCGCGCCTGCTTGCTCGATAGGCCGGATAGCAGCCGATCGATATCCATGCGCGCCGCCACCGCGTCTTCGAATCCTTCCGCCACCAGAATATCTTCGACACTCTCGATGGGCACGACAACCCGGCGCCGACGGAGCTGGTCGATGAGGCGATACCGCGCCACGGCGTAGAGCCATGCGGTGAACGGCCGATCCCGATCATAGGTGCCGCGTTTCGTGTGTATTGCAATCAGCGTTTCCTGCACCAGGTCCTCGATATCCTCGTCGCCGCGCATGCGGCGACGGAAAAAGCTGCGGAGCAGCGGCACCAGCGCGCGCAGCAATGCCGCATGTGCCGTGGCATCGCCGTCCAGTCCCGCCGTCATCCACGCTCGTAGCTCTGCTTCGCTGTGCCGCATTCCCACTCCCCGCCGGAGCGATACGCAAGGGGCGTGCGACAGGTTACAACGATGGCTGACGAGCGCCAGAACGCCGGCTGTAACCGGCCGCGCGGGCATTGCGTACAGCGGCAGGTGGCCCGGCGTCCTCGCAATTTCCGGGGCCACTGCGCGGCGGCTCTCCTTCCTGGATCGCTGCAGCGCGCGAGGTCCGTGCAAGGAGCTATCGATGATTAAGACGTCCGCCGCCTTGGCCGCTTCCGTCGCGCTCGGCATTGCCGGCGCCGCTGCGCAAGCACAGCAGCCCAAGATGGAGAAATGCTACGGCGTTGCGCTGGCCGGCAAGAACGACTGCAAGGCAGGCGCCGGCACCAGCTGCGCGGGCACCTCGACCCGCAATTATCAGGGCAATGCCTGGAAGCTGGTAAAAGCCGGCACCTGCACCTCGATCAAGACGCCCAAGGGTAACGGATCGCTCACCCCCAAGGCGTGACGCCCGCGCCCGGCCTCCCCCTGGGCCGGGCGTCTTTTCCCTGTTTCGGAGCCCGCCATGCGATCCGTCGCCAATCTCTACATGCACGCCGGCGGCATCGCCGCGCGCCTGTTGCCGCCATCGCTGCTGCTGCTGGTCGCGCGCCTCGGCGTTGCTTCCATCTTTTTCCTGTCGGGGCGCACCAAGGTGGAAGGCGGGCTGACGATCACCGATTCCACCCTGGAGCTTTTCGGCACCGACTATGCGCTGCCGCTCGTTCCGCCCTGGATCGCGGCGCATGTGGCGACCTATTCGGAACATTTCTTCCCCATCCTCCTCGTGCTGGGACTGTTCGCCAGGCCTGCGGCGCTGGCGCTGCTGGGCATGACGCTGGTGATCCAGCTCTTCGTCTACCCCGATGCCTGGCCGACGCATCTCAGCTGGGCCGGCCTGCTCCTCCCCGTAATCGCCGCCGGGCCTGGCGCCTGGTCGCTGGACCGCCTGCTGGGTCTCGAAGCCGCGCCGGTTCCACGACGCTAAAGCGATGCGCCGTGGTTCGTGCAGGCAAGTGTCCGTCGCTCAGCCCGTTTGCGCTCAGGGCCTCAACACGAGCGACCACCAAGGCGGACCACAAGGTCGACCCGCGCGTTGTAGGTGGGGCAGGATAGAATAGAGATACGGCCCGCCCGGACGGAGTCCCGTACGCAGACGGCGGGCATTGCCACGTCCTGCAGCCTGATCTCCGCTCCTGCAGGCCGCAGACTCCGGGCGACGGTGTCAAACAACGCGCGCGGCGAGCCGCATCCCCGGGACGATGCGCGCCACCCGGGGCGCCGCTGTTCTGAACACGATTCAAGAAGCTGGCGCACCCGACAGGATTCGAACCTGTGGCCTCTGCCTTCGGAGGGCAGCGCTCTATCCAGCTGAGCTACGGGTGCGTGGGGGGATCGCCTAGCAAAGCAATTCGGGGAAGGCCAGCCCGTTTCGGCAGGCGGCGCGTTTCCGGTGCAGGAAAGCTTATGCCGCCTTGCGCCCCGGCGGTGGGGTTTTCGCTTTGAAGGCGCAAAGATCGGTGACGGGGCAGCGCCAGCATTCGGGCGTTCGTGCCTTACAAACATAGCGGCCGTGCAGGATCAGCCAGTGGTGCGCGTGCATGCGAAAGGGCTGGGGTACCGCTTTTTCCAGTTTCAGCTCCACCGCCAGCGGAGTCTTGCCGGGGGCGAGTCCGGTACGGTTGCAGACGCGGAACAGGTGCGTATCGACGGCGAAGGTCTCTGCGCCGAACGCCACGTTCATCACCACGTTCGCGGTCTTGCGGCCGACGCCCGGTAGCTGTTCCAGCGCGTCGCGATCGGCGGGGACCTCGCCGTTATGGTCGCGGATCAGCGCTTCAGAGAGCGCGATGACGTTTTTGGCCTTGGTGTTGAACAGGCCAATCGTCTTGATGTACTCCTTCAACCCTGCCTCGCCGAGCGCCACCATTTTCTCGGGCGTGTCGACCTGCGCAAAGAGCGCGCGCGTCGCCTTGTTGACGCCAGCATCGGTTGCCTGGGCGGAGAGCACCACCGCCACCAGCAGCGTAAAGGTGTTGACGGATTCGAGCTCCGTCTCCGGGTGCGGATTGTCCGCCGCCAGCCGCGCGAAGAACTCGACGACCGCTGCCTTCTTCACACGCCGAGTACCTGATCCATCGTGTAGCGGCCCGGCTCTCGGCCGGCGAGCCAGAGCGCGGCGCGGATCGCGCCCTTGGCGAAGATCGCGCGATCGTCGGCGCGGTGGATCAGTTCGATTCGCTCGCCGTCGCTGGCGAAGACGACACTATGGTCGCCGATCACCGATCCGCCGCGCAGGCTGGCCATGCCGATCGTGCCGGCGGCACGGGGGCCAGTGAGGCCGGCACGGTCGCTGACGCCTGCTTCGGCCAGCGTGGTTCCCATTGCCTCCGCCGCGGCCGCACCGAGCATCAGCGCGGTGCCGGAGGGGGCATCGGCCTTGTTGCGATGGTGCATCTCGACGATCTCGATGTCCCAATCCTGGCCGAGCCGGCGGGCCGCTTCCTGCACCAGACGCGAGAGCAGGCCGATGCCGAGCGAGGTGTTGCCGGTCTGCAGCACGGCGATCTCGGCAGCGGCGGCATCGATCATGCGGTGGTGGCGCTCGGCAAGGCCGGTGGTGCCGATCACGATCGGGGTACGTGCAGCGCGGGCGGCAGCGAGATTCGCCTCGAGCGCGGCCGGCGCCGAGAAGTCGACGATCACATCGGCCTTGCGTGCCAGCGCGGCGGGATCGTCGCCCACGTCCACGCCGCCCGCCGCCTGCGCGCCGAATTCGGGAAGGGCGGCGCTGATCGCCTGGCCCATCCGCCCCATGCTGCCGAAGATGCCGATACTCGTCATGGGCCGCGCTGTTGCACGATCCCGTAGCGGAACGACAGAGGCTATTTTTACGGATCCTTCGCCTTTTTCTTGTGCGGCCCGCCGTGCATGGATGCGCGGGCCAGCGCAGATTGAGCATATCCGGCAATGCGGCGTTGATCCGCTAGCCGCTTCGGGGCGAAGGGGAGAAACCATGCCGAACACGCGCAACATCGTCGTCCTAACGGGTGCCGGCATCTCGGCAGAAAGCGGCGTCGCCACCTTCCGCGGCCCGGGTGGACTGTGGGAGGGGCATCGGGTGGAGGATGTCTGCACGCCAGAGGCGCTGGCGCGGGATCCGGCGCTGGTGCATCGCTTCTATGATTTGCGGCGCGAAGCGCTGGCGGGGGTGCAGCCCAATGCCGCGCACCAGGCGCTGGCACGGCTCGATGCTGCCTGGCCGGGCGAGCTGCTGATCGTGACCCAAAATGTCGACGATCTGCACGAGCGCGCCGGCGCGACCCGGCTGCTGCACATGCACGGCGAACTTCTGTCTGCCCTGTGCGCTGCGTGCGGCATTCGCGAGCGCTGGACCGACGCGCTCCCCCCCGAAAGCGAATGCCCCCATTGCGGGATGCTCGCCCTGCGCCCCGACATCGTGTTCTTCGGCGAAATGCCGTATCAGATGGAGCGGATCGAAGCGGCGCTCGCAGAGGCTGACTTGTTCGTCTCCATCGGTACCTCGGGTGCGGTTTATCCGGCGGCGGGCTTCGTGCGCACCGCACGGCATTATGGTGCTGAGACGCTGGAGATGAACCTGGAGCCGTCGGGCGGCAGCCACTGGTTCGACGAAAGCCGGATGGGGCCGGCCGGCGTGCTGGTGCCCCAATGGGTGGAAGCGGTGCTCGCCGGCGCCGGATAGCGCATCTTTGGCTGGGCATATCAGGGTGCAGCTTGATCCTGCGGCACCTTCGTCCCATGTGAGCGCCATGCTGATCGAGACCGAACTCACCCCCAATCCTGCCACGCTCAAGTTCCTGCCCGGCCGGGCGGTGATGGAGGTCGGCACGCGCGACTTCGCAAGCCCGGAAGAAGCGGAGGCTTCGCCGCTTGCAGATGCGCTGTTCGGCCTGGGCGACGTCACCGGGGTATTTTTCGGCCGCGACTTCATCTCGGTGACGGCGGCGCCCGGCGTCGATTGGGCGGGGCTGAAGCCCGACGTGCTCGGCATCCTGCTCGATCATTTCTCCGCGAACATGCCGCTGTTCGCGCAGGGCTCCGCCGCCGGATTCAGTGTCCCGCCGGAAAGCGCCGACTTCGGGGACAATCCGGAGGATGCCGATATCGTTACCCAGATCCGCGAACTGATCGATACCCGGATCCGCCCGGCCGTAGCCAACGACGGCGGCGACATCATCTATCGCGGTTTCGACCAGGGCAAAGTCTATCTGCAGATGCAGGGCGCGTGCGCCGGCTGCCCTTCTTCCACCGCGACGCTGAAGAACGGTATCGAGCAGCTGCTGAAATACTATGTTCCCGAAGTGACCGAGGTGCGCGCCGTCTGAGCGCCGCTCCCTCCGTTTCCTGCTTTCCCGAATCAAGGATCCGTACGCCATGGGCCAGCCGCTCGACGACGCCGCGCTCGACACCATCTTCCGCACTGCGCGCACGTATAACGGCTATACCGATGCACCGGTGACCGAGGCGGATGTCGCGCGCATCTACGATCTGCTGAAGATGGGACCCACCTCCGTCAACCAACAGTCCGCCCGTTTCGTCTGGCTGCTGAGCCAGCCCGCGAAGGACAAGCTGGCCGGTTTCGCAAGCGGCAGCAATGCCGAAAAGATCCGCAAGGCTCCCGCCAGCGTGATCATCGCCTATGACATGAATTTCCACGATCATCTGATCGACTTCTTCCCGCACGCGCCCGAGGCGAAGAACTGGTTCCCCACGGAAGCAGGTCGTCGCGAACAGGCTTTCCGCAATTCGTCGCTCCAGGGCGCCTATTTCATCATTGCGGCGCGGGCGCTCGGCTTCGATACCGGGCCGATGTCGGGCTTCGACAATGCCAAGGTGGACGAGGCCTTTTTCGCCGACCAGCCTGGCGTGAAGTCGAACTTCATCTCGACATTGGGCGTGGGCGATCCGTCGACATTGCATGATCGGTCGCCGCGCCCCGGCTTTGATCGCTTCAACCGGGTGATTTGACCTTTTGCGGTACTTCTGGCTAGCGCGGGGCAATGGCTGAAGCCCCGCGACTGCTCATCCTCGAAACCGCCACGGCCGCCTGTTCGGTGGCATTGCTGGTGGATGGTGCCGTGCTCGCCGAACGGCATGAAGTGGTCGGCCGCGGGCACGCCGAACGGCTGATCCCGATGATCGCCGAACTGCCCGGCGGCGGGCGCGCCGATGCGATTCTGGTCGATGTCGGCCCCGGCAGCTTCACCGGTGTGCGCGTTGGCCTAGCCGCGGCGCGCGGCCTGGCGATCGGCTGGGGCGTGCCGGTCCGGGGATATTCGTCGCTTGCACTGATCGCCGCCGCCGCCTTTGCCGAAGATGCCCAGCTGGATCGTTTGGCGGTGGTTCTGGAAGGCGGTCATGGCGAAGTGTTCGTCCAGCATTTCAGCGCCGATCCGCTGATGGAGACCGGGCCGCTCGCGTCGATGCTTCCGCAAGCGGCGCTGCAGGGGCTGGACGGTCGGCCGGCGATCGGCAGCGGCACCCGGCGCCTTGCTGCGCTGGCGGAAGGGCTGGACCTGCGCGAGGCCTTGCCGCGTGCCGCCGATGCGGTGCTGCTGCCAGCCGATTTCGCGGCACTTGCACCGCGGCCTCTGTACGGGCGGGCGCCGGACGCGAAAACGCTGGCGGAGCGCGGACTGGCATGAATATGAAAGCGTCGCTCATCGAGTTGCGCGAAGGCGGGACGCAGGATCTCGCCGCGGTCGGTCGCATCATGCACGCGGCCTTCGATCCGCAATATGGCGAGGCATGGACCTCCGCCCAGTGCATGGGCATGCTGGCGCTTTCCGGTGTCTGGCTGACGATCGCCAGTGTCGACGGCAAGGATTGCGGCTTCGCGATGGCGCGGGCGATGCTCGACGAGGCCGAACTGCTGCTGTTGGCGACGCACCCGGATTCGCGCGGTCGCGGCATCGGCGGCGCCTTGCTGCGCGCGGTCATTGCCGAAGCGCGCAATCGTCGTGCCGTGAAATTGCATCTGGAGGTGCGAGCCGGCAATGATGCGATGCAGCTTTATCATCGCGAGGGCTTTGGCAAGGTTGGTGAAAGGCGCGGCTATTATCGTGGAACTACCGGCCAATCTTTCGATGCTCTCACATTGGCACGATCGCTACGATAAAAATTTGCTGGACTTGCGACTTCATCTCTTGCCATTCGTTCGGCGTGGCACGATAGGGCGTATCAGGTGACACAGTTGATAGTCGCCATCAAAACGGGTCGAAAGGAATATCATGGAAGCTTCATCTGAGATTCACGAAACGCTTATTGCACTGACCGCCGATATTGTTGCTGCGCATGTCAGCAATAACAGCGTCGCGGTTTCGGATCTTCCGCAGCTTATCCAGAACGTTCACGGCGCGCTGACCGGCCTTGGCACGGTGCAGCCCGAGCCGGAAGTGAAGCAGGAGCCCGCGGTTTCGGTGCGCGCGTCTGTCAAGCCGGACTATATCGTCTGTCTCGAAGACGGTAAGAAGCTGAAGATGCTGAAGCGTCACCTGATGACGCACTATCAGATGACGCCGGAGCAGTACCGCGCCAAGTGGAACCTGCCCGCCGATTATCCGATGGTCGCGCCGAACTATGCCGAGCAGCGCCGCAGCCTGGCGAAGAAGATCGGCCTCGGCACCAAGCGTCGCAAGACGCGCTGATCGCTTCGATCCCCCAGGATCCGCAGTTGCGAGCGCCGGCGCGGGGAATGCTCCCGGGCCGGCGCTTTCGTCTCGGCCAATCCTTCAGGCAGAGACGGCTCTTTTCCCCGAGCGGTAATCGGGCTACATGAACGCCATGTCTCGCAAGATCGATCTCGAAGCGCTTTGCCACGAAAAAGGGCTGCGCATTACCGAACAGCGCAAGGTGATCGCCCGCGTCCTTTCCGACGCAGATGACCATCCCGACGTGGAAAAGGTCTATGAGCGCGCCGCCGCAATCGATCCGGGCATTTCGATCGCTACTGTCTACCGCACCGTGCGGCTGTTCGAGGAAGCGGGCATCCTCGATCGGCACGATTTCGGCGATGGCCGCGCCCGCTATGAGCCGGCGCCGGAAGCGCATCACGATCACCTGATCGATGTTGAAAGCGGCAAGGTGATCGAGTTTGTCGATCCCGAGTTGGAACTGCTGCAGAAGCAGATTGCCGAACGGCTCGGCTTCCGTCTGGTCGATCACCGCATGGAACTTTACGGGGTTGCGCTCGACCGCAAGAACTGAGCGCGCCCGGCGTCGCCGCGAAGAAGCCACCCAGGGGCTGCCGACGCGGCTGACCGGCGCGGAGCAGGCACGGCTGTGGTTCCGCGTGGCGCGGCTGGTGTTCGCGGTGCTGATCCATGTGCCGCTCCACTATCTTTTCCGCTTGGTTCGGCTGCCCTCGCCCTGGCCGCGGCTGTTTCTCGGCAGTGCTGCACGGATCGCCGGCGCCAAGGTCAAGCGTGTCGGCACGCCGCTGAAACGTGACGTTTTCTATATCTCCAACCATCTGAGCTGGATCGATATTCTCGCATTGGGCGGGGCGAGCGGCACAGCCTTCGTCGCCAAGGCGGAGATCGGCGCCTCGCCGCTGGTCGGCTGGCTCGCGGGGCTCAACCGCACCGTTTACGTGAAGCGTGAGAACCGCATGGGCGTGGCGGAACAGATCAACCAGTTGCGGGATGCACTGGCCGAAACCTGGGCCGTCACGATCTTTCCCGAAGGCACCACGACCGATGGCAAGTCGCTGCTGCCGTTCAAGACGCCGATGCTTCGCGTGCTGGAACCGCCGCCGCCCGGCGTGATGGTGCAGCCGGTGTTGCTCGATTACGGCGCAGCCGCCGAGGACATTGCCTGGATCGGTCAGGAGCGCGGGCTGAACAACGCTAGGCGGGTACTTGCGCGCAAGCAGCGTTTCCGGCTTCGCGTGCATTTCCTCGAGCCTTTCGATCCGCGCGACTTCCCGGGCCGCAAGGCGATCGCAGCGGAAAGCCGGCGGCGCATCGAAGAAGCGCTGGTGCGCACGCTGGGGCACCCGCTGCGGCCGTTTCGCTTCGCGGAGGATCCGATCGGGTACAAGGCGCCGGCTGATGGTGCGATCCATCGCTCCGCATAAGCGGTCATTCCGGCGAAAGCCCGAATCCATTCGCCTGTCGCTGCCAGCACGAGCCTGAACGGAGATCCCAATGGGTTCCGGCTTTCGCTGGGATGACGTGGATGGCGGTGGTGCTCCATCGCGGTAGCGCCCAAGGTCTGTTTTTCGCCGCCTTTCACGCGTATAGCCGCGCCGATCATGACCACCCCCAAGACCTATCACGTCAAGTCGTACGGCTGCCAGATGAACGTCTATGACGGCGAGCGCATGGGCGAGCTGATGGCCGCCCAGGGCCTCGTCGCCGCCGAAGCGGACCAGGCCGATCTCGTCGTCCTCAACACCTGTCATATTCGCGAGAAGGCGACCGAAAAGGTCTATTCGGAGATCGGGCGGCTGAAGTTGCGCGAAAGCGGCAAGCCAATGATCGCGGTGGCCGGCTGCGTCGCGCAGGCCGAGGGCGAGGAGATCGCCCGCCGCGCCAAGGTGGACGTGGTGGTCGGGCCGCAGGCTTATCATAACCTGCCTGACCTCGTCGCCAAGGCGGCCGAGGGCAAGCTCGGCCTCGACACCGACATGCCGATCGCGAGCAAGTTCGGAAAGCTGCCGGCGCGGCGTAAGGTGGGTGCGAGCGCGTTCCTTACCGTGCAGGAAGGCTGCGACAAGTTCTGCACCTATTGCGTGGTGCCCTATACCCGCGGCGCCGAGGTAAGCCGGCCCTATGCCGCGATTGTCGACGAGGCGAAGGCGCTGGTCGATGCCGGCGCGCGCGAGATCACGCTGCTTGGCCAGAACGTCAACGCGTGGGGCGATGACGACGGCCGCGGCCTGCACGACTTGATCGTCGCGCTCGACCGGATCGAGGGCTTGGCCCGCATCCGCTACACCACCAGCCACCCCAACGACATGGCCGAAGGACTGATCGAGGCGCACGGCCATGTGGCCAAGCTGATGCCGTTCCTGCATTTGCCGGTGCAGGCGGGCAGCGATCGCATCCTGAAAGCCATGAATCGCAGCCACACGCGCGATTCGTACCTGCGCATCATCGATCGGGTCCGCGCCGCGCGGTCCGATATTGCGCTGTCCGGCGACTTCATCGTTGCCTTTCCCGGCGAGACCGAAGCAGAGTTCGAGGAGACGCTGCAGCTGGTCGATGCCGTCGGCTATGCCCAGTGCTTCAGCTTCAAATATTCGCCGCGCCCGGGTACGCCGGCGGCAGAGCTGGTCGATCAGTATCTGCCTGCCGAAGTGGCCGACGAACGGCTCCAGCGGTTGCAGGCGGCGCTGGGCCGCCATTCGCAGGCGTTCAACGCGGCGAGCGTCGGCCGGCGCTGCGCAGTTCTGATCGAGCGGGTTGGGCGCCGTCCCGGCCAGATGATCGGCAAGTCTCCCTGGCTGCAATCTGTGCATCTGGAGACGAATGCCAAGATCGGCGACCTGATCGAGGTGGAGATCGTGAGCGCAGGGCCCAACTCGCTTGGTGGACGCGAACTGGGACCGCACGCCGGCTGAGCGGCGGCGGGGCGGCTGTCGCCCGCTTGTCACACCCGCGCGCTATCGGCAGGCAGACGCAGGTTGGGCTTGTGTCCGCCTGCGTTCGTCTGTCAATCTCGCCTTCGATCATGCGCCAAGGAACCTCCGCCCCTCGCCAAGGTTTGCCCCGCCGGGGCCGCATGCCTTTTCCGCACGCTCCCAGCATCGAAAGGACCGCATGAGCCGCAAGCCTGTCCCCGCCCAGCCCGGTCAACGCTCTCGGGTAGAGGTAAATTTCGACAAGCCGCAGCTCCTGCCCCAGCTTTTCGGTGAGTTCGACGCCAATCTGCTGATGCTGGAAGAACGATTGGGTGTGTACATCCATGCGCGCGGCCAGCGGGTGGTGATCGAAGGCACTGCCGAGGCGGTGGCGCACGCCCGCGAAGTGCTGCAGGAGCTGCACAGCCGGGTTATCCGCGGCGAGGATGTCGATGGCGGGCTTATCGACGCGGTGGTCGCCATGTCGAGCGAGCCGATGTTCACCGGCATCGTCCGCGCGGAACCTGCGGGCAGCAGCGCGCCGCCCTCGATCATGATCCGGACGCGCAAGAAGACGATCGTGCCGCGCTCGGTGACGCAGACGCACTATATGCGCGAGCTGGCATCGAACGACCTGATCTTCGCGCTCGGCCCGGCGGGCACCGGCAAGACCTATCTCGCGGTCGCGCAGGCGGTGGCGCAGCTGATCAGCGGCAGCGTGCAGCGGCTGATCCTGTCGCGCCCGGCGGTGGAGGCAGGCGAGCGACTGGGCTTCCTGCCGGGCGACATGAAGGAGAAGGTCGATCCCTATCTCCGCCCGATTTACGACGCGCTCTACGACTGCCTGCCCGCCGAACAGGTGGAGCGGCGGATCGCGAGCGGCGAGATCGAGATTGCGCCAATCGCGTTCATGCGTGGCCGCACGCTCGCTGAGGCCTTCGTCATCCTCGACGAGGCGCAGAATACCACGCCGATGCAGATGAAGATGTTCCTCACCCGCTTCGGACAGGGCAGCCGGATGGTGATCTGCGGCGACCCGAAGCAGACCGACCTTCCCGGTGGCCCGGCCGCGTCGGGTCTGAACGACGCGGTCACCCGGCTGGAAGGCGTGGAGGGCATTTCGATGGTGCGTTTCGGCGTCGGCGATGTGGTGCGCCACCCGATCGTGGGCCGCATCGTCGCGGCCTATGAGGGGGAAGGTTGAAGTGCGGGATATCCCGTCCTACGTTCGGGATATCCCATTTGGAGACGCAGCGTGGCATCGCTCTACATCAAGGATAGCGAGACGACCGAGCGGGTCAGCCGTTTAGCTGCGCGGCTGGGCCTCTCCAAGACTGAGGCGGTTCGCCTTGCTGTGGAGGCGCTAGAGCAGCGCAGCGATGCCGACACGCTGCCGCGGGCGCGCGACTGGCTCGCGCAGTTCGACGCGCGCTTCCCCGTGCCCGAGGCGCGGGAAGCCCCTGCAGACAAAGCGTTCTTCGATTCGCTCTCCGGCGATCTGTGACGCTGTTCGTCGACGCATCCGCTGCCATCGCTATTCTGGGCGGCGAGCCGGAGCGCGAAATGATGCTGGCCCGGCTGTTGGACGAGGACGCGATCTGGTCGCCGGTTGCACGATGGGAAACGATCGTCGGACTTCACAAAGCCTACCGACTGACCCTGCCCGAGGCGACGCAGCGCACCTTCGCCTTTGCTGAGGATCTGCGCGTCCGTATGGTCGCGATCGGCGAGCAGGAAGCCGATCTGGCTCTCCGGAGTTATGCAGTCTACGGCAAGGGCGTGCACCCGGCCGCGCTCAACATGGGCGATTGCTTCGCCTATGCCTGCGCGGTCGCGAACAATGCCCGCTTGCTCTACAAAGGGAATGACTTTGTCCAGACGGACCTCGCCTGATGCTTGACGTTGCCGCTCTCCCTGAAGCACCCTGGCCGGAAGGCGACTGGGAAACGCTTGCGCTTCGCGCCGTCGAGGCGGCGATCGCGCAGACGCCCTATGCCGAATGGCGCGGCTGGCCCACCGCCGTCGAAGTCGCGGTGCGCTTCACCAGCGATGACGAAGTTCATACGCTCAACCGCCAGTATCGCGACAAGGACAAGCCAACCAACGTGCTGTCCTTCCCGATGATCCAGCCCGATCTGCTCGACGCCGTCACCCAGAACAGCGACGATGGCGAAGTATTGCTCGGCGATATCGTGCTGGCCCATGGCGTCTGTTCGGTCGAGGCGGCCGAGCGCAGTGTTGCAGTGGAAGATCATGCCACGCATCTCATTGTCCACGGCATGCTGCATCTGCTAGGCTATGACCATATGGGGGATGCCGAAGCGGAAGCCATGGAGGCGATGGAACAGGCTGCGATGGCCTCCCTGAACCTGCACGATCCCTATCCCGTACGCGAGGATTGAACACCAACATGAACGAGGGCCCGAGTACCGGCTCGCCTGAACACCGACACGAAAATGGCGGCATCTGGCGCAGTTTGCGCGCGCTCCTGTTCGGCGAGGAACAGGAAGAAACGCTGCGCGAGCGCCTGGAAGAAGCGATCGAGGAGCATGAGAGCGACGGCGGCACCCCGCCGGCCGGCGACCTCGCCCCGATCGAGCGGCAGATGCTCAAGAACCTGCTGCACTTCGGCGAGCGCGATGCCGGGGACGTCGGCGTGCCGCGCGCGGATATCGTCGCGGTGGAGGAGCAGACAAGCTTCGCCAGGCTCGTTCAGCTCTTCGCCGAGGCAGGACACAGCCGCTTGCCGGTCTATCGCGAAGAACTCGATACGATCATCGGCATGGTTCATATCAAGGACGTGTTCGAAATTCTGGCGAAGGGCGAGGAGCATCCGTCCAGCATTTCCGGGCTGATCCGCCAGCCGCTCTATGTGCCGCAATCGATGGGCGCGCTCGACCTCCTGGCCCAGATGCAGGTCAAGCGGACCCACCTTGCCATCGTGCTCGACGAATATTCGGGCACCGAAGGCCTGATCACGATCGAGGATCTGATTGAGGAAATTGTCGGCGAGATCGAGGACGAGCATGACGAGGCGCCCGCCGCGCTGATCGTGCCGATCGACGGCGGCGGCTGGGAAGCCGATGCCCGCGCCGAACTGGAAGACGTCGCCGAGATGGTTGATGCCCGCCTGGCCGAGGTGGAGGAAGATGTCGACACGATCGGTGGCCTTGCCTTCGTGCTTGCCGGGCATGTGCCGGAAGTCGGCGAATGCCTGGAACACGAAAGCGGCTGGAAGCTGGAAGTGATCGATGCCGACGAGCGCAAGGTCAATCGACTTCGGCTGCATCCACCGGAAGTGCGCGTAGAAGACGCGGCATAATAGTAGTACGAGCAAAAGTCGTTTCGTTCAGCATTCGTTTATTTCAATCGCCATAGCTTGAGGTTCTCTGAGGGGAGGGCTTTATCATGCGATTGATAGTTAGTACCGCCGCGCTGTTCGGTGCGGCTACTGCCCATGCGCAGCAAGCGCCGTTCACCGGAGCCTATGCCGGCGCCGACGCCGGCATGATCGAGCATCATTTTTATCTCGACGTTACGGTGAACGACCGGCCCTATTCGAGCCGCTATTATCGCGATACCGGTTTTGGCGGCGGTGGCTTTGCCGGTTACGACCTTGCGATCGCCCGGCGCTGGCGTATCGGTGGCGAACTGGAGGGGACGATCGGCGGCGGAACGCCCGAGGCAGTGATCCGCGACGGTTATCGCTATGGCCAATCGCCGCGCTTTGGGTTTCGCGCCACGGGCCGTCTGGGCTTCGTCGCAACGCCGCGACTGCTGCTTTATGGCAAGGGCGGCTATGGCGGGAATCGATATCGGCTGACCGGCAACTTTGCGGTGCAGGACGCGCATGGCTGGAGCAGCAGCTTCGCGGTGGGCGGCGGCGCGGAGTGGCGCGTCACCGAAGGCGTCGGGCTGAGGCTCGACTATACCCATGTCGACAACAGCAGCAACCAGCTGCTGCTGGGCATACCGATCCGCTTCTGACCTTTAGTCCGCGAGCCCGATCAGGCTGATCTGACGGCCGTAATCGGGCTCGCTGCGATGCGTCGCGCGGCGGAAGCTGAAGAAGCGCGCCTCGTTCGCATAGCTATCCAGCCCCAGCGCCTCAATCGTCCGCAGCCCGGCCAGCGCCAGCCGGTGGACGACATAGGCTTCCAGGTCGAACTGGAAATGCTCGGGGCGGCCATCGGCGAAGAAGCGTTCGTTGGCCGGATCCTGCTCGCAGAAGCGCTGGAAGAAGCCGGCATCGACCTCGTAGCTGGCGCGGGCGATACAGGGGCCTACGGCCGCCGCGATCCGCTCGCGGCGTGCGCCCAGGGCTTCCATCGCGGCGATCGTCGAATCGGTGACACCGCCGATCGCGCCCTTCCACCCCGCATGAGCAGCGCCGATCACCCCGGCCTCGCGGTCGGCGAACAGCACCGGGGCGCAATCGGCGGTGAGGATGCCGAGCAGCAGCCCCGGCTGGTTGGTGACCAGCGCATCGGCCCGCGGGCGCAGCGCTTCGTCGATCGGAGCGAGCACCGTCACCGCATCGGCCGAATGGACCTGGTAGACGGTGACCAGCCGCGCGCCCGGCAGAACGGCTTGTACCGCACGGCAGCGATTCTCGGCGATTGCAGCCGGATCGTCGTTCGACCCGATCCCGACGTTCAACCCCGCGACGATCCCGGTCGACACGCCGCCGCGGCGGCCGAGAAAGCCGTGCGGTACGTCAGCCAGCGCCCGGGCACGGTGGACGTCCACGCCGCTCACAGCGCCAGCCGCATCAGCCGATCCTCGTCGGCATGGTTGCCCACCATGAAGGCATAGGGTCCGCGATCCTCAAAGCCATAACGCTCGTAAAAGCGCTGGGCGCGATGGTTGTCGATGTAGACGGAAAGCCAGAGTTCGGTGGCCCCGCGCACCCGAGCGGTGGCCAGCGCCCAATCCATCAGCGCCTGGGCCGCACCGCTGCCCTTAGCGCGCTCGCGCAGATAGAGCTGGCGCAGCTCGATCGCCGGCCCTTGGGGTGTCGCCGGCAGGCTGATCGGGCCGAGCTTGCAATAGCCAGCTAGCCCTTCCCCGTCTTCGATCACGCGGAACGCGAAGCCGGGATCTGCAAGTTCCTGGGCCCAGCCCGGCACGGTAAAGCGTTCGAAGAAGCTGGCCAGATCCTCGGCCGCATAAAGATGCGCGAAGGTCGCCGTGAAGCTTTCCCGGAACAGCGCGTCAATCGCGGCGGCGTCGGCGGGGGTGGCGTCGCGAGCGTTCATGCGAACCCCGCCGGCACCGGCCAGCCTGGGGCGGTGATCGCCAGCACCTTGAACAGCGATCCCATCTGGTCACCCCCAACCAGTCGGTTGCGATCGGCAGCGATGGCATCACCGCGCTCGGGTGCTCCCCGGGCGAGAGCGCGGGCCCGCTCGTCGATGCCCAGCGCCTTCAGGAAATCGCCCTGAGTCACGGCGCCGTGCACGGTCAGCCCCTCGGCCTCGGCGGCTTCCTTCAGTGTGCCGAAATCAACATGCGCAGTCAGATCCGCCTCGCCGGGCGCGTCGAACGGGTTGGCGAAGGCATGGCCGCGCACCGCTTGCAGCGTGTCGCCGATCGCCGGGCCTTCATAGCCATAATCGATGATCAGTGCCGCGCCGCCCTGGCGGTGCAGTCGCTGGGCGAGCGCGCGCAGCAGCGCGACGCTGGCCGGAGAGGTTTCCAGGATAGAACCCGGCGCCGAATCGCGCAGCGCGGGCGGGATTACCGCGTTGAAGCTCCGGTCGCCGGTTACCGGGAGGAACAGCGTGTCCTGACAGGCAACCAGCCGCTCGCGCCAACCCTGCGCGGTCTGCACCAACTGACGGATCGGCAGCGCATCGAAAAACTCGTTGGCGACGACCAGCAGCGGGGCATCCTCCGGCAGGCCGACCAGATCGAGATGCCATTCGGCATTCGGCACGCGCTGTTTCTGGGCGGCACGCAGCACCGGGCTGGTCTCCAGGAAATCAACCGGCGGCGTAAAGCCTGCCTTGCCCATCGCGCGCAGTGCATCGGCTGCCAGGGTGCCGCGGCCCGGGCCGAACTCGACATAGCGTGTCTCTGCCGGTCGGCCGGCGCGGTCCCAGAGGTCCGCCAGCCACAAGCCGATCAATTCGCCGAACATCTGGCTGATTTCGGGCGCGGTGGTGAAATCGCCGCGCGCGCCCAGCGGATCGCGGGTGGCGTAATAATGCGCGTTCGCCGACCCCATGAACTGGGATAGCGGGATCGGGCCGGCCAGCGTGATCGCCCGCGCCAGCCGTTCGGGCAGCGCCGGCTCGGCGGCGTTGTCGCGCCGTTCGTCGGGCGCGGCGTTCAGGGGATTGTCGTTCGCCATCGGGGTCCGGTCAGGCGACGCTCGGCCCGGTGATCGCTTCCACGCGCTTGCGGCGGCGCTTGGCAGTGGCGATCAGCAGGATGCCGCCTGCGATCATCGGCAGGCACAGCCACTGGCCCATGTGCAGGCCGGTCATGTCGACCAGCCAGATGAGCTGGCGGTCTGGTTCGCGGAAGAACTCGACGAAGAAGCGGCACAGGCCATAGCCGAGCAGGAAGATGCCGGTCAGCTTGCCCGGCTGGTAGCGTGCATCGCTGCGCCAGAAGAAGAACCAGAGGACAAGGAACAGCAGAATGCCTTCCAGCCCGGCCTCATAGAGCTGGCTGGGGTGGCGCGCCGGTTCCACCAGCCCGGCGCGAACGGTACCCGGGAACACGATCGCCCAGGGCATGTCGCCGGGTTTGCCCCATAATTCGCCGTTTACGAAATTGGCAAGGCGGCCGAAGAACAGGCCGAACGGCGCGCAGCAGGCGACATAATCGTGGATGCGCAGCCAATCGAGCTTGTGCTGCCGCGCCAGCCACAGGATCGCCAGCGAGGTGCCGATCACACCGCCATGGAAGCTCATGCCGCCTTCCCACAGCATCAGGATCTGCAGCGGATGGCTGAGCATTTCGGGCGCGTAGAACAGCACATAGCCCAGCCGCCCACCCAGGATAATGCCCAGCGTCGCGTAGAACACCAGATCGTCGGCATGGCGCCGCCCCATCGGCGCGCCCGGCGCGGCCAGCAGCTTCATCAGGTACAGCCAGCCGAGCAGGATCCCGCTGATATAGGCCAGCGAATACCATTTGATCTGGAAGAAACCGAGATCGAGGGCCACCGGATCCAGGTGGAGATCGGCGAAATGCAGATGTCCGCCGGCAGCGGCAAGCAGGGTAGGCAGCACGTTCGATCCCCGGCGCAAAGAAACAATGGGCCCGCGATAGAGCCAAAACGCCCCGAACCCAAGGGGGTGCGATCAGGGTGATCGAAAGCCCATGCTGGCGTCGTGCGCGGCACGGCGATAGAGCGGGCCGATGGCTGGCAAACCCGCATCCCGCATCAGGTTCGATCGGCGCAGGCTGTTGATCGGTGGTGGCGCCGGGCTGGGGCTGGTGGTCGCCTGGGGTCTGTGGCCCCGCAGCTATTCGCCCAACCTCAGCGCAGCCCCCGGCGAAACGCTGTTCGGCGCCTGGCTCAAGATTGGTCGGGACGGGCATGTCCGTATCGCCGTGCCGCAGGCGGAAATGGGGCAGGGAGTCTATACGGCTCTGCCGCAGATCCTTGCTGACGAACTGGGCGCGGATTGGCAGCGCATCGGCGTGGAGCCAGCCCCGCTCAATCCGCTTTATGCCAATCCGTTGGCGGCGCGCAGCCTGTTCGAACTGGCGCTGGGGGGGCTGCCCGAACAGCTTCAGCGCAGCCATGCCGCGCGCGCCGGGCTGGTGCTCACTGCGTGCTCCACGTCGGTTCGGCAGTTCGAGGATCCGCTGCGCCAGGCCGGTGCTGCGGCGCGGGTGCTGCTGTGCAAGGCGGCGGCGGCGCGCTGGGGCGTCGACTGGCAGTCCTGCGGCACCGCTAATGGCGTGGTGATCCACGGCAAGCAGCGGCTCGGCTTCGGTGAACTGGCGGAAGCGGCGGCGGACGAAACCGTGCCGACAAGGCTACCCTTGCGCGGCGATGGCGCGCGGCTGTTCGGCCAGCCGCTGCCGCGCCTCGATGCGCCGCCCAAGCTGGATGGCAGCGCCAACTTCGCCGCCGACGTGCGCTTGCCGGGCATGGTATTCGCGGCGATCCGGCAGGGGCCGGTCGGCGAGACGGAACTGGTGCATGTCGATCGCGCCGCGGCCGATCGCGTGCGCGGCATGCTTTCGGTCGTCACTACGCGTCACTGGGTTGCGGCCGTGGCGAACAACAGCTGGGCGGCGCAACGCGCGCTCCAGGCGATGCGCCCGCGCTTTCGCCTGCCCGCGACCGTGGTGAATGACGATTCGATCAATGCCGCGCTCACCGCTGCGCTGGATGGCGACGGCAGCCGGATCGAAACGCGCGGCGATCTTGCCGCTGCCTTTCGCGGGGCGCGGGTGGTGACGGCCGACTATCGCGTGGGCCTCGCCCCCCATGCGCCGCTCGAACCGATGACCTGCACCGCCGATTATGCCGATGGTCGGCTGTCCTTGTGGTTGCCTACCCAGGCGCCGGGGCTCGCCCGCGCGGCGGCTGCGAGCGCGCTGGGCATCGATCCGGCGCGGGTGGTGGTGCATCCCATGCTGGGTGGCGGCTCGTTCGGTGCGAAGTTGGAGCATGAGGTCGCGGTGCAGGCGGCGCTGGTCTCGCAATCGGTAGCGCGTCCAGTGCAGCTCACCTGGCCGCGCGACGAGGATCTTCGCCGGGATCGCTTCCGTCCGGCGGCGGCGGCGCGGCTCACCGCAAAGCTGGGGCAGGGAGGCACCATCGATGCCTGGCTGGCGAAGATCGCCGCGCCGGAAACCGGGCGCGAACTCGCGTCGCGGCTGCTCGGCGGCGATCCGGTCGTGGCGGCGTCGCTGGCGCTGCCGAAGGGCGGTGATCCTTCGGCGGTAGCGGGCGCGCTGCCGGCCTATGGCATCGCCAACGCCGCGGTCGATCATCATCCCGCCGATATCGGTGTGCCGACCGGCTATTGGCGATCGGGCGCACACAGCTACACCTGCTTCTTCGCCGAGAGCTTCGTAGACGAACTGGCGCATGTCGCGAATCGCGACCCGCTGTCGTTCCGCATGGCGATGCTGGGCGATCAGCCGCGGCTCGCGCGCTGCCTGCAAACCGCGGCGCAACTGGGCGGCTGGCAGGGCGGCGAGCCAGGCAGCGGCCAGGGCCTTGCCGTCCATGCTTTTCGCGGCTCCTATATCGCGGTGATGGCGGAAGCGCGCCTGACGCCGCAGCGCGAGGTGGTGGTGGAGCGGCTGGTCGCGGCGGTGGATTGCGGGCGCGTGGTCAACCCGGACCTGGTGCGCCAGCAGATCGAAGGCGGGTTGATCTTCGGGCTCGCCGCAGCGCTCGGCGCGACCACCGGCTTCAGCGAAAACGTGGCCGATGTGCAGAGCCTCGCCGATTGCAACCTGCCGACGCTCGCCACCACGCCCGACATCACGGTCGAAATCGTGCCCAGCGGATCGGATCCCGGCGGCGTCAGCGAGCTCGCCGTTCCGCCCGCCGCTCCTGCCATCGCCAACGCCCTGCAAACCGCAACCGGCACGCGCTTCCGCCGTCTTCCCTTTCTTTCGGAGGTCGAATGACCCTGCCTGCCCACCATCCCGCGATCCCGCCCGCCCGCATCGGCGTGCTCCTCACCAATTTGGGCACGCCCGATGCGCCGGACCCGGGCGCGGTGAAGCGCTATCTCGGCGAATTCCTGTCCGATCGCCGGGTGGTCGAAATCCCCCCGCTGCTCTGGCAGCCGATCCTGCGGGGCATCATCCTGCGGACCCGGCCGAAGAAGTCCGCCCATGCCTATAGCCAAGTGTGGCGCGACGACGGCTCCCCGCTTGCCGCGATCACCAAAGCGCAGGCGCGGGGCTTGGAAGGCGCGTTCGGCCCCGGCGTGCTGGTCGACTATGCCATGCGCTATGGCCGCCCCGCGATCGGCGAGCAACTCGCGGCGATGAAAGCGAAGGGATGCGAGCGCATCCTGATCGCGCCGCTCTATCCGCAATATTGTGCGGCCACGACGGCCACTGCAAACGACAGCGCCTTCGCCGCGCTCGCGGCAATGCGCTGGCAGCCGGCGATCCGAACCCTTCCGCCCTATCATGATGATCCCGCTTATATCGCCGCGCTGAAGACCAGCGTGGAAGCAGGCATCGCCACGCTCGATTTCGTGCCAGATGCGGTGATCGCCAGCTTCCACGGCATGCCCCAGCGTACGCTGGAGCTGGGCGATCCCTATCATTGCCACTGCCGCAAGACTGGGCGGCTGCTGGGCGAAGCGCTGGGGCGCGAACTGATCGTGACGTTCCAGTCGCGCTTCGGCCGCGCCAAATGGCTCGAGCCGGCGACCGACACCATGCTGGAGTCGCTGCCCGCCCGTGGTATCCGCCGCATCGCGATCGTGGCGCCCGGTTTCTCCGCCGATTGCCTGGAAACGCTGGAAGAACTGGCGATCCGCGGCCGCGAATCCTTTATCGCCGCGGGCGGAACGGATTTCGCATATTTGCCTTGTCTCAATGATAGCCCGCCGGGCATGGAGCTGTTGAGCAAGATCATCGGGCGCGAACTTGCCGGCTGGGTGACCCCCGCCTAGCCAATTCTTTGGGTTGATTGTGGAGAGGAAGGCTTATGGCACGAGTAGCGATCGTTACCGGTGGTACACGCGGTATCGGTGAGGCGATCAGTCTGGCGCTCAAGGAAGCCGGGTTCACTGTCGCTGCCAACTATGCCGGCAATGACGAGAAGGCCGCTGCCTTCGCCGAGCGCACCGGCATCAAGGCCTATAAGTGGGATGTCGGCGATTTCGACGCCTGCGCCGAAGGCGTGAAGAAGGTCGAGGAAGAGCTCGGCCCGGTCGACGCCGTCGTCAACAATGCCGGCATCACCCGCGACGGCACCATCCTCAAGATGTCGCGCGAGATGTGGGAAGACGTGATTCGCATCAACCTGGGCGGCTGCTTCAACATGGCGCACGCCGTGTTCCCCGGCATGCGCACGCGCAAATGGGGGCGGATCGTCAACATCGGCTCGATCAACGGCCAGGCCGGTCAGTACGGTCAGGTGAACTATGCCGCCGCCAAATCCGGCATCCATGGCTTCACCAAGGCACTGGCACAGGAAGGCGCGCGCTTCGGCGTCACGGTGAACGCGATCGCCCCCGGCTATATCGATACGGACATGGTGGCGGCGGTACCGGCCGATGTGCTGGAAAAGATCGTCGCCAAGATCCCCGTCGGGCGTCTGGGCCAGGCGCACGAAATCGCCCGCGCCGTCGCGTTCCTCTGCTCTGAAGATGCGGGTTTCGTCACCGGGTCGACGCTGTCGATCAACGGCGGCCAGCACATGTACTGATATACAGAGGGGGACCGGATCCTTGCGGTTCCGGCCCCCCCAAGTCTCTCGATACGCTACGCGAGAGGCTTTGTACGCTTACAACACCTGCTGTTTAGCGCAGTTCCCTTGATCGAACCCTGAACGAGATGGTTATCCTGCGTTCATCTTTCGCAGGTGCAGCACTGGTCGTGGCGCATCGAACCGCTAAGGAAGGGCAATGCGCCCTTGGCTTCGCACTCTCGCCTTCCTCCCGCTGATCGTGGCATCGCTGTCGTTGGGCGCCTCTGGAAAGGCGTTGCGTACGGCGATCGGCAGCACACCCAGGATGGCGGCGCAGCCCGTGCAGCTGGCGCCGGGCGATCCCGCGCGCACTCGAATCGGCCGGCTCGCCTATCTAGGCGGCGTGCGGCTCACCAGCCCCGATCGCGGATTTTCGGGCTTTTCCGCGCTTCAGGTGATCGGTGACGCCTTCGTCCTGGTCAGCGATCGGGGCAATGTCGTCCGTTTCCACATGGGTGCTGATTGGCGGCCGTTCGACATCCGCTTCGGCGAGCTGCCGAACGGGCCGGGGATCAGCGCCTATAAGGGCGATCGCGATGCCGAATCGCTGACGCGCGATCCGGTGACGGGCAAATTCTGGGTCGGTTTCGAATCGCACAACGTGATCTGGCGCTTCGATGCCGATTTTCGCGGCGAGCGCGTCGCCTTCCCTCTCGAAATGCGGGGATGGCCTGCCAATGGCGGCCCCGAATCAATGGCGCGCCTGCCCGACGGCCGATTCGTCGTGATCGGCGAAACCGCGCGACCGCCGGGGGAGGGGCATCGCGACCAGCGCGAGATGCTGCTGTTTGCCGGCGATCCCACCCGCGATGCGCCGCGCCCGATTCGGCTCGGCTATGTGCCGCCGCCCGGCTATGATCCCAGCGATGCGGTGGCGCTGCCCGATGGGCGGTTGCTCGTGCTGGTGCGCCGATTCGGCCTGCCTTCGCTGTTCACCGTGCGGGTCGAGTTGGTCGACTTACGAGGCGCGAAGCCCGGAGCGGTGCTGCGCGGAGAGACGATCGCCGATTTCGCGCCGCCGTTCCAGCACGACAATTTCGAAGGCCTGGCGGTTGCGCGCGAAGGCGACTCGACCGTGCTGTGGATGATCTCCGACGACAACGAACAATGGTGGCAGCAGACGCTGCTGCTCAAGTTCCGCCTCGATCTGTGAGGATAGCACCCACGACAAAACCCGCCGCCGCGGGGGCGGCAGCGGGCTTTGTCATTAGCTGCAGAGCAGGATCAGGCGGCGGCAGTGCCCGCGTTCGCCTTGCGCACTTCGCGCTTCAGGCGACGCGCACGCAGCGACAGATCGTCGTCGCTGGTCTTCAGCAGCCAGTTGTCGAGACCGCCGACATGCTCCACCGAGCGCAGGCCATGGGTGGAGACGCGCAGACGCACGCCCTTGCCCAGCGCGTCGGAGATCAGCGTTACGTTCTGCAGGTTCGGCAGGAACGTACGCTTGGTCTTGTTATTGGCGTGGGAAACATTGTGTCCCACCTGCCGGCCCTTGCCGGTCAGCTCGCAAATGCGCGACATCGCTTCAAATCCTGAGTTGGGCAGAAAGCCGGAAAGGCCGCGCAGTTAGCGTCAATGCGCGCCGCCGTCAACCGATTCACCGTCAGCCAAGCGCAACCGCTGGTGGCCGGGGGCGTTAGGCAGGTGAAACGATTAGGGAGAGATGGCAAATGCGCGCAATATTAGGGCTGTTGGGCATTTTGGTGCTGGTCGCCGTCGTGCTGATCGCGCTGGGCTTCATCAACCTCGATGTCAGCGGCGGCAAGTTGCCGACCGTGTCGGCCGAAACCGGATCGGTGAAGGTGGGCGAGTCGAACAGTACGGTGCGCGTGCCGACGGTGGAAATGAAGGAAAAACGCGTTTCGGTACCGACGATCGACGTGGAAAAGGCGCCGAACCCGACGCCGTCTCCGGAACGGTGAGGCCGGCGCCCGCCCGCCTCGCCGCAGCGGCGCTGCTGCCGCCGCTCGGCGTCTATCTGGCCGAAGGGCCGGGGCGTTCGTTCGGCATCAGCTGCGGGCTGACGGCGCTGGGATTTCTTCCCGGCGCCGGCTATGCGCTGTGGCGGCTGTTCCATCCTGCATCGGGCGGCTAAGCAGATGCGATGTTCCCCCTCCCTTCCCCGATGCGTGCCGCGCTCGATGCTGCCGTGCAGGCTGCTGCCGAGGGGGAGGTGCCGGTAGGCGCCGTCGTCGTGCGGAATGGCGAGATCGTCGCGTCGGCGGGCAATGCGCCCCGGCGGCTGCACGATCCCAGCGCCCATGCCGAGATGCGGGCGATTCGTGCCGCCGCGCAGGCACTGGGCCGCGACCGGCTGGAAGATTGCGATCTGTGGGTCACGCTGGAGCCGTGCGCAATGTGCGCGGGCGCAATCGCCCATGCGCGCATCGCACGCCTTTATTATGCCGCGGGCGATCCCAAAGGCGGCGCGGTCGAACACGGCCCGCGGCTGTTCGGGCAGCCGACCTGCCATCATCGACCCGAGGTCTATGCCGGAATCGGCGAACGCGAGGCAGCGGCGCTGCTCCGCGATTTCTTCCGTACTCGCCGCTGAGGCGGGCAGCGTCGACTCCCGCCGTGCTTCGTGCGAAACTGCGCGGGAACACTTCAGCCTGGAGGTTCCGATGCGTGCCGATCGCTGTTGCCTGCTCGTCCTGCTTCCACTGCTCCTGCCATCCGCGGCGCTTGCCGCCAAGCCGCCGATGGTCAGCTGGGGCAAGCCGGGCGTGACGCTGGCCGCCTATCGTGAAGACGCGGTGCAGTGCGGGCGGCAAGGCTATTATCTCGATGTGTCGAACACCGAAGCGGCGAAGGTCTTCAAGGACGCGTCGCGCCAGCTCGAAAACAACGAAAACAACATCACCGCTTCCGCAATGACGGGTGACACAAACCGGATCATGAACATGGCGGTCGATTCGGCGCGAATCGTCGAGCGGACGCAGCCCGCCCGCCGCATGAAGGAAGTGCGCACGCTGCTGCAGGACACGGTTGCCGCGTGCCTCCAAGCGCGGGGCTATCGCCAATTCCGGCTTACCGATTCGCAGCAGCGCCGGCTGCGCGCCTTCCGCCTCGGCTCGCCGGAGCGCCACGCCTATCTTCACGGCCTGGCGAGCGATCCGGCGGTCCTCGAGACGCAACAGCTCTGAGGCTGTCGCTCAGCGCGCCTCGATCGGGACGATCTTGACTTCAACCCGACGGTTTTGCGCGCGGCCCTCCGCGGTGTCGTTACTGGCGATCGGCTGTGTTTCGCCGAACCCACGCGTCGCGATACGCCGTCCGTCGACGCCGCGGGTCGAGAGATAGTCCGCAACCGAGCGTGCCCGACGTTCGGAAAGGTCCTGGTTGTACGAATCGCTGCCCTGCGAATCGGTGTGTCCATAAATGTCGAGCAGTGTCTGGTTATACTCGCGCAGCACGTCGGCTACCTGATCCAGCGTGCTTCGGAACTGCGGTTGGATCGCCGTTTGGTTGGTGTCGAACGTCACGTTCGATGGCATGCGGAGCACCAGATCGTCGCCCTGGCGGATCACCTGCACATCGGTGCCGGCGGTACGGCGGCGCAGTTCCTGTTCCTGCCGGTCGATATAATTGCCCACTGCAACGCCGGCGATGGCGCCCACACCAGCACCGACCAGCTTCTCGGTCCGGTCGTTCCGGCCGCCTACCAGATCGCCGAGCAGATAGCCGCCAAGCGCGCCGACGCCGCCGCCGATGGCGGTGCGCGATACCCGGCGCTGGCCGGTATTGGGATCGGTAACGCAGCCGCTGGTCAGCGCCGCCGCGGCGAGTGCCGCCACGATCAACGGGCTCTTCCGTAACATCGGTCGTCCTCCTGTTCTGTCCTTTGTCTTCCGCACAAAGCACCCGCGGCGATGTTGTTCCGGGCCCGCATCGACAATGCGCGCGGGAAAGGTTGTGAACGGGGCTTTGCTGGCTGTATGGGGGAGGCGCACCATGAGCGCGCCTTTTCCCTGGATCGACCTTGCGATCATCTTCGTGCTGATCGCGATCAACGGCATTTTCTCCATGTCCGAGCTGGCGATCGTATCCGCCCGCCCGGCCCGGCTGGAGGCGCTGGCCCGTGTCGGCCGGCGGGGTGCCAAGATGGCGATTGAACTGGCGGCCGATCCGGGCAAGTTCCTTTCCACCGTCCAGATCGGCATCACGCTGATCGGGATCGCCACTGGCGCCTATTCGGGCGCCAGCCTCGGCGGTCCGGTGGCGGAACGGCTGGCCGGGCTCGGCATCGCGCCCGATCTCGCCCACACGGTGGGAATCACGCTGGTGATCGGGCTCACCACCTTCTTCTCGCTGGTCGTCGGCGAACTGGTCCCCAAGCAGTTCGCGCTGCGCTCGCCCGAGCCGATCGCCGCGGCGGTGGCGTTGCCGATGCGCTGGCTCTCCGCCGCGACCGCGCCGCTGGTATGGCTGCTCGATTCGTCCACCGGGCTGGTGTTCCGCGTGCTAGGGCTGAATCGCGAATCGGAAAACCGCGTCACGGCAGAGGAACTGCACCTGATCGTCGCGGAGGCCAGCAAGTCGGGCGTGATCGAGGAGCATGAACGCTCGATCATTTCCGGCGTGGTGCGGCTCGCCGATCGGCCAGTGCGCGAGGTGATGACGCCGCGCACGCAGGTCGATTGGCTCGACGTCGATCTGGACGGCGCCGGTATCCGCGAGGAACTGCTGGCGACGCCGCATACGCGTCTGCCGGTGGCCGAAGGGTCGATCGATTCGGTTATCGGCGTGGTGCAGGCCCGCGACATCGCGGCCGCGCTGTTCCGCGGCGAACCGCTCGACCTGCGCAAGCTGATGCGCCGTGCGCCGATCCTGCCCGATCAGGTCGATGCGATGGATGCGCTGACTGCGCTGCGCCAGGCCGAAGTGCCGATGGGGCTGGTGCACGACGAATATGGCCATTTCGAAGGCATCGTCACGCCCGCGAACCTGTTGGCCGCGATCGCCGGCGAATTCGCTTCCGATGCCGAACCGGGCGACAACCCCAATATCGTCGTGCGTGACGATGGTTCGCTGCTCGTCGCAGGCGCGACGCCCGCCGATACGCTGGCCGAACGGCTGGGCATCGAACTGCCCGCCGATCGCGACTATGCGACCGTCGCGGGCCTGGCGCTCGCAGTGCTCAAGCACCTGCCCGGCGAAGGCGAATCCTTCCTGGTGGAAGGGTGGAAGTTCGAAATCGTTGATCTAGACGGCCGCAAGATCGACAAGCTGCTGGTGAGTCGCGAATCGGACTAAGCTACTGGAAAGACGCCATATTGGGCTGAAGCGAATTTTTCCACGAGCCTAAACTTCCTAAACTTCAGGCCGGCTCAAAGCTTGCCGAACACCGCCTCATAGCCTGCCGTATCCCCCGCCGCGAGGAACCGGGCCTGTTCGATCCATCGATCCCGGAACATCCGCCCTTGGAAGCTCCCGAGCTGGCCGTCGAGGGCGCGGGCCTGGCCCTCGTCCAGCGCAGCCAGCGCAGCGAAACTGGTAATTCCCAATTCCCCCAGCCGCGTCGCCAGCTTCGGCCCCACGCCCTTCAACCGGGTCAGGTCGTCTCCCGCCGCCGGGGGCGGCACCGGCGCCGCGGCGGCATCGGCCGCCAGCGTCGCCGGGCTCGCCTCCATCGGTGCGGCAGCGGCGATGGGTTCGTCCGCCAGTGGCGTGGGGGCCGGCACCGGCGTCGGCTCGGCGGCGTTCGGCGGGGCAACTTCCGCCAGTGGCGTCGGCACCGGCGCGTCATGGACGGGCAATTCGCCGCGGTCAGCCAGCTCGGTGCGGGCCTGCCGACGCTTGGCGGCCAGCCGCGTGCCCCACAGCAAGATGAACAGCGCCAGCAGCACACCGACAGCGATCAGCACGAAGGACAGGGTCAACCATCCCGTCTCGGTGGCCGCCGCTACTGCGCCATATTCCTGGGCCGCCTGATCGTTCATGTTTCACGCTCCGGATCGTTTGAAGCTTCCTGCATTAGCGTGCGCTGCCGCCGCGTCCAGCCGCTCGCCATGGACCCTGTTCCGGAAATCGGGCAGGCAGCGGCGGGCGCGCTGTGCGCGGCGTGGATGTGGCAAGGAGAAGAGATGAAATCGCTGTTGCTGGCCGTGCTTGCGGCCGTGCTTTTCGTGGCGCCGGCACAGGCGCAAGTGCGATCGACCGATCCGCAGTCCATCGTCAAGGCGCTGCAGGATGCCGGCTACAAATCGGAACTGACCAAGGACGGCGAGGGCGATCCCCTGATCCGCAGCGCCGCGTCGGGCTACAAGTTCGCCATCCTCTTCTTCAACTGCGAGGCGCACCAAAAGTGCGGCGACATCCAATTCTATATCGGCTTTACCAACAAGCTTACGGCGGAGCGCGCCAATCTCTGGAACAGCAAGCACCGGTTCGCCCGCGTCTACTCGGATGCACAGGGGGAAGCTGCGCTCGAATATGATCTGAACCTCGAGGATCAGGCGATCCCCACCGCGCTGTTCCGCAAGGATCTGGAGCTGTGGGACATGCTGGTCGGTCGCTTCGCCGCTTTCGTCGACGAAAAGGACGATGTCGGCGGATCTTAATCGTGTTGCCGGCGAAGTGCTGGTGGCGCCTCGCCGGCACCCGGCTCAGCCTTTCGTCCGCGCCACTTCGCGCCAGCCGATATCCCGGCGACAGAAACCGGTCGGGAAATCGATGGCATCGACGCCGCGATAGGCTGCGATCTGAGCGGCGAGGATATCGGGGCCGATTGCGGTCAGGTTCAGCACCCGGCCGCCGCTCGCCACCAGCGTATCGCCCAGCTGTCGCGTACCGGCCTGGAAGACTCGTACGCCTGCCGCTTCGGCCTTGTCGATGCCCTGGATCGCCCCGCCGGTTTCCGGCGTGCCGGGATAGCCACGCGCCGCCATCACCACGGTGAGCGCGGTCGCCGGCGAGAAGCGCGGCGCCGGTCGCCCGGCCAGCTCGCCGCGGGCGGTGGCCAGCAGCAGCTCGAGCAGATCGTCTTCCAGCCGCAGCATCAGCACTTGGCATTCGGGATCGCCGAAGCGCGCGTTGTACTCGATCAGCTTAGGCCCGGTGCGGGTGAGCATCAGCCCGGCATAGAGCACGCCCGAATAGGGAATACCCTCCGCCGCCAGCGCGGCGATCGTCGGCTCGACGATCTGGTCCATCGCGGCGCGCTCCAGCGCGGGCGTTAGGACGGGGGCGGGGCTATAGGCGCCCATGCCGCCGGTGTTGGGGCCGACATCGCCTTCGCCCACGCGCTTGTGATCCTGCGCCGATCCGAACAGAACTGCGCTGGTCCCGTCGGTGATGACGAACAGGCTGGCTTCCTCGCCATCAAGGAACTCCTCGATCACAGCACTTGCGCCCGCGTCGGCGAAGATTGCGGTGAGCGCGTCGACCGCCTCGTCGCGGGTCATCGCTACGGTGACGCCTTTGCCGGCGGCCAAGCCGTCCGCCTTCACCACCACCGGCAGGCCGAAGGGCTCGAGCGCCGCCAGCGCCTCGTCCAGCCCGTGGACGCGGACATAGCCGGCGGTGGGGATGCCGGCGCGCGCGCACAGATCCTTGGTGAAGCCCTTCGATCCTTCCAGCTGCGCCGGCAGGCGATTCGGCCCGAACACTGGAATGCCGGCTTCGCGCAGCACGTCGCCCACGCCCGCCACCAGCGGAGCCTCGGGACCGACGACTACAAGGCCGATGGCATGTTCCTGCGCGAAGGCGAGTACGGCGGCCGGGTCGGTCGCGGCAAGGTCGACGCAGGTCGCATGCGCCGCTATGCCCGGATTGCCCGGCGCGGCGAAAAGCTGCGTCAGCAGCGGCGATTGCGCGAGCTTCCAGGCGAGCGCATGTTCGCGCCCCCCCGAACCCAGTAGCAGGACGTTCATGGCCGACCCCCTTTTCGAGACTTCATCGACGCGGCTCGTAGCCGAGGCGGTGCCCGGGGACAACGCGGCGCCGATGAGCGTCAGCGAACTCTCCGGCCGGCTGAAGCGAATGGTGGAGGGCGAGTTCGGGCATGTCCGCCTGCGCGGCGAGATTTCGGGCTGGAAGCGCGCCGCCTCGGGCCATGCCTATCTCGCGCTCAAGGACATGGACGCGGTGATTGACGGCGTGATCTGGCGCGGCGCTGCCTCGGCACTGCCCTTCCAGCCGCAGGACGGGCTGGAAGTGATCGCCACCGGCAAGCTCACCATCTATCCCGGTCGTTCCAAATACCAGATCGTCATCGAGCGGATGGAGCTGGCCGGCGAGGGCGCGCTGATGGCGCTGCTGGAGAAGCTCAAGGCCAAGCTGGCGGGCGAGGGGCTATTCGACGCTCCGCGGAAGAAGCCGCTGCCCTATATGCCCAAGGTGATTGGCGTGGTGACCTCGCCAACGGGCGCGGTGATCCGCGATATCCTGCATCGGTTGGAAGACCGGTTCCCGAGCCACGTCCTGGTCTGGCCAGTGAAGGTGCAGGGTGACGGATCGGCGCAAGAGGTCGCGCGTGCCGTGCGCGGGTTTGACGCGATCGCGCCAGGGGGCCCGGTTCCGCGTCCGGACCTTCTGATCGTGGCGCGCGGCGGCGGCTCGATCGAGGACCTCTGGTCGTTCAACGAGGAAGTCGTGGTTCGTGCAGTGGCCGAATGCTCGATCCCGATCATCTCGGCGGTGGGCCACGAGACCGATACCACGCTGTGCGACTTCGCCGCAGATCTGCGCGCGCCAACACCCACGGCCGCCGCCGAGATCGCGGTGCCGGTGCTCTCCGAAGTCCGCCACGGCATCGCCACTTTGGCCCACCGTACCGAGCGTTGCGTTCGGCGCTATCACGAGCGTGCCGGGGAACGGCTTGCGGCGCTGGTCCGCGTGCTGCCGCGCCGCGATGCGCTGCTGGGGCCGCAGCGCCAGCGGCTCGACGACGTCGGCGCGCGTCTGGGGCTGGGGCTTGAACGCCGCGTGGCGGTCGCGCGTGGCCAGCTCGATCGCGCCGGCGCCGCACTGCGCCCGGCGGCTCTCGAACAAAGGCTGGCAACCGCACGGCAGCGGTTGGGCGGCATTGCGCTCGATCGCGCTGCCGATCGCGAGTTGGCCACGCGCCGCCAGCGCTTCGCCCGCCCGGCCGAGGCGCTGAAGCTCGCAATACTTGAACGCCGCTTCGCCACCGCTTCGGAGCGGTTCGCGGCGATCGGCCGGCATCTCGAACTGCTCGATCCCGAGCTGCCGCTTAAGAAAGGCTATGCCTGGGTGGAGGCGCGCGGCACCGGCAAGGTCGTCGCCTCGGCCGAAGACGCCCGAGCGGCGCAAGCCGTGACGCTGCATTTTGCCGATGGTCCGGTAGAAGCCCGGGTTGAGCGCGGGGCCGGCAAATCCTATGTTTCGCCGAAGCCCGAGCAGCCGACGCTGCTGTGAGGCGTACCCGCAACTCGAATATTCAGGAATGGCGCCGCCCATGTTGATGTCGAATACCGCCCGCGCCGCCAAGCTCCATTATATGGCCAATGGCTTTCGCGTTCTCGCGCCTGGCGATCACGTGCTGTGCGCCGTCACTGGCGCCCGTATTCCGATCGATGAGCTTCGCTACTGGAGCGTCGATCGGCAGGAGCCCTATGCCAGCGCCGAAGCGGCGGTGCAGGCGCTCGGCGCCTGATGTTCAGCCGGCGGCGGTTCGCCGCGGGTTGCGTAGCATTGATTGCAGCGCCGACCGCCCGTGCCCGTGGCGCAGGGGAGACTGACTCCTTCGCACTGGTCGGCAGTCTCGAGCAAGGTGGCTGGGCGCTGGGGCAAGTACCTGTCGGCACCAGCAGCCTCCGTGTCGACGATCGGCTGATCCCCTTTGCCGCTGATGGGCGATTTCCTGTCGGATTCGATCGCGATGCGGCCCGCGGTGCAAGGCTGGAGGCCGTACTGCCGGACGGGCGATCGGTCCGTGCCGATCTGGCGATCATGCCTCGGCAGTGGAACCTCTCGCGACTGAATCGCCTTCCGAAATACCCGGTCCCGAGCGCGGAATTCGCCGCTCGTCGTCCGGCCGAACTGGCCCAGATCGCTTCCGCTCGGGAAAAGCAAACGGCGGCGCAAGGTTGGCGGCAGCCCTTTCGCTGGCCCGCCATCGGACGCATCTCCACTCTGTTTGGTGCGCAGCGAATCTATTCGGGCGAGCCTGGTGCTTACCACTCGGGCATCGATCTGGCCCTTCCCACAGGAACGCCAGTGCATGCGCCGGCGGACGGCGTGGTCATCCTGGCTGCAGAGGCGCCCTTCATGTTGGAGGGCAATCTGCTGATGCTTGATCACGGCATGGGCCTGTCCAGCGCTTTCCTGCACCTGTCCCGTATCGATGTTCGCACCGGCGATGCCGTCTCGCAAGGCCAGCTGATCGGCGCAGTGGGCGCAACCGGGCGTGCGACTGGCCCTCATTTGCACTGGGGGTTGATGTGGCGCGGAGCTCGTATCGATCCGCTGCTCGTCGCAGGGAGCATGCCGCGCCTTTGAAACATTTTGTTGCTGGAAACTTAGCGGAAATCCAGCCGAAATGTCCCAGCTACCTTCGCTTATTTGCTGAAATTATTAGTGCTTTTGATGTCACTCCCGCGTGAAAGATTGAGCCTCTCTGCGCTTGGACCTTTACAGTTCCGCTACGAAACGTTTCCACATGCACCCAGGCCAATGCGGACCCCGTCGCGCAGTTGGCAAGAACGCCGCCGAAACTGGTTTCGGCGGCTGTAATTTGAGGGTGATCATGCAGAATTATCGATCCGCTCTGCGGGCTGGCACCAGTCTTTCAGCGGCCCTTCTCGCCACTGCGTTCATGAGCGCGCCTGCGATGGCGCAAACCACGTCCGCCGGCACTGCGCAGTCCGCTACTTCCGAAGCGCCCGATCAGGGCCCGGGTCAGGAAATCGTCGTTACCGGTTCCTTGTTCGGAACGACGAAGATCACGCCGTCGCCGGTCACCACCGTTACCGCCGAGAACCTCGATCAGCGCGGCATCACCACGATCCAAGACGCCGTGCAGAAGCTGTCGTCGAACAACGGTCCGGCGCTGACCAACTCGTTCACGGCAAACGGCGCGTTCGCGGGCGGCGCCTCGGCGGTTTCGCTGCGCGGCATGACGACCAACTCGACGCTTGTGCTCTTCGACGGCTTGCGCGCCGCTTACTATCCGCTCGCTGACGATGGCTCGCGCAATTTCGTCGATCTGAACACCATCCCCGACGACATCGTCGATCGTATCGAAGTGCTCCGCGACGGCGCCTCGTCCAGCTACGGTGCGGACGCGATCGCGGGCGTCGTCAACATCATCACCAAGAAGCAGTTTGAAGGCATTTCAGGCCGCGTCGAAGCCGGCGTGGCGCAGCGCGGTTTCGGCGCCAGCCAGCGGCTGTCGCTCACCGCCGGAACCGGCGATCTCGACGAAAAGGGCTACAACGCCTATATCAGCGGCTTCTATTATCACAGCGATCTGGTACGTAACAGCGACCTGAAGGCGCCGTTCAACAGCGACGACAAGACCCGCATCGGCGGTCCGGACGACACCATCAATCCCGATACGTTCGGCGTCACCAACGCGGGGTCGAACCTCTACGTGGCGCCAGGATCGGGCGGCCGCTATCAGCTCCTGGCCGGCAATTGCCTCAACGGGTCGTCCGTCTCCAGCTCCGCATCCCAGCTTGCTGGCAATGATCTGCTGCCGACCAATGTCTGCCGGGTCGATACCGTGAATCGCTACGGTGTCGTTGCGCCGGAGATCGAGCGCTTCGGCGGCTCCGCGCGTTTCACCGCCAATCTGAACGACGAAACCCAGGCATATCTGGCGTTGAACTTCCAGCAGGCGACCAGCAGCTATTCGGGCACCCCGTCCACCATCTATGCCCATGCGCCGACCGGCGTCTTCTATCCGCAATATTCGACCCGCTCTGATGCGGCACGCTTTGCGGCGGGATCGCAGCCGCTGACGCTGCCGGTCTATGTCTGTGCCGCACGGGTGAATTGCGCCACGGCCGCCGACGGCCGCCTGAATCCCAACAATCCGTTCGCGGCGTCGGGCGACACGGCGCTGCTGGTGGGCGGTCTTCCCAACTCGATCGAACAGGATCGCACGCGCAGCCGCGTCTACCGCGCCGCTGCCGGTGTGACCGGTCAGGTGTTCGGCTGGGATTATCAGTTCGACGCGACCGCAATGCACAGCGATCTGAAGCGTGAACAGAACGGCTATGTCTACATCCAGCACCTGCTCGATGTGATCGCCGACGGCACGTACAATTTCGTCAACCCGTCGGCGAACAGCGCGGCGGTGATGAACTATCTGATGCCGGAGAACGTCACCAACGCTTCGTCGGATCTCTACCAGGCACAGGTTTCGTTCAAGAAGGCCGTGATGGACCTGCCGGGTGGCCCGCTCAACGTCGGCTTCGGTGGATCGATCTTCTACGAAGCCGTGGATTCGCCCAGCGCGAACACCGACTTCAATGGCCCGACTCAGCGCTATTTCCGTCTGAACGCCTTCGGTACGGAAGGACATCGGACCGTCTCGTCGGCATTCGGCGAAGTGAATGCGCCGATCCTGTCGATTCTCGACGTCAACCTCTCCGGCCGGTACGACCATTACTCCACCGGGCAGAGCTATTTCTCGCCTAAGGTCGGCGCCAAGCTGACGCCGATCCGCCAGATCACGGTGCGCGGCACCTGGTCGCGCGGCTTCCGCATCCCAAGCTTCGCGGAAGCGAACGCGTTGCCGACGACGGGCTATGTCACGAACGGTCCGTCAAACTTCAACGACACCTATCTCGCGCAATATGGCTGCACCGTCGCGACCTTCGCGTCGTGCCCCACCTATATTCGGTCGGGCAGCTATGGCTCGACGACGCTGGCGACGCCGGATCTGAAGCCGGAGAAGTCGCGCAGTTGGACGGCCGGCGTGTATTTCGAGCCGGTTCGCGGCGTGTCGTTCACCGTCGATTACTTCAACATCAAGAAGACCGGCGCGATCACCACGCTTCCTGCCGGTCCGGCGCTGACCGCCTATTACACCGGCCAGCAAATCCCCGCCGGATACGAGGTAATCGCGGACTCCCCCGATCCGGCGTTCCCCAACGCCACGCCGCGCATCGCGTTCGTTCGCTCGAGCTTCGTCAATGCGAACACGATCAAGTCCGAAGGCATTGACTTCGGCATGAACGTGCAGAAGCAGTTCGGCGAGGTCGCCTGGACCAGCAACCTGGATGCGACGCTGCAGCTGGAGCTGAGCACCACGTTGCCGGATGGCACGCGCCAGACCTATGTCGATACGCTCGGCAATTATAACCTTACCGCAGGCAGCGGCACCTTCCGCTGGCACGGCAACTGGCAGAACACGTTCAGCTTCCGGCAATTCACGCTGTCGGGCACGGTGAACTACACGTCCGGCTACGACCTTTCGGCGATGGACCAAGACAATGCCTATGCCGATTGCGGTCTGAAGCCGAGCTGGTTCAATGGATGCCGCGTGAAGAGCTACACCACCTTCGACCTCAACGCTGCGGTCAACGTGAACGATCGGGTCACCGTGTACGGCACGATCCTCAATCTGTTCGATCGCATGCCGGGCGTGGATCCGGCGACCTATGGCGCGTACCTGTACAACCCTGTTCAGGCAGGGAATGGCGTCTATGGCCGCATGTTCCGCGCGGGAGCGAAGTTCAGCTTCTAACGCCGCCGAATATGGAAACTTCAGCGCCGCGCCCTTCCAGCAAGGGCGCGGCGTTCTCGTTTTTATGGTCTGAGCTTATCCCCATGCCAAAAAACGGCCGTGCTTATTAAGTGGAGCGCCCAATTCCGCCGAGAGCTACGACAAGGCAACTTCCGCGCCGCATCGCTTGCATGCAGGCTGGTCCTTCTGTCAGGCCAGCAATTTAGTTTCCGTGCTATTAATGGAAACTTACGTGCCTAAAAATCTTACCAGCTGACCTGCAGTCTAATATAATATACCAAAAGTGAAATGTTTGCTGAAATATTCATTCACAGGTGTGGTGTTTCAGCTACACTCTGTCGAAACATTGCGGAAACATGACTGCGGCCAGTTTACAGAAGAGGCTTGCAACTGCTTCTCTCGTGCCAAGCTCCGCCATTTCAGCCGAAGTGAGCGGTGCGGGGAGTAATCCGGCATGTGTGCCCATGCACCAACATCGCCGGGCAAAGAGGGAATCTCATGAAGAACATGCAAGTGAAGCTCCGGGGGGGGATTGCCTTGTCGGCTTTCGTCCTGGCAGGCGTGCTGACGGCATCGCCGGCTCTTGCCCAGGATACGGTTCCGCAGACCGACGACGCCGCGCAAGGTTCGCAGGAAATCGTCGTTACCGGATCGCGCATTCCGCAGCCCAATCTGACGTCCACTGCGCCGGTTACGGTCGTCTCGAGCGAAGACATCAAGGCGCAGGGAACGACCCGCGTTGAAGATCTTCTGAACTCGTTGCCGTCCGTCGCGGCCAGCCAAGCGAGTTCGCTCGCCAACGGCGCCACTGGTACCGCCACGGTCGACTTGCGCGGTTTGGGTACCGCCCGCACCCTGACCCTGGTCAATGGCCGCCGGCTCATGCCGGGTACCCCCGGCCCTGGCGGTGGCTCTGCTGCTGACATCAACATCATCCCTGCCGCTATGGTGAAGCGCGTTGAAGTGCTGACTGGTGGCGCTTCGTCCACCTATGGCGCCGACGCCGTTGCCGGCGTCGTCAACTTCATCCTGGATACCGATTTCGAAGGGTTCCGGATCGATGGTCAATACAGCGTGTACCAGCACGGCAACCGGAATAAGGTTACGCCGCCGCTGCTGGACGCGCGCACTGCGGCCGGACAGAGCGGTTTTGACTATCCGACCGGCAGTGTCGTCGATGGTGGTGCGTTCGACGGAACGGTCGCGTTCGGCACGAAGTTGGGAGATGGCGGCCATGCAATGGCCTATTTCGGCTATCGTAAGGTCAACGCCGTAACGCAGGCCCGGCGCGATTACAGCGCCTGCACGATCCAGAACACCGGCGCCGGCCGTCCGCAGTGCGGCGGTTCGCTGACCTCGGGTAACGGCACGGCGATTCTTTTCGATCCGCGGCTCAACACCAGCTCGTCGACTGTCTATACTTTCATGCCAAACGGCGGGTTCGAAAATACGACTACCCGCTTTAACTTCGCCCCGACTAACTATTTTCAGCGGCCAGACGAACGATTTACCGCTGGTGCTTTCATCAATTATGAAGTTGCGGACTCGTTCAAGCCGTATCTTGAGTTCATGTTCATGGACGATCGTACGGTGGCGCAGATCGCGCCGTCGGGCGATTTCGGTAACACACTCACGGTGAACTGCGACAACCCGCTGCTGAGCGCGGCACAGCGCTCGGTCATCTGCGCTTCGGGCAACCTGATCAACGGCTTCCTGGGCGATTTCCCCCTGGCAGCTGCCGCGCCCTACAACCCGAACCCCAGCGCGCCGGCGCTCACCTTCTTCGATCCACGGACTGGCACGCCTTATAACCGCGCTTTCATGCAGTTGCTGCGCCGCAACACCGAGGGTGGGCCCCGCCAGGCGGACCTGCAACACACCAATTTCCGTGGCGTGATCGGCGCCAAGGGCGACCTATCCCCGGTGTGGAGCTATGACGCCTCCTACCAATATGGTCGGGTGAACTATTCGCAGACCTATCTGAACGAGTTTTCGGTTGCACGGCTGACCCGCGCACTAGATGTAGTCGACGACCCGCGCGTGGCTGGCATCAATCCGATCTGCCGCTCCGTGCTCGACGGCAGCGACGCTGCGTGCGTGCCCTACAACGTCTTCGCGGGACCGGGTCAGGCCAGTGCTGAGTCGGTTGCCTATCTTTCTGCCACCGGTTTTCAGCGCGGCAACACCACGGAGCAGGTGGCGAACGTCTCGTTCACCGGCGATCTCGGCCAATATGGTGCACGGCTTCCCTGGGCCACTGACGGAATCGGCGTGAACTTGGGCGTCGAATGGCGTCGCTCGTCGCTGGACCTGCAGACCGACAGCGCCTTCCAAGCCGGCGATCTGACCGGCCAGGGCGGCAGGACCCTGCCGATCTCCGGCAACTTCCGCGTCTATGAGTTTTTCGGTGAAACGCAGATACCGATCGTTCAGAACGGCTTCATCGAATCTTTGGCAATCAACGCCGGCTATCGTCGTTCTTCGTACAAGACGAGCCGAGACAACAAGTTCGACACCGATACCTACAAGGTTGGTGTTGAGTTCGCGCCGGTTTCCGACATCCGGCTCCGCGGTACCTACAACCGCGCGGTGCGGGCGCCCAATCTGCAGGAGCTGTTCTCGACGGCGACGGTGGGGCTGAACGGCTCGGTCGATCCGTGTGCCGATATCGGCCCAATCACGGCGACCAATTACGGCTGTCGCGCACAGGGCATCGCCGTCGGTCAGGGTGTCACCGGCAATCCGGCCGGTCAGTATAACGGTCTGATTGGTGGCAATCCGAACCTGCAGCCGGAAGTGGCGACCACGAAGACGGCTGGTCTCGTCTTCCAGCCCAGCTTCCTTCGTAGCCTGGCGGTCACGGTCGATTACTTCGACATCAAGATCAAGAACGCGATTCGTGCGTTCGGCCAGGACGCGATCCTGCAGGATTGCGCAACGGCGACGGCTACCTTTACGCCCGCATCGTGCGCCCTCGTGCGTCGTGATGCGGCAGGCTCGCTTTGGCTGACGCCGGGCGGCTATGTTTCGGATCTGCCGAACAATGTCGGTGAACTGCAGACCAAGGGTATCGAGGTCGGTGCAAGCTATGCTGTTGGGCTAGGGTCGTTGGGCCGGCTGTCGTTCAACATGCAAGGCACGTATCTGGACAGCTATCGTGTCAATAACGGCCTGAGCAAGCCGTATGACTGCGCAGGTTACTACGGTTCGACCTGCAGCATCGGCGGCACGACGAATGCGGGTGCGCCGTTGCCCAAGTGGCGGCACAAGCTGCGTGCTAGCTGGCAGGTGAACCAGAGCGTCGGCATTTCGGCGCAGTGGCGCTACATCGGCGCGATCCACTCGCAGGCAACCAGCCCAGACGAAGCGCTGAAGGGTGCGTTCGTCTTCGATCCGGGCAGCCGCCTCAAGCCGTATAACTATATCGACCTGATGAGCAGCTTCCAGATCGGGAAGTCGTACACGTTCCGTCTCGGCGTGAACAACCTGTTCGATCTGGAGCCGCCGCTTGTGACGTCCGGCAACGCCGGCCGTGCAGGCTCGAACCAGTGCCCCACCGGGCCCTGCAACGGCAACACCTATCCGGCTACCTACGATGCGCTTGGTCGCTATCTGTTCGCCGGCGTAACGCTCAACTTCTGAGGCGAGCGACTTAAGATCCATTGGGGGCGGTCGGCTTTCTGCCGGCCGCCCCTCTTGTTTTACCCCAGCCGAACGGCGCACAAGCTCTGCCATGAAATCAGCCTCTTCCTCACCTGCATCCGAACCCTCCGCGCTCAGCCAAGCGGTGCGGCTTGCGCAAGCGGGCGATCTTCTCGGCGCTCAAGCGCTGGCGGAGGCGGCGCTGGCGGGGAGCAGCGATGCGGCGCCGCTCCGGGCATTCCTAGGCATGGTCTGCGCTCGCCGTGGCGCGCTGGAGACGGCAGCGGTCCATCTGGCGGAAGCCGCGCAACTGCGGCCCGACGATGTGACCATAGCCTGCAATCGCATCGCGATCGAAATCGATCGCGGTAACCATGCCGATGCACTCGATATCGCAACGATGGCGCGTGCCACGGCTGACCCCTCCCTGCGGATCGCGCGATATCGCGGTTTCCTGGCACAGTCCCTGTCGCGATTTGAGGAGGCGGTGGAAGCCTATGCATTCGTCATCGCGCGCGTGCCGAACGATGTCGATAGTCTCAACAATCTTGGCAATGCCCGCGCTGCCATCGGTGATCTGGATGGAGCAATCGCCGTCCTTGAACGTGCGGTCGCCACGGATCCTGCCGCGGCACCGACCCGGATCAACCTTGCGCTCACCTATCGCGCCGCTGGGCGGGGCGACGATGCGGAAACGACGTTGCGGGACGCGGCGCGTGATTTTCCGCAGGATGCCAGGCCGCTCCACGAACTCTATATCGTGTTGAAGGAGCAGGCCCGTCATGAGCCTGCCTTGGAAGCGCTGGAAGCTGCCGCGATACGCGACCCGGCCGACATGGCCATCCAGCTCAAGCTGGCGATTGAATACGGAATCATGATGGAAACGGAGAAGGCGGAACAGGCCTATCTCCGCGTCCTGGAGCATCGGCCAAATGAGCAACTCGCTTATCTCGGGCTCGCGATCCATTACGAACACCACAATCGGGGCGAGGACCTGGCCCCGCTTGCCGCTCGCGCGGAAGCGAACGGAATCGACGCAGGGACTCGAGCGTTCCTGGCTGCGCTCGATCATCGTCGCGCTGATCGATTTCAGGAAGCGCTCGGCTGCCTGGAGCTTGTTCCAGCTGACATAGAGCCCGAACGTACCGCACATTTGCGGGCGACGGTCCTGGATCGCCTGGGCCGGACGGACGAGGCTTTCTACTGGATTGAGGAAACCGGGCGGCGCCATGCCGCGCATGAGTCGGCGCCGTTGCTGCGTGCGGAAGCGCTACGAACGCAGGTGCGCAGCGAAATTGGCAGAATGACGCCTGCGTGGGTGAACGGCTGGACGCGGGATCCTGTGTTCGCAGGGCAGGATCCAGTCTTTCTCCTAGGCTTTCCGCGTTCCGGTACGACGTTACTGGACACGATCCTCATGGGCCATCCGGAGACGGTGGTACTGGAGGAAAAGCCAGCGCTGAACGTCGTGGAGGATGCTATCGGCGGAATGGATGCGCTGGCGGCGATGGACGAAGCAGCCATCGATGCAGCGCGCGCACACTATTTCTCGGAAGTGGCGCGGTACACCGCGCTGCCTTCAGGTCGGATGCTGGTCGATAAGTCGCCGCTCTATCTATACAAAGTGCCGTTGATCCGCCGGCTTTTCCCAAAAGCCCGGATCATCCTGGCGCTGCGCCACCCATGCGATGTGTTGCTGAGCTGCTTGATGAGCAACTTCCGGCTCAACCGAGCGATGTCCAATTTCCTGCGGCTGGAGGATGCTGCGGACTTTTATGATGCGAGCTTTGCGCACTGGGAGCGGGCGCAGCTGCTGTTCGACGTGCCGGTGCGGACGATCGTCTATGAGCGTCTGGTGCAAGACGTGGAAGCAGAAGTTCGCCCGCTTTTCGACTGGCTGGACCTTTCGTGGACGGCTGCGGCGCTTGACCATCAACGGACCGCGCGCGAACGCGGCCTTATCACCACGGCAAGCTATTCGCAGGTGACGGAGCCCATCTATCAGCGGGCGGCGGGACGGTGGCATCGCTACCGGGATCACCTTGCGCCGATCTTCCCGAAAATTGCGCCTTGGGTGACGAAATTCGGCTACAAGCTATAGCATACATCGGCAATTCGATCGATGCCTAGTGGGCAGAGCAGGAGGATTCGGCGTGAACAACAATCGTCTCGCTTGGGGGTGCGCTGCGCTGCTGGGGCTGCTGTGGATCGGGACGGCTACAGCGCAGCAGCAACCGGACCCGGCTACGAAACCGCCTGAGAAGTCATCGCGCGCTGCGCGCGATCCAAACGAGATGGTTTGTGTGAAGGAAGAGGTTCTGGGGAGCCGGCTGCAGACTCGCAAGGTCTGCCACACGCGCGCGCAATGGGCTGAACTTCGTCAAGCGGACCGTCAGAATATCGAGCGCGTGCAGACTGGAAGCTGCCAGCCGCAAGCAGGCTGCTGATCGTCTAGAGTACCGGGCGGGAGGAGGGGCGATGGCCGCCCCTCCTCCCGCAGATCAATCGACGCGCAGCGCCAAGGCTCCGTCGCCTTCGTCGACATGCACGGTCGATCCGTCCTTCACCGCACCGCGCAGGATCAGGTCGGCGAGCGGATCCTGCAGGTACTTCTGCACGGCGCGCTTGAGCGGACGCGCGCCGTACACCGGATCATAGCCCACGCGGCCAAGCCATTCCCGCGCCGCCGGCGACAGGTCGATGCCCACCTTGCGGTCCTTGAGCAGCTTGGCCACGCGGCCGACCTGGATGTCGACGATCGGCGCCATGTGGTCCGCGCCCAGCCGGTGGAACAAGATGATCTCGTCCAGACGGTTGAGGAATTCGGGGCGGAAATGCGCCCGCACCACCTCCATCACCTGCGGCTCCACCTCCTCCACCGGATGTCCGTCGGCCAGGTTGGTGAGATACTGGCTGCCCAGGTTCGAGGTGAGGATCACGATCGTGTTCGAGAAGTCCACCGTGCGGCCCTGCCCGTCGGTCAGGCGACCGTCGTCGAGCACCTGGAGGAGGATGTTGAACACGTCGTTGTGCGCCTTCTCCACCTCGTCGAACAGCACCACCTGATACGGCCTGCGTCGCACCGCCTCGGTGAGCACGCCGCCTTCCTCATAGCCGACATAGCCCGGAGGGGCGCCGATCAGCCGCGCGACCGCGTGCTTCTCCATGAACTCGCTCATGTCGATGCGCACCATCGCGTTGGGATCGTCGAACAGGAATTCGGCGAGCGCCTTGGTCAGCTCGGTCTTGCCCACGCCCGTGGGCCCGAGAAACAGGAAGCTGCCCAGCGGCCGGTTCGGATCCTGCAGGCCCGCGCGGCTGCGGCGCACGGCGGTGGAGACCGCCTTCACCGCATCGGCCTGGCCGATCACCCGCTTGCCGAGCTGCTCCTCCATGTGGAGCAGCTTCTCGCGCTCGCCCTCCAGCATCCGCTCCATCGGGATGCCGGTCCAGCGCGCGACCACCCCGGCAATGTCGTCGGCCGTCACTTCCTCGCGCAGCATCGCGCCCTTGGTGACGTTCTGTGCTTCGTCGAGCTGGCGGGTGAGCTGCGGGATCACGCCATAGGACAATTCGCCTGCACGCGCGAGGTCGCCCGCGCGCTGCGCCTGGTCAAGCTCGATCCTTGCCTGATCGAGCTGTGCCTTCAGCACGGCCTCGGCGTTGATCTTGTCCTTCTCCGCCTGCCAGCGCGTGGTCAGCCCGGCCGACTGCTCCTCGAGATTGGCGAGGTCCTCCTCCAACGTCGCTAGCCGGTCGCGCGAGGCCTCGTCGGTCTCGCGCTTCAGCGCCTCGCGTTCGATCTTGAGCTGGATGATCCGCCGATCGAGCGACTCGATCTCCTCGGGCTTGGATTCCACCTCCATGCGGATGCGGCTGGCGGCCTCGTCCATCAGGTCGATCGCCTTGTCGGGCAGGAAGCGGTCGGCGATGTAGCGGTTGGAGAGCGTCGCCGCCGCAACGATCGCCGCATCGGTGATCCGCACGCCGTGGTGCAGCTCGTACTTCTCCTTGAGCCCGCGCAGGATCGAGATCGTGTCCTCGACCGTGGGCTCGCCGACGAACACCGGCTGGAACCGCCGCTGGAGCGCGGGGTCCTTCTCGACATGCTTCTGATATTCGTCGAGCGTGGTCGCGCCGATGCAGTGCAGTTCGCCGCGGGCGAGCGCGGGCTTGAGCAGGTTGCCGGCGTCCATCGCGCCCTCGGCTTTCCCTGCGCCGATCAGCGTGTGCATCTCGTCGATGAACAGCACGATCTGGCCCTCGGCGCCCTTCACCTCGTCGAGCACGCCTTTCAGCCGCTCCTCGAATTCGCCGCGATATTTGGCACCCGCGATCAGGCTGCCCATATCGAGCGCCATCAGCGTGCGATCCTTCAGCGTATCGGGCACGTCGCCATTGGCGATGCGCAGCGCGAGGCCCTCGGCGATCGCGGTCTTGCCGACGCCGGGCTCGCCGATCAGCACCGGATTGTTCTTGGTGCGGCGAGCGAGGATCTGGATGGTGCGGCGGATTTCCTCGTCGCGGCCGATGACGGGATCGAGCTTGCCGGCGCGCGCCGCCTCGGTCAGGTCGCGGGCGAACTTCTTGAGCGCGTCGTAGCGGTCCTCGGCCGAGGCGGTGTCGGCGGTGCGGCCGCCGCGCATGCTGTTGATCGCGGTGTTGAGCGCCTCGGGCTTGGCATTCGCGGCCTGCAGCGCCTTGCCGGCGGCGGTGTTGAGGCTCAGCGCCAGCGCGACCAGCAGCCGCTCGACGGTGACGTAGGAGTCGCCGGACTTCTGGGCGATCGTCTCGGCCTGGTCGAGCACGCGGACAAGATCGTTGTCGAGCCCGGGCGTCGACTGCGCGCCCGAGCCGCTGACGGCGGGGATCTTCGACAGGGCAAGATCGGTCTCACTCAGCGCGCGCTTGGCGTCACCGCCGGCCGCCTGGATCAGGCCGCTGGCCATGCCCTGCTCGTCTTCGAGCAGTGCCTTCAGAAGATGTTCCGGGCTGATCCGCTGATGGTTCATGCGGATCGCCACGGTCTGCGCCGATTGCAGGAAGCCCTTGGCGCGGTCGGTGAATTTTTCGAGGTTCATGCCTGATCCCTGTTCGCGTGTGACCAGCAGATAGTGTTGCAATTGGGCAACACAAGAGGGGCGAGATGCGTCATGGCTATCGTAGTGCGGCAGCGGTCGACAACGGGAAATCCGGACTTTTCCGAAGCGTAAATCCAAACGTCACGGAGATGTCACGATGGAGTCCCGAGAATGAAGCGTTAACTATCGAATGTTGCAACGCGGCACGGCTAGCGGCGGCCCAGCACGGGCGAGGGGCCTGGTGCTTTCCCAAGGGGATCATGCGCATGCGCATCCGTATGCTTGCCGCCGGGCTGCTCGCCGGCACGTCGCTGTTCACTGCCGGCGCGGCCTTCGCGCAGACGGCGCCCACCGCCACGCTGATCGACGACACCCAGCCGCAGAGCGGCGCCGACGACATCGTTGTGATCGGCAAGGGCGAGACCCGCCAGATCCAGACGCTGACTCAGGCCGACATCGCACTACTCGCGCCGGGCACCAGCCCGCTCAAGGCGATCGAGAAGCTGCCGGGCGTCAACTTCCAGGGCGCCGATCCGTTCGGCGCCTATGAATGGGCGCAGCGCGTGTCGATCCGCAGCTTCAACCAGAACCAGCTGGGCTTCACGCTGGACGGCGTCCCGCTCGGCGATGCCAGCTACGGCAACGTCAACGGCCTGCACATCAGCCGCGCGATCATCAGCGAGAACATCGCCGAGACACGCGTGTCGCAGGGCTCGGGCGGGATCGATACCCAGGCGACCAACAATCTCGGCGGCACGCTCGAATTCCTGTCGAGCGACCCCAAGGAGAAGCTCGGCATCGACGTCAACGCCACCGGCGGCAGCGACAATTTCTGGCGCGTCTTCGGTCGGCTCGATTTCGGTGAGCTCACCCCGGGCGGCACCCGCGCCTATCTCTCCTACCTCCACTCGGATACCGACAAGTGGAAGGGCTGGGGTGCGCAGCGCATCAACCAGGTCAATGGCAAGATCGTCACCCCGATCACGCCGGAGCTGCGCGCGGTCGGCACGTTCGACTTCTCCGATCGTCGCGAGAACGACTATCAGGACATGTCGCTCGATATGATCAAGCGTCTCGGCTACAACTGGGACAATATCTCGAACGACTATGCCAAGGCGATCCTGGTCTCGGACATCGGCGCCAACAACGGCTATACCGGCGTGACGCCGACCAATCCGGGTGCCGGCAAGGTGTATCCGGCGCCGTTCCTCAACCCGGACGACGCCTATTACAACGCCGCGGGCCTGCGCCGCGACTATCTCGCCTCGGCGGGCCTGGAGACGACCGGCGGCTCGGCGGTCCACGGCGTGCTGAAGGGCTATTTCCACAACAACCATGGCCAGGGCCTGTGGTACACGCCGTACGTCGCCTCGCCCAACGGCGTGCCGATGTCGCTGCGCACCACCGAATATGACATCCGCCGCGGCGGCGTGTTCGGCAATATCGGCACCAAGCTCGGCTTTAACGACGTGACCGTCGGCGGGTGGTACGAGCGCAACGATTTCCGCCAGGCGCGCCGCTTCTACGCGCTGGACAGCCGCACCAACCCGGGCCGCGACAGCCTGACCTTCCAGAGCAACCCGTTCGCCACCCAGTGGTACTGGAAGTACCAGACCGACACCGTCCAGTATTTCGTGCAGGACAAGATCGAGCTGGGCGCGCTGACCGCGAATCTGGGCTGGAAGGGCTTCGCCGTCACCAACCATGCGACGCCGATCGTCGCGGGCGGGCTCGCCGGCGGCCGGATCAAGGTGACCGACTGGTTCCAGCCGCATGCCGGCCTCAACTACCGGGTGAACGACAATGCCGAGCTGTTCGCCGGCTTCACCCAGGTGACCCGCGCCTTCGTGTCGGCGGCGACCAGCGGCCCGTTCGCGACGACCCAGGCCGGCTTCAACGCGCTCAACAGCGGTGCGACCAAGCTCAAGCCCGAAGCATCGGACACCTATGAAGTCGGCGGCCGCTATCGGAGCGGCATCTTCACCGGCTCGCTGGCTGGGTATTACGTCAACTTCCGCAACCGCCTGCTGGCGGTGACGACCAGCGCCGGCATCGTCGGCAACCCGGCGATCCTGCAGAATGTCGGCGATGCGCGCTCGATCGGCGTCGAGGCGACTGGCGACGTGCGCCTGCCGATGGGCTTCGGGCTGTTCGCCTCGTACAGCTACAACGACTCGACCTATCGCGACGATGTCCGCACCGCCACGGCGGTGATCCCCACCAAGGGTAAGACAGTGGTGGATTCGCCCAAGCACATGCTGAAGGGCGAAGTTACCTGGTCGGGCCAGGGCTTCAACGCCCGCGTCGGCGCGAACTACATGAGCAAGCGCTACTTCACCTATACCAACGACCAGTTCGTGGACGGCCGCGTGGTGGTGGATGCGACGCTCGGCTACGCGTTCGACCTGGGCGGCCGGAAGCTCGAACTGCAGGGCAACGTCACCAACCTGTTCGACAAGAAGTACATCTCGACGATCGGTACCAACGGGTTCGGCAACAGCGGCGACAACCAGACGCTGATGGTCGGCGCGCCGCAGCAGTTCTTTCTGACGCTGAAGGTCGGGATCTAATCGCTGCCGGGAGAGGATGAAGAAGGGCGGGGCACCACGTGCTCCGCCCTTCTTTGCCTTTGTCATCCCGGCGAAAGCGGGGATCCAGTCGCCTCTCGGCTTCAGCAAGAGCCGCAACGTTGCCCCCAATGGATCCCGGCTATCGCCGGGATGACGGTGCAAGGTTTCAGCTGGCGACGATCGGATAGGTGATCCGCAGCTCGTCGAGCAGCTTCTCCACCGCCGCGACGTCGCCCGCCGCCCCGCTGGGGGCCAGCGACCAGTTGCAATGCGGGTGCGTCTCGGCGTCATAGACGCGCACCTTGCCCAGCACCGTTTTCCAACGGCGCACGGTTCCGCCGTGGCGGCGGACGAGTTGGGCGACGATACGATCGATCAGGTCTGCTGCGGTCATCAGGCCCCGGCGGCAGTCAGGCGATCGAGCTGGTCGCGGCTGAGTTCGAGATCCCAGGCTCCGATCAACTCGTCGAGCTGCTCCACGCTGGTGGCGCTGGCGATCGGCGCGGTGATACCGTCCTGCGCCGTCACCCAGGCGAGGGCAATCTGGGCCAGGCTGGCGCCGGTCTCCGCTGCAACCGCATCCATCGCCGCCAGCACCGGGCCGCCCCTGCCGGCGAGCAGCTTGGCCATGCCGGCGCCGCGCACGCTCTTACCCAGGTCGGCCTCGCTGCGGTACTTGCCGGTTAGGAAGCCCGAGGCGAGCCCGTAATAGGGAACCACCCCGATATTCTGGGTGATGCACAGATCCTGCAACTCGCCTTCGAACTTGTGCCGGCGGACCAGATTATATTCAGGCTGGAGCACGCGAATATGCGGCAGGCCTTCCCTGGCGGCAATGTCGAGCGCCGACTTCAGCCGCATCGCATGGAAGTTGGAAGCGCCTAGCACGCGGATCTTGCCGGCATCGAGCAGCGTGCCGAATGCGGCGAGATACTCCTCCTGCGGCACGCTCTCATCATCCTGGTGCGCGAAGTAGACGTCGATCGTCTCCACGCCGAGCCGCCGGAGCGAGGCCTCGGCCGCGGCGGCGATGCGAGCGGGCGCCAGCTTTTCGCCGCCATCGCCCGGTAGCATGCCCACCTTGGTGGCGATCAGCACCTGGTCGCGTTTGCCGGACGTGCGCAGCCATTCGCCGATCAGGCTTTCCGATTCGCCACCGCTATGGCCAGAGACCCAGGCCGAATAGACGTCGGCGGTGTCGATCATCACCCCGCCGCGCTCGGCGAAGCGATCGAGGATCCGAAAGCCCCTCGCCTTGTCGACGGTCCAGCCGAAGACGTTGCCTCCGAGAACCAGCGGCGAGATATCCAGGCCCGAGGCGCCCAGCGGGCGAAGATGCGGCATGGCGATGCTCCGAGAAGAGGGAAGGCTGCACAAACGCCTTAGTCGACGATCTCGTTGCCAATGGTCGTCGCATTGGTGGCATAGGCGTTCTCGGCATCGGTGAAGGCAGCATCTTCGGCCGCGTTCACGTCTGCCACCGCTTCGCCCATCGTGTTGCTGTCGCCAACCATTGCCTCATTGGCTTCTGCGGCTTCGTTCTGCGCGTTGCCGCCACAGGCGGAAAGGCCGGCAAGGGCAAACGCGGCGACGGGGAGGAGGAGAAGCTTGCGCATGGATGTGGGTTCCTTCACGGGGAGAGGTGTCGGGGCTAGCCACAGGCGCAAACGCACGCAACCGCGCAGCGATGCGTTGACCTGATATAAAGATATCTTTATATCTATAAGCCGCCCATGACAGAGCCCCTCACCATCTTCCGCGCGCTCGCGGATTCGACCCGGCTGCGGATCGTCGCATTGTTGCGGGCCATGGAATTGAGCGTGGGCGAGTTGGCGCAGGTGCTGGGGCAAAGCCAGCCGCGGGTTTCGCGTCATGTGAAAATCCTCTGCGACGCCGGCGTGGTTGAGCGGCGCAAGGAAGGCAGCTGGGTGTTCGTGGCGCTGGGCCGGCGGGGGATCACGGCGCCGGTGCTTGCAGCGCTGGACGCCTGGGAACTGGCGGGCGATCCCTGGGTAATCGCCGACCAGGCCCGGCTCGCGGCGGTGCGTGCCGATCGTGCCGCGGCTGCCGAGGCATGGTTTGAGGCGAATGCCGATCAATGGGATGCGATCCGTTCGCTGCACGTCGCGGACAGCGAAGTCGAAGCCGCGATGGCGATCGCGTTGGGTGAAGGCTCACTCGGCAGCCTGGTCGACATCGGCACGGGCACGGGGCGGATGCTCGAGTTGTTCGGGCCGCGATCGGCCCAGGCGCTGGGCATCGATCGCTCGTCCGAAATGCTGCGGCTAGCGCGTGCCAAGCTGGCGGATCTTGCTCATGCCGAGTTACGCCAGGCCGATCTCTATGCGTTGCCGCTGGCGGACGGGACCGCAGATACTGCTATATTGCATCATGTGCTCCACTTCGCGCAGCAACCGGCAGCGGCGATCGGCGAGGCAGCACGGGTGCTCGGCCCCGGCGGGCGGCTGCTGATCGTCGATTTCGCGCCGCACGAGCGCGAGGAACTGCGCACCCGCGATGCGCATGCGCGACTGGGATTTTCGGACGAGCAGATGCTCGGCTGGTTCGATCGCGCCGGGCTCGCCCCGGTGCAGGTGCAGACGCTGGAAGGCGGTGCGCTGACGGTGAAATTATGGCTCGGTCGCAAGACCGGGGAGAGCGTGGAAAAGGTGAAGGCGGCATGAGTATCGTAGACCCCATGGCACCGCCCCTGTTCGCCGACGTGGCGGGCGATGTGGCGGTGAGCTTCGAATTCTTCCCGCCCAAGACCGAGAAGATGGAAGAGACGCTTTGGGCCTCGATCGAGACGCTGTCGCCGCTCGGGCCGCGTTTCGTGAGCGTCACCTATGGCGCCGGCGGCACGACGCGCGAGCGCACCCACGCCACGGTCTCGAAGATCGCGCGCGAGACGCCGCTGGCCGCCGCCGCGCATCTCACCTGCGTCGAGGCGACGCGCGAGGAGATCGACCAGATCGCCGAGGAATATTGGGCGGCGGGCGTGCGGCATATCGTGGCCCTTCGCGGCGATCCGCCCCGCGCCGGCGAGAAGTACCGCACCCATCCCGGCGGCTATGAGAATGCGGCGGACCTGGTCGCGGGCCTGCGCCGGCTGCATCCGTTCGAGATTTCGGTGAGCGCCTATCCCGAATGCCATCCGGATTCGCCGAGCCCCGAGGCCGATCTCGACAATCTCAAGCGCAAGATCGATGCCGGTGCCAACCGCGCGATCACCCAGTTCTTCTTCGAGGCCGAGACCTTCCTGCGCTTCCGCGACCGCGCGGCGGCGGCGGGGATCGATGCCGAGATCGTGCCGGGCATCATGCCGGTGATGAACTATGCCAGCGTGGTGAAGATGTCCGCCATGTGCGGCACCGACGTGCCGGCCTGGATGGAGAAGCTGTTCGAGGGGCTCGACGAGCACCCGGGCGCGCGGCAGCTGGTCGCGGCGACGCTGGCGGCGGAACTCTGCCGCAAGCTCTATGCGGGCGGCGTGCGGCAGTTCCACTTCTACACGCTCAACCGCGCCGAACTGAGCTACGCGATCTGCCACCTGCTGGGCCTGCGCCCGCGGCAACAGGCGGCGGTGGCGGCGGCCTGACCCAACTTCATTCCCCTTCCGCTTGCGGGAGGGGCTAGGGGAGGGGATGGGCGCCTCTTCGCCGGACCGTATCGATTTCAGCCCCTCCCCCGACCCCTCCCGCAAGCGGGAGGGGAGCGCAGGCGGAGACCGAAGGACAAGACCATGACTGCACGCGAGAAACTGCTGGCCGAAGCCGCCAAGCGCATCCTGATCACCGACGGCGCGTTCGGCACCGAGATCCAGAACTGGAAGCTCGACGAGGCCGCCTATGCGGGCACTCTCGGCCTTGCCCATGACCAGAAGGGCAACAACGACATCCTCGCGCTGACCAAGCCCGAGGTGCCCGGCTCGATCCACCGCGCCTATTTCGAGGCGGGGGCGGACATCGCCGAGACCAACACCTTCTCCGCCAACCGGATCAGCCAGGCCGATTACGGCGCCGAGCATCTGGTCCGCGAGATCAACATCGAGAGCGCGAAGCTCGCCCGCAGCATCGCCGACGAGTTCGAGGCCAAGGACGGCCGTCCACGCTTCGTCGCCGGCGCGCTGGGCCCGACCAACAAGACGCTGTCGCTGAGCCCGGACGTCAACGATCCCGGCTATCGCGAGATCGACTTCGATTACCTCAAGGATGTGTACCGCGAGCAGATCGATGCGCTGGTCGAGGGCGGCATCGACTTCGTGCTGATCGAAACGGTGTTCGACACGCTCAACGCCAAGGCCGGCATCATGGCGGCGATCGAGGCGGGCGAGGCGCTTGGCCGCGACCTGCCGATCATGCTGTCGATGACGCTGACCGACCTGTCCGGCCGCAACCTCTCGGGCCATACGGTCGAGGCGTTCTGGCACGCGGTGCGCCATGCCAGACCGGTGACGATCGGGCTCAACTGCTCGTTCGGCGCCGAGCAGCTCCGCCCGCACGTCAAGACGCTGTCGGCACTCTGCGACACGCTGATCATGGTCTATCCGAACGCGGGCCTCCCCAACGAGCTCGGTGCCTATGACGAGATGCCGGCGACCACCGCCGGTCTCGTCAAGGAATGGGCCGATGCCGGGCAGGTGAACATCCTCGGCGGCTGCTGCGGCTCGACGCCCGCGCATATCGGCGCGATTGCCAAGGCGGTGCAGGGGCTGAGCCCGCGCAGCATTCCCACGCCCGAAGTGCGGACCCGGCTCGCGGGCCTCGAGCCGTTCACCATGGCGGCGTGACCGAGTAATAGCCCTCTCCCCTCCGGCGAGAGGGTTGGGAGAGGGGCACAACGCTGCCCTTCTTGCCCACGCGATCCACGACACACTGCCCCTCTCCCCGGCCCTCTCCCCGATGGGGAGAGGGAGAGAAGAAGAACCCAGATCATGACCACGCCTTCCTCCACCAACTTCGTCAATATCGGCGAGCGCACCAACGTCACCGGCTCCGCCCGCTTCAAGAAGCTGGTGATGGCCGGCGACTATCCCGCCGCGGTCGAAGTCGCGCGCCAGCAGGTCGAGAATGGCGCGCAGGTGATCGACGTCAACATGGACGAGGGCCTGCTCGACGCCGTCGAGGCGATGACCACCTTCCTCAAGCTGATCGCCGCCGAGCCGGACATCGCGCGCGTACCGGTGATGATCGACAGCTCCAAATGGGAGGTGATCGAAGCGGGGCTCAAATGCGTCTCGGGCAAGCCGATCGTCAATTCGATCAGCATGAAGGAAGGCGAGGAGGCGTTCCTCATCCATGCGCGCAAGTGCATGGCGTACGGCGCCGCGGTGGTCGTCATGGCGTTCGACGAGGTCGGCCAGGCGGACACCCAGCAGCGCAAGGTCGAGATCTGCGAGCGCGCCTACAAGCTGCTCACCGGCATCGGCTTCCCGCCCGAGGACATCATCTTCGATCCCAACGTGTTCGCGGTGGCGACGGGCATCGAGGAGCACAATAATTACGGCGTCGACTTCATCGAGGCGTGCCGCGAGATCAAGAAGCGCTGCCCGCACGTCCATATCTCGGGCGGGCTGTCGAACCTGTCGTTCAGCTTCCGCGGCAACGAGCCGGTGCGCCGCGCGATGCACAGCGTGTTCCTCTACCACGCGATCCCCGCGGGCATGGACATGGCGATCGTCAATGCCGGCCAGCTCGACGTCTATGACGCGATCGATCCCGAGCTGCGCGTGGCGTGCGAGGACGTGGTGCTCAACCGCGACCCCGATGCTGGCGAGCGCCTGGTGGCGCTGGCCGAGAAGTATCGTGGCACCGATGCGGTGGCGGAGAAGCAGGCGGCCGAATGGCGCAGCTGGCCGGTCGCCAAGCGGCTCGAGCATGCGCTGGTCAAGGGCATCGACGCGCATGTCGTCGAGGATACCGAGGAATGCCGCCAGATCTTCGCGCGCCCGATCGAGGTGATCGAGGGCCCGCTGATGGACGGCATGAACGTCGTCGGCGACCTGTTCGGATCGGGCAAGATGTTCCTGCCGCAGGTGGTGAAGTCCGCCCGCGTGATGAAGAAGGCCGTCGCCCACCTGCTCCCCTATATCGAGGCGGAGAAGGAGGAAGGCGCCAAGGGCAAGGGCAAGATCGTGCTCGCCACGGTGAAGGGCGATGTGCACGATATCGGCAAGAACATCGTCGGCGTGGTGCTCCAGTGCAACGGCTTCGACGTGGTCGATCTGGGCGTGATGGTGCCCTGGTCGACCATCCTCCAGGCGGCGATCGACAACGATGCCGACATGATCGGCCTGTCCGGCCTGATCACCCCCAGCCTCGACGAGATGGTGACGGTCGCCGAGGAAATGCAGCGCGCGAACATGACGATGCCGCTGCTGATCGGCGGTGCGACCACCAGCCGTGTCCACACCGCGCTGCGCATCGACCCGGCCTATACCGGCCCGGTGGTGCATGTGCTGGACGCCAGCCGCGCGGTGGGCGTGGCGACGGCGCTCGTCTCCGATACGCAGCGCGATCCGTATGTCACCAAGGTGGCGGACGAGTATGAGCATGTCCGTGCAGCCCGTGCCGGCAAGGGGCAGAGCGAGCTGCTGCCACTGGAAGACGCGCGCGCCAACGCCTTCGAGGCGGACATGTCCCTCAAGCCAGGCAAGCCGCGCCTGCCGGGCGTCCATACGTTCGACGACTGGGACCTGAAGGACCTGCGCGACTATATCGACTGGACGCCCTTTTTCCGCGCCTGGGAACTGGCCGGCAACTATCCGGCGATCCTGACCGACGAAGTGGTCGGCGAAAGCGCCACCTCGCTGTTCGCCGATGCGCAGAAGATGCTCGACAAGATCATCGCCGAGCGCTGGCTCACCGCGCGCGGCGTTGCCGGGCTGTGGCCGTGCCGCCGCGAGGGTGACGACGTGATCGTCCATCTGCCCGACGAGGAACATGTCCGCCTGCCGTTCCTGCGCCAGCAGATCGCCAAGCGCGAGGGCCGGGCGAACATGTGCCTGGCCGACTTCATCGATCATGACGGCGACTGGATCGGCGGCTTCGCGGTCTCGATCCACGGTATCGAGCCGCATCTCGCCCGCTTCAAGGCGGCGATCGACGATTATTCGGACATCCTGCTCAAGGCGCTGGCCGACCGCCTCGCCGAAGCCTTTGCCGAGCGGCTCCACAAGTTCGTCCGCACCGCGCTGTGGGGGTATGCCGAGGGCGAGCAGCTCGACAACGACGCACTGGTTCGCGAGCAGTATCGCGGCATCCGCCCGGCGCCGGGCTATCCGGCCTGCCCCGAGCACAGCCTGAAGCCGATCCTGTTCCGGCTGCTCGATGCCCATAAGCGCACCGGCATCAGCCTGACCGAAAGCTTCGCAATGCTGCCGACGGCGGCGGTGTCGGGCTTCTATTTCGGGCACCCCCAAGCCGAATATTTCGGCGTCGCGCGCGTCGGGCAGGACCAGCTGAAGGATTATGCAGTCCGCCGCGGCATCAGCGAGGAACTGGCAACGCGCTATCTGCGGCCGAATCTGGACTGAACTCGCCCAGGGGGGTGCCGGCCGCGCATTCCCATCCACTGGCCCAAGGGGCGGTTGCGCGGGCAGCAGCGCTGCGGCACCCTGCCGGGCAATGTTCTTCGACGAGAATCGCGTCTGGCCCCGGCCCGAGCCGCCAAGGCCGTTGCCCGCGACGCCGGGGCGGCGCGAGCGATTCCTGACGCGGATGTTCCTGATCTATGCGCTGATCCTGCTGGTGTTGCCGGTGAGCGCCAGCGGCACGGCGGACCTGATTACCTATCTGATCGCGCTGTTTTGAGCCTGGCCGGCGGCCTTAAGTTTAGGAAGCTTAGGCTTGCGGCGTGTTTCAGCACGGCTCGTCGGGGCGCAGTTGCGCGCCGCTTAAGTTTAGGAAGTTTAGGCTCGTGAAGTGCTCTGGCGGGCTGCAGCGGTTGTGCAGCGCTTAAGTTTAGGAAGTTTAGGCGAGGCGCATCTTTGCGTGCGCGGCGCGGAGGAGGCTTGTGGGGCATAATGCCAGCGTACGCCGGCATCTCCTGCAATAGCGCTGTTCGGTTTTCTCCCAGACTGTCGGAGGGCCCAGCTTTCGCCGGGGCGACGAATGGCGGAAAGTATTGCGGGTTCACTTCATGACCCGGTCCGGCTGCGACGTTGCGGGGCACCGCTTCACGAGGTGCGGGAAGTACTTGCTGTTCGACGGTTTCAAAGAGCGTGGAACATATAGAGGACAATGCGGCCTTTACAAGGTTTGACGGCGACGCTGACGAGCCGCTCAAAGGGAGGAAATAGGGCGGGAGGTTGCGCTCCCGCCCTTTGTGTCAGTGCAATTGCACCTTCGGGTTGAGTAGGTGGGTCTCTTCTCTCAGGTTGCGTAGCGCTTCTGATTGAGAGTCGAACTGTTTCCCCGAGCGGAGATATATTTCATCCCCGTCTAGGACTTCCCATCGCCATAACCCTCTTTTGTCCAAAAATACTTCAGCGTTCATAATTTTCGTCCTTCATGATTATGAAGGGCTACATTCAGATCGTAGAGAAGTTGCGTTATGTGGGTTTCAGGATTCTGACCGCCTTTTCGATCTATTCTTCCGCCATCGAGAATTGCCCAAAGAAACTGCAGCTTTCGTGTCTTCATATTGCCCATCAATTCACATAAAATAGAACTTTTTTGTTTTATCTCCTTTCGTCAGGTTGGAAGTGGTTAAATGGCGGCCGAGTTGCCCCGGCCGCAGGTGAATTTAATGTTTACTCCGCCGCAATTCCCGCTTTGGCGAACATGTCGCCTTCGATCGCGTCTTCGTTGGCAATCGTGCTGGTCTTGGCCTGACGGCGCTTGTCGAAGCTGTCCCATACTTCGTTCCAGTTGCCGCGCGTCGCCGCCTTCGAATATTCGGTCGCCCGCGTCTCGAAGAAATTGGCATGCTCGACGCCGTTGAGCAGCGGGGCGAGCCAGGGCAGGGGATGCTCGTCGATCATGTAGATCGGCTTCATGCCCAGCTGGCCCAGCCGCCAATCGGCGATGAAGCGGACGTATTTCTTGATGTCCTTGGGCGTCATGCCGTTCACCGGGCCCATTTCGAACACCAGGTCGATGAACGCGTCTTCGATGCGCACGGTCTTCTGGCACATGTCCAGAATGTCGTCGCGCACGCTCGGCGTCATGCAGTTCCGTTCCTTGCAGAAGGTGTGGAACAGCTTGATGATGCCTTCGCAGTGCAGGCTCTCGTCGCGGATCGACCAGGTGACGATCTGGCCCATGCCCTTCATCTTGTTGAAGCGCGGGAAGTTCATCAGCATCGCGAAGCTGGCGAACAGCTGCAGCCCCTCGGTGAAGCCGCCGAACATCGCCAGCGTCTTGGCGATATCCTCGTCGGTATCGACGCCGAAGGTGCTCAGATAGTCGTGCTTGTCCTTCATCTCCTTGTACTGGAGGAAAGCGCTGTATTCGGTCTCGGGCATGCCGATCGTGTCGAGCAGGTGGCTGTACGCCGCGATGTGCACCGTCTCCATGTTGGAGAAGGCGGTGAGCATCATCTTCACCTCGGTCGGCTTGAACACGCGGCCGTATTTCTCGTGGTAGCAGTCCTGCACTTCCACGTCGGCCTGGGTGAAGAAGCGGAAGATCTGGGTGAGCAGGTTGCGCTCGTGATCGGTCAGCTTCTGCGCCCAATCGCGGCAATCCTCGCCCAGCGGCACTTCCTCCGGCAGCCAGTGCACCTGCTGCTGGCGCTTCCAATATTCATAGGCCCAGGGATATTCGAAGGGCTTGTAGGTCTTGCGGGCTTCGAGAAGCGACATCTGGGGTACTCCGGATCGAAATCAGTGTGAGCGAGAGGCGCGATTGAGGCGCCGATATATGAAAGTGCCGACCACGGCCGCCGGCATTAGCCACAACCAGGCAAACAGGGCGTAGGTGCGTATGCTGCCATGCTTGATAAGCTCTGTGCTGAACCAGTAACTTTCAAACATGCACTTGCGATGGCACGTCGAGCCGAAGGCGCGCGGATAATCCAAGGAAATGGTCAGCCACGTCCCAAGGACAATCCAAGCAAGCACCGCTAGCATGAGGAGCCAGAATCGCGCGACTCCAAGCGCGCGATAGCTTGCCTTCAGCTCCGGGATGCCAGACCAACTTCGGCTCACGCCACCCCTCCCGCGCTTGCAAAGGCCAGCGCGAAGCCGGTGAGGAACAGGCCGAGCGCGACCAGCATCATGCCGGCGATGCGCAGCGCATAGGTCGCCGGCTCGCTGGCCTCCATGCGCAGCAGCCCGCGCGCCGCCGCGGGGCGGAGGAGGACGATCAGTCCTGCCGTGCCCGCAGCGATGCCGAGGCCAGCCTGGATGGCGAGCGTGCGTGTCATTGGTCGATCACCCGTCCGCGGACGGTCTTCATCCCATCGCGCACGACGATGCGCTCGCGATAGACGACCTTGCGGCCACCCTGCGCGCCGACGCCGAGGAACACCACACCGATGAAGAAGCCGAAATCATACCAGCCGCCATTGTTCGGCACCGCATAGACCGCGACCTCCGGAAACAGCAGCGACAGGCCCCAGGCGACGGGGAAGATGAAGCCGTGCCACAGCCCGAGCAGGAAGCCCGGCGCCTGCGGCGTCACGGCGCTCGGCACCTGGTGCGCGCAGGCGGCGAGCAGGGCGAGGGAGACAAGGGCAAAGGCGGCGCGGATCTTCATGCAGCTATCCCTGCGTATGGCAGACGCGCCCGAGGCCCGCGTGCATCGTTTCGCGACCGCGTGCGTTCGGTGCGCGAACCCCAAGCAGGAGAAGACCCATGGCAGATCTGAGCGCAATCCAGGAGCATATGGAAGTCATCGGCGCCGACGGCGTCCATGTCGGCACCGTCGACCATGTCGATGGCGACCGCATCAAGCTGACCAAGAAGGACTCGGGTGCGCAGGTCGAAGGCGCCACCGGCAGCCATGAAGGGCACCATCACTATCTCCCCGGCGGCCTGGTCGCCGAGGTCGAAGGCGACAAGGTGCGGCTGTCGGCCAATGCTGACGTGGCGGTGGAGTTGTTCGAAGAAGAAGCTTGAGGCGATGGGGTGGGGGGCGGCCTGGCCTCCCTCACCCTTCCCACGCGCTGACGCGCGCGGGCCCCTCCCCTCTCCCAAGGGGAGAGGGGCTTGAGGACGACCCCACTGTCCCTCTCCCCTTGGGAGAGGGAAGGAGCCGCGAAGCGGCGGGAGGGTGAGGGTGGCCTGCGTCACTGATCCGCACCCTTCAAATGGCGCGCCACCTCGGCCACCACGCCGTCGGTATTGCCCAACACCTCGTGATTCCAGAAGCGCAGCACCCGATACCCTTCGCTTTCGAGGAAGCGGGTGCGGGCAGCGTCATATTCCGCGGCCTCCGCATGCTGGCCGCCATCGACTTCGATCACGAGACGTTCCGAAAAACAGAGGAAATCGACCCGGTAGGGGCCGATCGGCACCTGAAAGCGCCATTTATAGCTGGGTAGCCCTTCTCGCAGCACCTCGCGCAGGCGCTTCTCAGCATCGGTGGGCGTGCGCCGGAGTGCGCGGAGCTGGTCTACCGTACCAGCGGGCTGGTTCTGGTAGAGGCGCATCACCCTCACCCTCCCGCCGCTGCGCGGCTCCTTCCCTCTCCCAAAGGGAGAGGGACAGTAGGGCGCACCCCCAAACCCCTCTCCCCTTGGGAGAGGGAGGGGCCCATTGCGTCAGCAATGGGAGGGTGAGGGTGCACCGCCACCATGCTTCAGATCACTGGCAGGCCAGGCATTCGTCGTAATCCGTGCTTTCGCCCAGATCGAACTTGGGCTTCTCGATCGTGTTGTCAGCCTCGACCCCGCCCGCGAAGCCGGCGCGCTGCACCGACTTGGAGCGCAGATAGTAGAGCGACTTGATGCCCAGTTCCCAGGCGCGGAAGTGGAGCATCAGCAGGTCCCACTTTTCCACGTCGGCGGGGATGAACAGGTTGAGCGACTGTGCCTGGTCGATGAACGGCGCGCGATCGCCCGCCAGTTCGAGAATCCAGCGCTGGTCGATCTCGAAGCTGGTCTTGTAGCAATCCTTCTCCTCGGACGTGAGGAAATCGAGGTGCTGGACCGAGCCGCCCTGTTCGAGAATCGAATTCCACACCGCGTCGGAATTCTTCGACTTTTCCTTGAGCAGCTTCTCCAGATACGGATTGCGCACCGAGAAGGAGCCGCTGAGCGTCTTGTGGGTGTAGATGTTCGCCGGGATCGGTTCGATGCAGGCGCTGGTGCCGCCGCAGATGATCGAGATCGACGCGGTGGGCGCGATCGCCATCTTGCAGCTGAAGCGCTCCATCACGCCCATGTCGGCCGCGTCGGGGCACGGGCCCCGCTCTGCCGCGAGCGTCATCGAGGCTTCGTTCACCTGGGCGTTGATGTGCTTGAAGATGCGCAGGTTCCAGCTCTTCGCCATCGCGCCTTCGAACGGCAGGCCGCGTGCCTGGAGGAAGGAGTGGAAGCCCATCACGCCCAGACCGACCGAGCGCTCGCGCTCCGCCGAATAGCGGGCACGGGCCATCTCGTCGGGCGCGCGCTCGATATAATCGGTGAGCACATTGTCGAGGAAGCGCATCACGTCTTCGATGAAGCGCTTGTCCTTGCTCCACTGATCCCAGGTTTCGAGGTTGAGCGAGGAGAGGCAGCACACCGCCGTGCGATCGTTGCCGAGATGGTCGCGCCCCGTCGGCAGCGTGATTTCCGAGCAGAGGTTCGACGTCGAAACCTTGAGGCCGAGATCGCGGTGGTGCTTCGGCATGGTCGAGTTCACGTGATCCGAGAACACGATGTACGGCTCGCCGGTGGCGAGGCGGGTCTCGACCAGCTTCTGGAACAGCGCGCGCGCATCGACCTTGCTGCGGACCGAGCCGTCCTTGGGGCTGAGCAGCGCCCATTCGGCGCCGTCGCGCACCGCTTCCATGAAAGCGTCGGGGATCAGCACGCCGTGGTGCAGGTTCAGCGCCTTGCGGTTGAAGTCGCCCGAGGGCTTGCGGATCTCGAGGAACTCCTCGATCTCGGGGTGCGAGATGTCGAGATAGCAGGCGGCCGAACCGCGGCGCAGCGAGCCTTGCGAGATCGCCAGCGTCAGCGAATCCATCACGCGGACGAAGGGGATGATGCCGCTGGTCTTGCCGTTGAGGCCCACCGGCTCGCCGATGCCGCGCACGCTGCCCCAATAGGTGCCGATGCCGCCGCCGCGCGAAGCGAGCCAGACATTCTCGTTCCAGGTCTGGACGATGCCGTCCAGGCTGTCGGGCACCGAATTGAGGTAGCAGCTGATCGGCAGGCCGCGGCCCGTGCCGCCGTTCGACAGCACCGGGGTGGCCGGCATGAACCACAGCTTGGAGATATAGTCGTACAGGCGCTGGGCATGCGCCTGATCGTCGGCATAGGCCGAGGCAACGCGGACGAACAGGTCCTGATAGCTTTCGCCGGGGAGCAGGTAGCGGTCCTTCAGCGTCTCCTTGCCGAAATCGGTGAGCAGCGCGTCGCGCGCATGATCGACCTCGACCGGATAGGGCTGCGGCGCGATCGCCTTGCTGTCGAGCGCCGTGCTGGCGGGGGCGGCTTCGATGGTGGCGGTCTCGTTCACGCTGGTCTCACTATCTCTGAATTCCATACCTCGGACCCCTGTCTTCCTGCATCACGCAACTACCGACTCGGGGCACCGTAGCGATCCTAGCACCAGCCGGGTTTGCGCGAGAACAAAAAGTGTCCATCGGCCCGGCGCCCGGCACAAGTCTGCCCATGCCGCATTTGGGAATGCGGGCGACGGGTTACCAGTGCTTGGGCTTGCCCCTTGGTGCGACCACTACAGATTGTGCCAATCCGAGTCCGGGCACAAGAGCCCAAATGGTGTTCGAATGCAACGACTCATCGCTGAAATGACTCGGCTCGTGGCGCGTGCGCCGCAGCGGAAGGGCCGCGACGCACGGACCTCCCTTGCCTTCCGAAAAGGCAAGGGAACGAAGGTGGAACTGCAAATAAATTTTGGGGGATGAATCGGGGCGGACCACCACCGGTGGTAGACGATCCTTATCGCAGCGGCAGATATAGTTCGGTCACCGCGGCGTCTTCGGGCACGTCGGGGAAGAAGGTGACGCGGCGGGCGAACAGCGGGAAGTCGCCTGGTTCCTCGCCGCTGGCGGGCAGCCAATCGCGGTAGAGGAACAGCGCGGCGGGCTCGAGATCGTCGGCCTGGCCGATCACGCGCAGCATCGCGCAGCGGCCGGCGGGGATCAGGCCCGGTTCGATGCCGTGCGCCGGATCCGCTACCGGATGCGCGGTGCCGGCGCAGAGATCGAGGCGATAGGCCTCCGGCGCGGCGCCGCGCGGATCGCCATGGAAGATATTGTAGGTGGCGCTCGCCGGCGGCCGCAGCCCGCGCAGCTTGCGCCAGGCGATGAAGCGTCGGAGCGTGTCGCCCAGGCGCGCCGGATCGCCGCGATGCGACAGCAGCGCGACGGGGGTGGCGGGAAAGGCGAGGATCGTCACATCTTCGGGGGTGAATCGCGGTGGCATCGTCTGGCTCCTGGCATGGGTGAGCGGCGCGAGGGCCGCATGCCATGGCTGCCAGTCCGGGGCGGCGCGGAACGCCGACGGCGCCTGGCCGAACCGCTGGCGGAAGGCCCGGGCGAACGCCTCGGGCGCTTCATAGCCGGCGTCGAGCGCGATGTCGGTCACGGCCTTGTCGGGCCGATAGGCGAGCCGGTACGACGCCCGCTTCATCCGCACGAGCTGGACGTAGCGATGCACCGAAACGCCGAACAGCGCACTGAACTGGCGGTGGAAATGATGCTTCGAAAACGCCGCTATTCCCGCCAGCGTCTCGAGATCGAGCGCGTCGTCGGCATGCGCGTCGACATGATCGAGCACGCGCTGCATCCGGCCGTGATAGCGTTCGAGCGGCGTCCGCATCTTTTCCTCCATGACGCTTCCGCGCTAGCGGCTGCGGTGGCCGGCCGCCCGACCGATATTGCCGAGCTTCGCCGGATCAGTCGAACCAGCCGGCGTCGCGCAATTGGGGATAGGCCGATCGGCTGACCGGGGCGATCGTGCCGCAAGGCAAGGTCAGCTCCGCCCGGCCGCTTTTCCGCGCAACCGCGCGCACCGCCTGGCGAGCGACCCACCAGCTGCGATGCGTGCGCGCGCCGTCCACCCCGTCGAGCTCCGCGACCGCGTCGCCGATCCGCAGCAGGATCAGCGCCGAACCGGCAGCGGTGTGGACGCGCAGATAATGATCCTCTGCCTCGAGCGCGTGGACCTCGGCGTAGCGCAGGTGCGGCGGCAGGCGTTCGGTGAGGCGAGGCAGGGAGCGTGCGGCGGGCTCCGGCTCCGGCTCCGCCGCGTTCGGCATGGGGACGGGCGTCGCGGCGGTCGATTCGCGCGCGGCGACCGGCGGAGCGGGGCGAGTGGCATAGTTGATCGCGGTGATCACGGCAGTGACGGCCAGCACCATCGCGAACAGAAAAGCGATCCCTGCCGGGGTGGCGCGGCTCCCCGCGAAAAAGGCGATGGTGGTGCCCAGCACCACCAGGGTGAGCGGGGCCGCGATGAGCAGGCTGATCGCCGCGCCTTCGCGCCAGGGGTGCGCGGCAAGCCCGCCCCAGCCGCGGATCGCCGTGGTGGCGCCCATGCCGATCAGCGCGCCGGCTTCCATGATGATCAGCCAATAGCCGAGCCGCGCCGCCACCCCCAGCATGTCGGTGTCGAACGCGCCGGTCAACGTCATCACCAGCGCCGCGACGGTGGCGATGACGACGCCGCGCCGCGCGTGATCCGGCACTGCGGGTGCCGTTCGCGCTTCGCGAATGGCGTTTCCCGGCAGCTCGCGCATTGTTTCCCCCTGATGACGCATCTCGTGGTGACGCGCCTATCCTAGCCGGATCATCTGGCGCCAGTCGAACCCGGAATGGAGATGCCGCAGATGTTCAGGATCCTTTTCGCCGCCGCCCTGGCCGCCGCGCAGCCGCTTCCCGCGCTCGCCGGCCTGCAGGGCGCGACGCTCACCATCGAGCTGCAGGTGAAAACGCATCAGGGCCGCGTGATGATCGCGATCTATGACGAGGCCGGGTGGCAAGGGGGCAAGCCGGTGCGCGTCGCGATGGCCGACGCCGCGCCGGCGCGCGTGGCGGCGGAGATCGCCGGACTGGCGCCCGGGCGCTACGCGGTGAAGCTGTTCCAGGATCTGGACGGCGACGGGCGGATGGGCAGCAACCCGTTCGGTATGCCGACCGAGCCTTTCGGCTTCTCCCGCGACGCGATGGGCGCGGCCGGCCAACCCGCCTGGGCCGACGCCGCCTTCGAGGTGACCGCCGCTGGCGCCACCCAGACGATCACGCTGCGCTGAGCCGGGGAGGACCGAGATGGACATGCACCGCCGCGCCTTTCTGGGCAGCGCCATCACCGCCGGCGCCGCTGCGCTGCTTTCGCCCGAGCGCGCCTTCGCCGCGATGCTCCCGGCCGACTGGACGCTGGGCGTCGCCGATGTGGAGGCCGATCTCGCTCCCCGCGCGATGCGGCGCCTCCATGGCCGGGCGCCCGCGGCTCTGCGCGGCGTGCTGTACCGCAACGGCCCCGCTAAGTTCCGGCGCGGCGATACCGCGGCCACCCATTGGTTCGACGGTGACGGCATGGTGCGTCGCTTCGCGATCGGCGACGGCGAGGCACGACTGGCCGCCCGCTTCGTCGATACCGAAAAGCGGCGGCAGGAAGCCAAGGCCGGCCGCATGCTGATGCCGGGCTTCGGGACGCCGGGGCGCGAGGGCGCAATCCTGACCGGGCCGGACAGCGCCAATGCCGCCAACACCAGCGTGATGATGGCGGGCGGCGAGCTGTGGGCGCTATGGGAAGGCGGATCGGCCTATCGGCTGGACCCTGACACGCTGGCAACGATCGGCCCGAAAACGCTGCGGCCGGACCTGGCGCAGATGCCGTTCCTCGCCCATCCGCGCATCGAGCAGGACGGCACCGTGTGGAACCTTGGGCTGGCCGGCGAGCGGGCGATGCTGTGGAAGTTGCGGCCCGACGGCACGCTGGCGGGCGCGACGCCGCTGCGCCTGCCGCGCGCCAGCTATATCCACGATTTCACGGCCACCGCCCGGCACCTGGTGATCGTATTGCAACCCTGGGTCCAGGGTCCTGGCCGCCCGCCTTATCTGAACCTGCTGCAATGGCAGCCGGATGCCGGCACGCAGGTGCTGGTGGTGGAAAAGGATGATCCCGCCCGCACCCGCCTGTTCGAGTTGCCGGCGTTCAGCTTCTTCCACCTGGGCGACGCCTGGGAGGAACGCGACGGCACGATCCGCTTCGACGGGTGCTTTTCCGATACTCCGGCATTCGGCGTGGCGGAGGCACGCGACCTGCTGCTCGGCAGGACGCAGCCGATGCCGAGCCCCGAACTAACGATGGTGGCGCTGCATCCCGATGGCCGCGGCACGCTGATGCGCAGCGGCGCGGTGGGCGAGTTTCCGCAGAACGATCGCCGCGTGGCCGGGCAGCGGCGGCGCTTCACCAGCTATTCGGGGCTGTACGGCAAGGGGCGGCCGTTCGCACAGGGCGTGGGCATCGTCGATTGGGAGAAAGGCGGCACGCGCGGCTATCGCTTCGGCGCGGACCAGCTGGTGGAGGAATTCCTGTTCGTGCCGCGCGGCAGCGGCGAGGGCGACGGCTGGCTCGTCGGCACGACGCTCAACCTGGCCGCCCGCGCGACCGAGTTGCACGTGCTCGACACCCGTAGCCTGGAAGCGGGTCCGGTAGCGAGCTGGCGCGCCGATGCTGCGCTACCTGTCGGCTTTCATGGCACTTTCCGCCAGGGCTGATGCCCGCTAGGCTCCGCCCCGAACATGGGGGGACGCGAGATGAGACGCTTTGGTGTGGCGATGCTAGCGCTGGCGGCGGCCAGCCCTGCGGTGGCGCAGATCCGGGTGGAGGAAGTGCCGGCGACGCGGATCTCCGCCGATCTCGCCGCCGGCCGCACCAGCAGCGCGGCAGTGACGGCGGCCTATCTGGCGCGAATCGCGGCGATCGATGCCAAAGGCCCGACGCTGCGTTCGGTGATCGCGGTGAGCCCCGATGCGCTCGCCCAGGCGCGCGCCAGCGATGCGCGGCGCAAGGCGGGCAAGGTGCTGGGGCCGCTGGACGGCGTGCCGGTGCTGATCAAGGACAATATCGAAACCAAGGAACTGCCGACCACCGCCGGCAGCCTGGCCCTGAAGGACAACCGCACCGGCCGCGATGCGCCGGTGGTGGCGCAGCTCCGCGCGGCCGGCGCAGTGATACTGGGCAAGACCAACCTGAGCGAGTGGGCGAACATCCGCTCCGATCGGTCGATGAGCGGGTGGAGCGCGGTCGGCGGGCTGGTGCGCAATCCCTATGCGCTCGATCGCACCTCATGCGGCTCGTCGAGCGGATCGGGCGCGGCGGCGGCGGCGAGCCTGGCGGCAGTGGCGGTGGGGACCGAGACCGACGGATCGGTGGTCTGCCCCTCCGCGATGAACGGGCTGGTGGGGCTGAAGCCGACGCTGGGGCTGGTGAGCCGCACCCATGTCGTGCCGATCAGCCACAGCCAGGATACGCCGGGGCCGATGGGCCGCAGCGTGGCGGACGTTGCGCTGCTGTTCTCCGCGATGGTGGGCGAGGATCCCGCCGATCCTGCGACCAAGGGGGCGAACGCCTATCGCAAGGACTATGCGGCGGGGCTTCGTGCCGATGCGCTGCAGGGCATGCGCATCGGATATTGGCGGCCGGACATGGCCGCGGACCTGGCCGCGCGATTCGATCAGGCGCTGGCCGCGCTGCGGGCGGCGGGGGCGACGCTGGTCGAAGTGAAAATGCCGAAGCTCGATGGTATCGGCGAGGCGGAGCAGCTGGTGCTGTTCACCGAGCTGAAGGCCGACCTCGCCGCCTATCTGGCGACGACGCCCGCGGCGGTGAAGGTGCGGACGCTGGCGGACGTGATCGCATTCAACCAGGCCCACGCCGCCGCCGAAATGCCGTTCTTCGGGCAGGAGACCTTCCTGAAGGCGCAAGCGACCAAGGGGCTGGACGATCCGGCCTACAGGACGGCGCGGGCGACATCGCAGCGGCTGGCCGGGCCGGAGGGAATCGATGCGATGCTGAAAGCGGCGGGGGCGGAGATCCTTGTCACGCCCACCTATGGCACGCCGTGGCTGAGCGATCCCGCGCATGGCGACCAGTTCGTCGGCCCTTCGGCCAGCGAACTGCCGGCGGTTTCGGGCTATCCGCACCTGACCGTGCCGATGGGGCTGGTGAACGGGCTGCCCGCCGGTCTGTCGTTCCTCGGCACGGCGCATAGCGACGGCCTACTGCTGCGTGCCGGCCATGCCTATGAGCAGGCGAGCAAGGCGCGGGTGGCGCCGGCCTATCGCGCGACGATCCCCGCCAACCTGGGGCCGCGATCGCTGGAGTGAGGCGGCGGCTCAGCGATCGAGTTCGAGCAGCTCTTCGCGGACATGGATCGCGCGCAGCGACATGCGGACCTCGACCAGGAAATAGATCAGGCCCGAGATCAGCAGCAGCATCGAGATGATGAACGCCACCGCGACCCAAATGCCGACGTGCAGATTGGCCAGCCGCGAGACGAACATCAGCGCCACAACCAGGCAGATCGCCAGCGCGCTGGCGGTGCACAGGAAGATCGCGTTGTTGATCACCGAAATGCGGCGATCGATGATTCGCAGTTCCCAGACGTGGCGCTCATGCTCCGGGCCGCTGGAGCGGGGGTGGAGTTCCTCGATCGACCGGGCTCGATCGACGATGCGGGCAAGCCGCCCGACCATGGTGTTGAGAAAGGCGCCGATACCGGCGAGCAGAAACACCGGCGCGATCGCGGCCTGGATCGTTTCCGATACGGTGGAGAGATAGGGGCCTTCCATGCCGCTACCTTATGGGGGCGGCGATGCGGCCCGCGCAAGCACGAAGCCGCGCGGTCAGGCGGCGGGTGGCCATGTCCCCGCGGCGAGCCGCTCGCGCAGGGCGAGGACCAGCAGCGCCGTCTTCATGTCCGCCAGCGCCGCCATGCCCATGTCCCACAGCCTGTCGAGCGGAAGTTCGATCACTTCGATATCCTCGTGATCGTCGGCAAGGCCGCCGCCCGCGGTGATCCGGTCGGCCGCCGTATAGGGCGCGAGATATAGCGTCAGCATCTCGGTGGAGACGGCGGGCATGGCATGGAAGTCGCCGACCAGCGTGAGCGCGCCCAGGCGCAGGCCGGCTTCCTCCATCGCTTCGCGGCGGGCGGTTCCCAGCGCATCCTCGCCCGAATCGATGCGGCCGGCCAGCACCTCGAACACCGGCTCCGCGCGCCCGCGGAACAGCAGCGGCGGCCGCGACTGGCGGACGAGCACGACCGTGCCGCGTTCGGCATCATAGGGCAGCACGGCGACCGCATCGCCATGATCCTCGATCTGGCGCGTGATGCGGCTGCCGTCGGGCGTGACCAGCGTGGCCAGCAGCATCCGGCCCCAGCCCTGATACACGGTCTCTACCGACTCGATGCGGTGCCCTTCGTCAGATGCGGACATAGCGGAAGTACCACACCTCGTGTCCCTGGCGGCGCGCCTTGCGCTCATAGCGCGTTTCCGGCCAGTCGGCAGGACGGGTGAGGAAATCCGGTGCCGACTGCGCCTGCCAGACGAAATCGCGGCGCTGCCCCATCACCATCATCGCCCAGCGGCAATAGGTGGGATCATCGGTGCCCAGGCGGAATTCGCAACCGGGCTTCAGCTTCGCGGCGATAAGATCCATCGGCCCGTGATTGACCATGCGGCGCTTGGCATGGCGCGCCTTGGGCCAGGGATCGGGATGGAGCAGATAGACGCGGCTGAGGCTGGCGTCGGGCAGCCGTTCGACCACTTCCAGCGCATCGCCCATATGGATGCGGACGTTGGCTAGATCGCCGTCGCGAACGTGGTTGAGCGCGCCGACCACGCCGTTCAGGAACGGTTCGCAGCCGATAAAGCCGTGATCGGGCCGCATCGCCGCCTGACCCGCGAGATGCTCACCGCCGCCGAAGCCGATTTCGAGTTCCAGCGGGCGATCGTCGCCGAACAGCGACGTCGCGTCCAGCGGGCCGTGTTCGGGCAGGCTGAGCCGGGGGAGCAGCGATTCGACCAGCTCGGACTGGCCCTGGCGCAGCTTGTGCCCCTGACGGCGGCCATAGAGACGGCGGATGGTAGTGGGATCGGCCATGGGGTGGAGCGCATAGTCGCGCTGCCCTGCCGAGGCAATGCGCAGGCGGATCAGGCCGAAAGGCGCGTCGCGCGGTGGTTGGCGACCGCCGCATTCCACACGGGACGGGCAACGGGACGGGTGCGGCGTGGCGCGGGTTCGCCGCGGCCGTGGAAATGGCGAAGCCCGCTGGCGAGCGCGGCATCGCGTTCCGTGTCCAGCGTAGGCGCGGGCGCGACCACGGCAACGCCCATGCCGCGGGCGATGCGCAGCACGCCTTCGACCATCCGTGCGCGGGCGGGGGCGGCGTCCAGCCGCCGGGCGAACCCCGGATCAAGGCGGATCAGCCGGGGCGAGCAATGCGCCAGCAGCCGGAGCCCGAGCGGGCCGGCGGCGAACCCGGCCAATGCCACCATCAGCCCGCGATCGGCGCAGGCGCGAATCAGCGCAGTGGCCGCCGCATGATCGGCGTCTTCATCTGCGTGGACTTCGATCACCAGCTGTTCGAACGGGTAGCCATGGCGCAGCGCGGCGCGAAACAACAGGCAGAGCAGGCGATCGGGTGCGCCGGCACGGGCATTGACCGGGACGACCAGCAGGCAGCCGCTGTCGGCGAGATCCGCCGCCGCGGCGGCTTCGAGCGCGCGATCGAGCCGCAGCGCTTCCAGCGCCAGCCGATCGGGGGCAAGCAGGATGGCGTCGGCGGTGTGGAACGCCTGCGGCCGGCTGAGGATGGCGGCACGCCAGGCGAAGGGCTCGCGCGTGCCGTGCGTTGCGATGGGTTCCAGCCCGATCCGGATATCCGCCATGTCGCGCATTTCGTTTCTCCCGTTGCTCGGCTGCTGCGAGCCTGAACAAGGGGTAAACAATCGCCGCTACCGCGCCCATTCCGGACGTCGCCGCATTGGGTTTCGACCGAATGGGGAATCTACGCAATTCACAGCCGGCAAAGGCGCGTGCGGGTTGCGAGTCGGACTCTGTTCAGGCCGCGCCGTCGAACCGCAGCGCCGGAGCGGGCAAGGCGCCGATCTGCGGCGGCGCGATCGCTTCGCCCTGCATCAGCGACACGCCGAGCGACCGCAGCCGATCATGCTCCGCGCGGGTATCGACGCCCTCGGCGATCAGCCGGATGCGGCCCTTGCGAGCGATCTCGACCACCCGCTCGACCACCAGGCGTCGCGCCCAGCTGGTCGACAGGCTGTGAACCAGTTCGGGCGCGAGCTTGAGCGTATCCGGCGTGAGCAGCGACAGCAGCTCCAGCCCCATGTCGCCCGCCCCGAAATCGTCGAAGGCGATAAGGAAGCCGAGCTTGCGATACGCCTTGACCAGCGCGACCATATGATCGCTTTCGAGGTGGTCGCGATCGCTGAATTCGAACACCAGTTCGCGCGCCGGGAAACCCAGGCGACGGACGATTCGCTGCATCCGTTCGGCATCGGCGACGGGATCGGCGATATAGGTGGGCATCACCTTCACCGCGAGGCGCACGCGGCGATCGATCAGGCCCAGCGCGATTGCTTGTTCCAGCGCCGCAACCCGGCAGCGCAGATCGAACGTGGGGCGCGCCGATTCGGGCAGCGCGGCGGCGAACACGGCCGGGCCTTCGCCGCTCGGCCCGCGAAACGTCGCCTCATAGGCGGTGACGACCAGGGTGTTGGTGTTCACGACAGGCTGGAACGCCATCGTGAAGAGTTCCCGGGGAAGCGGCGCCGGCGCCGCAAGGACGGTCTGGCATTCGAGCACGGGGCATCTCCCGATCGGATCCCCATGCCGTTACGGTAGCGGCGAACGGTTTACCGCAAGTTGACGACCGCCTCCGTGCGGCCCCGTCAGCCGTCGCCGACGCGTTCGATGTCGGCGCCGACGCCCTGCAGCTTTTCTTCCAGCCGCTCATAGCCGCGATCGAGATGGTAGACGCGGTTGACCTGGGTTTCCCCTTCGGCCGCGAGGCCGGCGAGGATCAGGCTCATCGAGGCGCGCAGATCGGTGGCCATCACCGGCGCGCCGGTGAGCTTCGGCACGCCGCGCACGATCGCGGTGCGGCCATGCACTTCGATATCCGCGCCCATACGCGCCAGTTCGGGCACGTGCATGTAGCGATTCTCGAAGATCGTCTCGGTCAGCGTGCTGGCGCCATCGGCCTTGCACAGCATCGCCATGAACTGCGCCTGCATGTCGGTGGCGAAGCCGGGGAAAGGGGCAGTGTTGAGCGTGAGCGGGCGCAAGCCGTTGTCGGCCGCGACTCGCACGCTGTTCGCGGTCTCCTCGACCGTGACGCCGGCATCGACCAGCGCATCGAGCGTGGCGCGCATGTCGTTCGGCGCGGCGCCGAGCAGTTCCACATCGCCGCCGGTGATCGCCGCGGCGCAGGCATAGCTGCCCGCTTCGATGCGATCGGGCATCACCGCATAGGTGGCACCGTGCAGCCGATCGCGGCCGTCAATCTCCAGCGTTTCGGTGCCGATGCCGCGGATCACCGCGCCCATGGCCACCAGCAGATTGCACAGGTCGACGATTTCGGGTTCGCGCGCGGCATTTTCCAGCACGCTGGTGCCCCGCGCAGTGACCGCCGCCATCAGCGCATTTTCCGTCGCGCCGACCGACACGACCGGGAAGCGGAAGCGGCCGCCAGCGATGCGGCCGCCGGGCGCGATCGCCTTCACATAGCCGGCGCTCAGCTCGATCTCCGCCCCCAGCGCCTCGAGCGCCTTCAGGTGGAGATCGATCGGGCGATTGCCGATCGCGCAGCCGCCGGGCAGCGATACCGTCGCTTCGCCTTCGCGCGCGAGCAACGGGCCGAGCACCAGGATCGAGGCGCGCATCTTGCGCACGATGTCGTACGGCGCGACGGTGGAGGTGAGCCGGCCCGCCCGCACGGTGAGAACGCGGCCGAAATCCGTCGGCCGGGTGCCTTCGATCGACGTCGATGCACCCAGCTCGTTCAGTAGATGTCCGAAGCTGTCGACATCTGCCAATCGTGGCAGGTTTCTGAGCGTAAGGGGCTCGTCAGTAAGCAGCGCGCAGGGCATCAGGGTGAGGGCAGAGTTCTTCGCCCCCGAAATCGCGATCTTGCCGGAAAGGCGCTTGCCGCCGCGGATGAGAATACGGTCCATGGCCGGCTTCTAGCCGCTCTGCCCGCGCGCGCAAGCGGTAGGCTGAGAGGGAGGTTGATCGATTTTAATGCGCTGATTTCGTTGCGCTGCTTTGCAGGGGGAACCGGGGGAAGTGCACGCGTGTCAAGAAGTTGTTTTGCCGAAGTATTGAGCGAGCTGATCGAACTGACGCAGCGCGAACGCGACGCGTTGGACGCGCTCGAATTGCGCCAGCGCCATGTGCGGCGCGGCGCGGTGCTGCAGCGTGAGAACGAGCCGTGCGGAGAATTGTTCATTCTCCGCAAGGGCGTGATGATGAGTTACGTGCTGCTCGACGACGGCAGCCGGCAGATTCTGCGGTTCCTGTTCCCAGGCGACATGCTTGGCATCTCCTCGGCGATCTATGCCGAGGCGCCGGAGACGCTGTGCGCGCTTTCCGATTCCGTCGTCTCGCCGTTCGACCGCGCAGCGCTGGCCGAGATCATGCGGACGCACCCGCGTCTTTCGGCGATGATCCTGGTCTATAGCCAGATCGAGCGCGTTTCGCTGACCGACCGTCTCGCGGCACTGGGCCGCACCAGTGCCAAGGCGCGCGTGGCGGCCCTGCTGCTCGACCTGCGCAATCGCTTGCGGGCAACCGACAAGACGATCGACGCCACTTTCGTGCTGGGCCTGACGCAGGAGGAGATCGGCGACGCTACCGGGCTGACCGCGGTGCACGTCAACCGCATGCTGCGGCAATTGGAGGAAGAAGGGATGATCGCGCGCGAAGGCGGCCGCGTCACCCTGCTCGATCTTTCGGCGCTGTCCACCGCGGCCAACTACGTCAATCGCTATCAGGGGCTGGATCTGCGCTGGTTGCCCCCGGCCAGCTGACCGGCCTCGCCGATCAGGCCTTTTCCAGCGTGCATTGTAGCGGATGCTGGTTCTGCCGGGCGAAATCGATCACCTGCGAAACCTTGGTTTCCGCCACTTCATAGCTGAAGACACCGCACACGCCGACACCGCGCTGATGCACGTGCAGCATCACCTGCGTGGCTTCCTCGATCGTCATCCGGAAATAGCGCTGAAGGACAAGGACGACGAATTCCATCGGCGTATAATCGTCGTTCAGCATCAGCACGCGATAGGGCGTCGGCTTCTTGGTACGCGTACGGGTGCGCGTAGCGATGCCGGCCTGGCCGTCATTGCCGCGATCGTCCCGGTCGCCGTCTTCGGCCATACGAATCTGATGGGTGAGTTCGGCCATAACCCTGGGAAAATATGATGCACCGCCCGCAAGGGCAAGGCAGCGTGACGGGGCGGGCATCATTTTGTCCCGCACCAACGCGAAAGGGCGGCCGCTTTCGCGACCGCCCCCTTGCTGGATCCTGGCGTGCCAGGGGCCGGATCAGGCGTTCGCCTTCACCTTTTCCACGGCAACCGCGAAGCGGTTCGACAGCGGCTGAGCGGCATCGCCGGCCAGCTTCAGCATCGCTTCGGTGTGCTTCGAGGTTTCAGCGACATAGGAGTCGAACGCGCCGCGCATATATTCGCTCTGCAGCTTGAAGAAATCGGCCGGCGACTTCACCGAAGCCAGGTTCTTCATCGCCGCGGTCGCGGTTTCGAACGAGCGACGGCTATATTCGGCAGCTTCCTGGCCCATGGCTTCGAAGCCCTTGGCGGCGATGCGACCGGATTCGACCATCGCTTCGATGTTGCCCTTGGCGAATTCGTTGGCTTCTTCGACCAGCTTGGTCGACTTTTCAACGGCGGCCTTGGCGCGCTCGTTCATGTCGCCGAACATATTCTGGGTCTGGGCAGTGGTCGTCTCGAAATTGGTAGCCATGATAGTCGTTTCCTTCGCGGTGCTGGTGGTGACCGCCGGCGCGACGGTCTCTGCGGCCTCGATCGCTTCCTCGACAGCGGCCTTTACAGGCTCTGCCACGGTAGCGGTCGCTTCTTCGATGTTGGTCTTCACTTCCTGCGTTGCAGCGGCGTCGACCGGGGGCGGCACCAGTGCCGCGGCCGGGACGATCGTCTCGGCGGCGGGAATGGGCATGGCCTCCGGCTTGGCCGCAGCAGCTTCGGTGGTGGTCGCCGCTGGCACGATGCCGGCACGCGTTCCCGCTTTCACGGTAGACCTGGAGTTCGTCTTCGGTCCCTTGCTGGCCATATGACTAGCTTCCTACCTATTGCTGCAGTGCAGCATATACGGTCAGCGGCGTCATTTTGCAAGGTCGCTTTGTGCACTGCACAATGCCGCGAATTTCCGCGTTGCAACGCGCCAGTTTGTCAGCGCGTTTTAACATAGATGCCGGGGGCATCCGCAACCGCGGGCAGGGTTCCACCCCCCGGGATTCGTGCTCCGTTGGCCTTTACTTTGGCACGATTCAACGCAGAGAGCCAAATCAACCAATCCGGCCACCAGCTTCCGGCCGTTTCGGTGGCGTTTTCAAGAAATGATTCGAGCGAATCGGCCGGCTCGGAATTGGTCCAGTATTGGTATTTCTTTGCAGTCGGTGGGTTGACGACTCCCGCGATATGACCCGATCCTGCAAGAACAAAGCGATGCGGGCCGCGGAAATGCTGTGTCATCTTCCAGACACTTTTCGGCGGCGCGATGTGATCTTCGCGGCCGGCCTGGATATAGGACGGCGTCGTCACTCGCGACAGATCGATGGGCGTTCCCCCGATCGCCAACGCGCCCGGTGAAACCAGCTTGTTGTCGCGATACAGGTCGGTCAGGTAGCTGAGGTGCCAGGTTGCCGGCAGGTTGGTGACGTCCGAGTTCCAGTGCAGCAGATCGAACGGGGCATAATCCTGCCCCATCAGATAGTTGTTGGTGACATAATTCCAGATCAGGTCGCGGCCGCGGAGCAGGTTGAACGTGGCGGCCATGTAGCGGCCGTCCAAGAACCCTTCGGCGCTGAGGCTGCGGATCATCGCCAGCTGATCGTCGTCGACAAAGATGCGCAGTTCGCCGGCATCGGCAAAATCCACCTGCGCGGTGAAGAAGGTGGCGCTCTTCACCTTTTCCGCCTGGTCGCGTGCGGCGAGCACCGCCAGCGTCGCGGCCAGCGTGGTGCCGGCGACGCAATAGCCGATCGTATGAACGCTTTCGACGCCGAGCAGATCGCGCACGGTATCGATTGCGTCGATCTGACCATGCTCGACATAATCGTCCCACACGACGTCCTTCATCGTCGCATCGGCCGAGCGCCACGAAACGACGAACACCGTAATCCCCTGGTCCACCGCCCAGCGGATGAAGCTTTTTTCCGGCGTGAGATCGAGAATGTAGAAGCGGTTGATCCAGGGCGGGAAGATGATCAGGGGCGTTTCCAGCACCTCCTCGGTCGTCGGCGAATATTGGATCAGCTCGTACAGCGGGGTGCGCTTGACGACCTTGCCGGGCGTCATCGCCAGGTTGCGGCCGAGTTCGAACGCGCCTTCTGCGGTCTGCGTCATCTGGCCCTTGGCCATATCCGACAGCATGTGCTGCAGACCCTTGAGCAGGCTTTCGCCCTTGGTCTCGACGATTTTCTCGAGCACCTGCGGGTTGGTCGCCGGGAAGTTGGTCGGGCTCATCGCATCGATGAAGCCCTTGGTGGCGAACCGGATCTGGTCCTTCTGCCGGGCGTCGACATGTTCGAGCGCTTCGACATTCTTCAGCAGGTGATCGGCGATGACGAAATAGCTCTGGCGCAGGAAGTCGAAGATCGGCTCCTCGCGCCACTGCGGCGCCTTGAAACGCTTGTCGCGGGCCTGTTCTGCCGTCTCGACGAACGGTTCGGCATGGGCGGGATCAAGAAAACGCTGCCAGAGGACCATGGTGTCGGCCCAGAAATCCGCCGTCGCCCGCATTGCCGGGGTGGGATCGAGCAGCATGCCGAACGGCGGCGCGACCGGCACATGCTCCATCAGGTCCAGCCCGTGTTCCAGCATCATCTGCTGCGCGCGGCCCATCACCCAGGTCCAGTGCTGCAGATCTTCCAGGCTGGGCAGGGTTGGGGTGAGCGTGTCGGCCATTCGGTCCTCTCCTTTGCCTCGCCTTAGCGCAGGCAGTGCAATGCGTCATTCCCGACTGCGCCTTTATGGCGTAGAACGCGGGCACGACACAATTTTGTGTCGCAGATAAGAACCCTTGAAAGTCGAGGAAATGTCCGAAGAATTCTACCGCATCAAGCGCTTGCCCCCCTATGTCATCGCCGAAGTGAACGCGATGCGGGCAGCGGCGCGCGCGGGCGGAGAGGACATTATCGACCTCGGCATGGGCAATCCGGACCTGCCCCCGCCCGACCATGTGATCGAGAAACTGTGCGAAGTGGCCCGCAAGCCCGACGCGCACGGCTATTCGCAGTCCAAGGGCATTCCCGGCCTGCGCCGCGCCCAGGCCAATTATTATGGCCGCCGCTTCGGTGTCGATCTCGATCCCGAGACCGAAGTCGTCGTCACGATGGGATCGAAGGAGGGCCTGGCCAGCCTCGCCACCGCGATCACCGCGCCGGGCGACGTGGTGCTGGCGCCGAACCCCAGCTACCCGATCCATACCTTCGGCTTCATCATCGCGGGGGCGACGATCCGCGCGGTGCCGACGACGCCCGACGATGCCTATTTCGAGAGCCTCGAGCGCGCGATGAACTTCACCGTGCCGCGCCCGTCGATCCTGGTCGTCAACTATCCGTCGAACCCGACGGCGGAGACGGTGGACCTCGCCTTCTACGAGCGGCTGGTCGCCTGGGCGCGCGAGAACAAGGTGTGGATCCTCTCCGACCTCGCCTATTCGGAGCTCTATTTCGATGGCAAGCCGACGCCTTCGATCCTGCAGGTCAAGGGCGCCAAGGACGTGGCGATCGAGTTCACCTCGCTCAGCAAGACCTACTCCATGGCCGGCTGGCGCATGGGCTTCGCGGTGGGCAACCGCCAGCTGATCGCGGCGATGACGCGCGTGAAGTCGTACCTCGATTACGGCGCGTTCACGCCGATCCAGGCCGCGGCCTGCGCCGCGCTGAACGGCCCGCAGGATATTGTCGAGAAGAACCGCCAGCTCTACCACAAGCGTCGCGACGTGATGGTGGAGAGCTTCGCCCGGGCGGGCTGGGACATCCCGAGCCCCCGTGCCTCGATGTTCGCCTGGGCGCCGCTGCCGCCGGCGCTGGCGCATCTCGGCAGCCTGGAATTTTCCAAGCAGCTGCTGACCCATGCCAAGGTCGCTGTGGCACCGGGCGTGGGATATGGCGAGAATGGCGAGGGTTTCGTCCGCATCGCGATGGTCGAGAACGAACAACGCCTCCGCCAGGCCGCGCGCAACGTGAAGAAGTATCTCCAGTCGATGGGGGTGAACACGCCGGCGGCGAACGCGGGGTGATGGCCCGATTGAAACGAATGCGGGGTTCGGCTATATAGACCGTGCGAATGACATGGGTTTCCCATGATGCGAGCCCCCGCCGCTGCAACGGCGGGGGCTTTTCGTTTGGGGAGCGCGCTGCAACGCGCCCCCCGCCCGTTGGCCTTAATCCCGACGCGACACTTCCACCACCTTCAGGATGAGGGTGGCGAAAGCGAAGACGACGAGGAGGAAGGCGCACAAGTTTGCGAATGACATCATGCGTCCTCACGACTGCGGCGGCGGAATTGCCGCCGATATCGAGAATGCCAACTTCTAGTCACCGAGCCAACTTGCGGGTTTCTGCGGGTTGCTGGGAATGAACTCAATCCAGATCGTACCTTGCACAAACTTGGAGCTTGTCTTGTCCCGCCCCGGTTTCCCCTTCTCCACCCGCTTCCGCGTCCGTTACTCCGAGATCGACGGGCAGAAGATCGTCTTCAACTCGCGCTATCTGGAATATGCCGATGTCGGGCTGACCGAGTTCTGGCGCTGGGCGAATCTCGCCGAGCTGGGGCCGGTGTGGATGGAGGCCGAGTTCAACGTCGTCCGGGCGCAGCTGGAATATAAGCGGCCGTTCCGGTTCGACGATCTGGTCGAGGCATTCGTACGGGTGGAGCGGCTTGGTAACAGCAGCATGACCATGCGGATCGACCTGTGCCATGCCGAAACCGGCGAACTTCATGCCGAGGTGGAGATGGTGAGCGTGCATCTCGATCTCGACACGCGGCGGCCGCAGCCCATTCCGGATGTGGTGCGGGCGCGGCTGCTCGCGCTGGGCGCGGGAGCGGCATAGACCCTCCCGCGCCTCCCGGCATCACACTGCCTTCAGCGCATTCTCGAAATCGGCGATCAGGTCGTCGGCATCCTCGACGCCGATCGAGATGCGGACGAGGTTGTCGGTGATCGCCAGCGCTTGCTTGCGGGCTTCCGGCACCGACAGATGCGTCATGCCCGCCGGGTGGCTGGCCAGGGTCTCGGTGCCGCCCAGGCTGACCGCGAGCTTGGCGATCTTGAGCGAATCGAGAAAGGCGAAAGCCTCCTTCTCGCCGCCCTTGAGGTAGAGCGAGAAGGTGGAGCCGGCGCCGGTGCAGTGGCGGCGATAGATGTCGGCCTGGCGCTGATCGTCACCGCGTTCGAGAAAGCCGAGATAGCCGACCTTTTCCACCTTCGGGTGGCTCGCAAGAAATTCGCACACCTTGGCGGCATTCTCGCCCGCGCGGCTCATCCGCAGTTCCAGCGTCTCCAGCGAGCGGAGCAGCATCCAGGCGGTATTGGGATCGCAGATGGTGCCGATCGTGTTGCGCATCAGCCGGATGGTGTTGATGTGCGCCTTCGTCCCCAGCACGCCGCCTGCCACCAGATCCGAATGGCCGCCGGCATATTTGGTGAGCGAATAGACCACGATGTCGGCGCCGTGCTTCAGCGGCTGCGACCAGAGCGGGCCGAGAAAAGTGTTGTCGATCGCGATCGGCGGCTTGGTGTCGCCCTTGAAGATCGCGTCGCGGCTGGCGGCGACCGCCTCGACGTCCACCAGCGCGTTGGTGGGATTGGCCGGGCTCTCCAGATAGATCAGCGCGACGTTGCCGGTGGCGGCCTTGGCCAGCACCGCGTCGATCTCTTCGCGCGTGGCCCCCGCCGGGAAGTCGAGCCAGTGGATGCCGAAACGGCCGAGGATGCGGGCGATCAGCGTCTCGGTCGCCGCATAGAGCGGTCCCGAATGGATGATCGTGTCGCCCGGCTTGACCATCGACAGGAACAGCGTGGCGATCGCCGACATGCCCGAGGAGAAGGCGAGCGCGTCCTCCGCCTCTTCCCAGATCGCCAGGCGGTCTTCGAGGATCTCCTGGTTCGGGCCGTTGAAGCGCGAATAGACCAGGCCCTCGGCGCCGCCCGGGCGCTTGCCCGTCACGCCCTCGAAGTGGCGCTTGCCCGCCGCGGCGTTGGGGAAGACGAAGGTGGAGGTGAGGAAGATGGGCGGTTTGAGCGAGCCTTCCGACAGCATCGGATCATAGCCATGCCCCATCATCATCGTCGCGGGCTTGAGCTTGCGGCCGCCGATCTTCTCGACCTCGCCATCGGGGCGGGGGCGGGGGGTGCCGCCGGTCAGATCGGCTTCGGTGGCGTCGGTCATGCAGGCTCTCCGCTTCGTATCTTCTAGATGGTTGCGATTGTAACCGGTTCGGGCGGGCAATCCAGCCAAGTCCGTAACCGCCCTGGCGCAACATCGTTTCGTCTGCGCGACATGGCCTACGCCTATCCGTTCGGATATACTGATATCAGCGGCAAGATCGATCAGTGTACGCGGACTAATCCATTTCATCGATCGCTCTGGCCGTGCGAGGCTTTGCTCCAGACCATAGCCCGAACCAGAAGGAGATGCCCGAATGAACGCCGAATCGCAGTGCCCGATGCATGGTGGCAAGATGGAGGGTAACGCCGTCCTGTTCGACATGACGAACAGAACCTGGTGGCCGAACCAGCTCGACCTGACCGTGCTCCACCAGAACCCGCCGGCCGGCGACCCGATGGGGCCGCAATTCGATTATGCCGCCGAATTCGCGAAGCTCGACCTTGCCGCGGTGAAGGCCGATATTTTCGCGCTTATGACCGATTCGCAGGCCTGGTGGCCGGCGGACTTCGGCCATTATGGCCCGCTGTTCATCCGTATGGCCTGGCACAGCGCCGGCACCTACCGAATCGGCGACGGCCGCGGCGGCGCCAGCTCGGGCACGCAGCGATTCGCGCCACTCAACAGCTGGCCGGACAACGCCAATCTCGACAAGGCGCGCATGCTGCTCTGGCCGATCAAGCAGAAATATGGCCGGGCGCTTTCCTGGGCCGACCTCATGATCCTGGCGGGCAATTGCGCGCTCGAATCGATGGGCTTCAAGACCGCCGGGTTCGGCGGCGGCCGCGCCGATGTGTGGGAGCCGGAGCGCGACATCAACTGGGGCCCCGAGCGCGAATGGCTGCAGACCAGCGACAAGCCCGGCGGCCGCTATTCGGGCGAGCGGGACTTGTCCAACCCGCTGGCGGCCGTGCAGATGGGCCTTATCTACGTCAATCCGGAAGGCCCGGACGGCAACCCCGATCCGCTGCTCGCCGCGCACGACATTCGCGAGACCTTCGCGCGGATGGCGATGAACGACGAAGAGACCGTAGCGCTGATCGCCGGCGGCCATACGTTCGGCAAGACGCACGGCGCGGCGGACCCCAGCCAGTATATCGGGCCGGAGCCGGAAGGCGCGGGGCTGGAGATGCAGGCGCTCGGCTGGGCCAACAGCTATGGCACCGGCAATGCCGGCGACACGATCACCAGCGGCCTGGAAGTGACCTGGACCGAGACGCCGACCCAGTGGGGCAACGGCTTCTTCAAGAACCTGTTCGAATATGAGTATGAGCTGACCAAGAGCCCGGCCGGCGCACACCAGTGGGTGGCGAAGGACGCCGGCGAGGTGATCCCGGACGCGCACGATCCGTCGAAGAAGCATCGCCCGACCATGCTGACCACCGATCTCGCGCTGCGCTTCGACCCCGTCTATGGCCCGATCTCGCGGCGCTTCTACGAGAACCCGGACCAGTTCGCCCATGCTTTTGCCGAGGCCTGGTACAAGCTGACCCACCGCGACAGCGGCCCGCACGCGCGCCTGCTGGGGCCGGAAGTGCCGGCTGAGCCGCGGCTTTGGCAGGACCCGGTGCCGGTAGTGGATCACCCCCTGATCGACGATGCCGATGTGGCGGCGCTGAAAGCGGAGATACTGGGATCGGGCCTGTCGATCGCTCGGCTGGTGAAGACCGCCTGGGCCTCCGCCAGCACCTATCGCGGGACCGACCGCCGTGGCGGCGCCAATGGCGCGCGCATCCGCCTCGCCCCGCAAAAGGACTGGGCGGTGAACGAGCCGGCCGAACTCGCCAAGGCGCTGGGCGTGCTGGAGGGCATCCAGGCGAAGTTCAACGCCGCGCAGACCGGCGGGAAGAAGGTGTCGCTGGCCGACCTGATCGTGCTCGGTGGCACGGCAGCGGTGGAAGCGGCGGCGAAGAAGGCGGGCCATACGCTTTCGCTGCCCTTCGTACCGGGCCGCACCGATGCAAGCCAGGAACAGACCGACGCGCACAGCTTTGCCCCGCTCGAGCCCAAGACCGATGGCTTCCGCAACTATGCCGCCGAGACGATGGGCTTTTCGGAAGAGGAACTGCTGGTCGATCGGGCGCATCTGCTGACGCTGACCGCGCCGGAGATGACCGTATTGGTCGGCGGACTGCGCGTCCTGGGGGCTAATCACGGCGACAGCACGCACGGCGTGTTCACCGACCGGCCGGAAACGCTGACCAACGACTTCTTCCGCAACCTGCTGACGACCAGCTTCACCGCCAAATGGGAAGCGACAGGAGACGGCAGCTTCGTGGCGAAGGACCGCAGCACCGGCGAACCCCGCTGGACCGGCACCCGAGTGGACCTGGTCTTCGGTTCCAATTCGCAGCTGCGTGCTCTGGCCGAAGCCTATGCCACCGATGATGCCGAGGCGGCGTTCGTCGCGGCATTCGGCAAGGCATGGACCAAGGTGATGCACGCGGATCGCGTGGATTTGTGACCCGATGAGGAGGGGGCCGCCCGACAGCGCCGGGCGGCCCCCTCTCTTTGCTTCACGTGCCCTTAGTAGGTGCCCTTGAAGCTCTTGTTGAGGTTGCCGGACGTGCTCCAGTCCTGCGTCGTCGTGTCGCGATCGCCGGTACGGGTGCTGCCCTTGTCGTCATCGCCGAACAGCGCGCTGGTGCGCTCCTCGTCGCGCCAATGGTCCTTGGCCTCTTCCGCTGTCTTGCGCAGGCGAACCTTGTCGTCGACCGACTGGATCCAGCGCGACGGGATCGAATGGTGGCGACCCTCGGCATCGCTGTCATTCTTGGTCAACAGGATGCGATCGCCACGCACCTTGTCGACCGTGCCGACGTGCGAGTCGTCCGATCCGACCACTTCCATGTGCTCGGTCACGCGACGCAGCGAATCGCGCTGACCGGTGCGCTCGGTACGCCAATTCTCGAACTCGCTGTGGAAGCGCTGCGCATTCTCACGACGATATTCGTCATAGTCGCGATCGAATTCCTGGATCCGGCTGCGGCGCCACTCGCCATAATGATTGTCGTGCGTGCCGCCCTCGTTGCGGGACTGCTGCTCGTCATAGCGCTGGTCCATGCGGCGGCGGCGTTCTGCTTCCTCGTCGCCGAACCACGAGCGGACCTCATCGCCCGCGCGATCGAAGAAGCCGCGGTCGCGATCATAGCCCTGCACGCCGCGATCGTCGTTGCGGCCGCGCAAGCGATCCTGGTTCGCGCCATAGCTGCCGCGGCCCTGCTCCTGCTGGCCATAGCCGCGCCCGAAGGTGTCGCGGCTGCCCCAGTCGCGCGTGCCGTAGGAGCGATCGCCGCCATAGCTGCGGTCGCCATAGCTGCGGTCGCCATAGCCGCGATCGCCATAGCCGCGGTCACGATCCTGGCCGTAGGCGCCGCGCGTGCCGGCGTCGTTCCAGCCACGATCGCCATCGTTCCAGCCGCCACGATCGCTGCCATAGCCCTGGCTGCGAGTATCGTAGCGCTCGCGATTCCATTCGTCATTGTCGCGGCCGCGGCCGCGGCCCAGTTCGCCGGCGGCGGCATAGTCGCGCGCGCTGCTATAGGTATAGTCGCGGCTGGAGCCGAAGTCCTGGCTGTAGTCGCTCTGGCTTCGGCTGTCGTTATAGCCGCTCGGACCGTAGGGATTGTTACGGTTCGCCATCGTTTGTCTCTCCTGCTGTGAGCTTGCGGGAAGCGGCGTTATTGCCGTCTGCCCGATTCAACTGTGCGGAGGTGTGAAGAGTTCCGGAAATTCGACCTTGATCCCAGGCGTTCCGCCGTGCGTCGCAGTGCTTCCGTCGATGCGACAAGCCAGTTGCATCGCGCCGCGGGTGCCGCTAATGGGAGCGCCTCCTGGGGTCTCCCCAGGGCAGGCGGCGGGGCTGTAGCTCAGATGGGAGAGCGCTGCAATCGCACTGCAGAGGTCAGGGGTTCGATTCCCCTCAGCTCCACCAGCCGCCATTTCCCCCAATCCGATGATTTCCCTGTGTCGGCGTGAATGACGCTGGCGCGGGTTTCTTGCCGTCCGCATTAGAGCGTTTTCCGATCAATCTGGATCATATCCGCAGGAACTGAAGTAGTTGGCGCATTCGCTGGGCTGGAAGATGTCGACGAGCGCGCCGATGCGGTTCCACAGGCCGCTGACAGTGCGCTCGCCGGCTTTTCGCAGCATGGCCTTGAGGCGTGCAAAGGCCTTTTCGATCGGGTTGAAGTCAGGGCTGTAGGGCGGGAGGAAGCGCAGCGTTGCGCCTGCCGCCTCGATCCGATGCTGGACCGCCGGTCGCTTGTGGCTCGACAGATTGTCCATGATGACGATGTCGCCGGGGCGCAGTGTGGGCACAAGGACCTGCGCCACATAGGCTTCGAACCAGTCGCCGTTGATCGGGCCGTCGAGCACCATCGGCGCGACCATGCCGGTCATGCGCAGGCCGGCAACCAGCGTGGTGGTTTTGCGATGGCCATGCGGATATCCCATCCGCAGCCGCTCACCCCTGGCGCAGCGGCCATGGCTGCGGGTCATGTTGGTGGCGGTCCAGGTCTCGTCGATGAAGACCAGGTGTTCCGGTTCCAGATCGACCTGGCCGTCGAACCAGTCGCGGCGCTGTTTCAGGATGTCGGGCCGGTCTTGCTCGACAGCATGGCCAGTCTTTTTTTGCGCGTCATGCCTCGACGCGCGAAAAAGCGATGCAGCCCTGCGACGGAGACTGCCAGACCCTTCTTGGCTAAGGCTCGGCGAAGCTCTTCCAGCGAGATGTCCTTGCGGGCCTCCCACAGCGCGAGAATGTCAGCTGCCCGTTCCTCAACCCGACGCGAACGCATGTCTCCGCCTTGCGGCTTGGCGGCAACATTGCCCGTTTCCCGCCGCTGGGCGTGCCAGCGGATCGCGGTCGACGGCGCAACCCCAAACCGGGCGGCTGCAGCCCGACAGCTCAGCCCGCCGTCAATCACAGCCAGAAGACGAACCCGCAAATCCATCGACAAAGCATGACCCATCCATGCCGGACTCCTTCACCGGCATGCATTCTGAATCAGAAATCGCGTTCCTTGGGAATCCCTCACCGATTCAGTGCGGTCAAAATCCGCTCTATTCTTCGTCTTGAGTCAGGTATAGACTGGCGGATTTTACTTAGTGCGCGACACGTAAATCTCGCTTTCTATTGAAATTACTATAAGATGATGCGTAGATGAAGCGGTGATTGCTTGCGGATTGCAGTGATTGTCACAGTATCGACTATAAAGCTACATAGAGCGGCGCCCGTCCGGGAATGATCCCGGCAAGGGGAACCTATCATGTCGAACATCAACCGCATTCGCGCCGCCCTGCTGCTGGGCGCTGCTTTTGCGAGCCCGGCGCTGGCGCATGGCCAGACGGTCGCGGCGACGGTCACCGGGGGCAGCAGCGATGCTGCCGCAGACGACAAGGGCCTTACCGATATCGTGGTCACTGCGACCAAGCGTGAGACGAACCTGCAGCGGACGCCGATCGCCATTTCCGTCGTCGACACGACGATGCTGAAGGACCGGCATATCCAGAGCCTCATCGATCTGGCGGATGGGGGAGTGCCGTCGCTGCGCGTGGCGACATTCGAGGCGCGCCAGTCGGCGCTGACCGTCGGCATTCGCGGCATCGTGCCGTTCGATGCGAACCAGACCGCGCGCGACCAGGGCGTGGGCGTGTATGTCGACGGCGTGTATCTGGGCCGGCAGCAGGGGCTGAACGCCGCGCTGCTCGACGTCGACCGCATCGAAGTGCTGCGCGGGCCGCAGGGCACGCTGTTCGGTCGCAACACCGAAGGCGGCGCGCTGAGCGTCGTCACCAAGGCGCCGACCGGCGTGTTCGACGGTCGCGCTCAGGCCGGCTTCGGCAATTACGGCAGCTATAATGGCGAGATCCACCTGGACCTGCCGGCGGTGGCGAACGTCGCCGTCAAGCTGGACGGGCTGATCCAGCACCAGGATCCGACGGTGAAGAACCCGCTGGACGGCCAGGCCGGCTGGAACCAGTTCCACCGCGTGGGCGGGCGGGCCACTGCGCAGTGGAAGCCGGTGGACGGTTTCACCGCGACCTTTTCGTACGACAAGGCGCGCGACGAGAACACGCCCAACTACAGCCAACTCGTCAACTACAACCCGCTCAAGCTGCCGATCGGCAGCTATAGCGGCAGCACATTGGTGTGCCCGAGCGGCGCCGCCAAGTGCATCGCGCCGCTATCGCCGCTGGTGAAGGTGAGTGGAGGCGATCGGATGAAGGTGGCCGATATCGGCGTGCCGCAGCAGCCGAGCGTCGACGATACCCATGGCTTCACCGCCAATCTGCACTACGATGTCGCGCCGAACATCGAGCTGCGTTCGATCACCGCGTGGCGCGGTGTGGAAACTGCGCAGTGGGACAATTCCGGCGGCGCGCACCGCACCGTGTTCGTACCCAACGGCAAGTTCAGCCGCTACAGCCTGTCCAACCTTCGCCAGCGCCAGTTCAGCCAGGAGCTCCAGCTGGTCGGACACAGCGACCAGATCGATTATGTCGCCGGGCTCTATTACTTCAACGAGCATGCCACCGAATTTGCGGCAACGCCCTCGAGCAATCTGTGGAACGCGGACGGCACCGGCTATACCATCCTCAGCGCAAGCGTGCCGGGGGCGATCACTTCGGCCAATCAGGGTTGGGATAGCGAGAGCTGGTTCGTTCAGCGCGCCAGCCGCGCCAAGGCCTTTAGCTATGCCGCCTATGCCCAGGCGACCTACACGCCGGAAGCGCTGGCGCTGCTGCACCTGACCATCGGCGGGCGGGTGACCAAGGACAAGCGCAGCGGCCTGCTCTACACGGTGCAGGGCAAGTCGACGGCGTTCACCTTCGACTATGACAAGACCCGCTTCGACCCCATGGTGACGCTGGCGGTGGATGTGGCGCCCTCCGCACAGCTCTACGCCAGATATGCCACGGGCTTCCGCGCGGGGGGGGCCAACAGCCGGTCGCAGACATTCAGCGCGTTCGGGCCGGAAGCGGTGAAATCCTACGAAGTCGGCGCGAAGATGGACCTGCTCGATCGCCATGTCCGGTTGAACCTGGCGGGCTATATGATGGATCGCACCGGCACCCAGACCGATTTCGACAATGTCGATACCAACCCCGCCAGCCCGACCTTCAACCTGCATACCGAGGAAACCCGCAATGCGCCGGGCACGTCCAGGATCCGCGGGCTGGAGGCCGATCTGACGGTGCGGCCGGTGGAGCATCTGACCTTCGGGGCGGCCTATGCCTATACCTATACCAAGGTACCGCCGACGGCGAACCCGTTCCTGAACAACGCGCTCTTCCAGGTCTATACGGTGTTCACGCCGCGCAACGCCGCGTCCGCCTATGGCGATTACGAAGTGCCGGTGAGCGGCAACGGCATGGCGCTGCGGATGCACCTGGATGCCAGTTATGCCTCCAGCCAGTACGGTTTCCAGGCGGAGCCGGTGAAGACGGATGCCAGCTTCGTGGTGAACGGCCGTATCGCCCTGGCCGACGTGCCGCTGAACGATCGCGGGCAGAAGGTCGCCTTCTCGGTCTGGGCGCGGAACCTGCTCGACACGACGTACATCTATCGCCGCTCGGCCGCGAATGCGGCGGTCCTGGGCGACTATGCCAACTACAACCCGCCGCGCACTTTTGGCGGAGATGTAAGCATGAAGTTCTGACCGGGCGGCGATGCCGTCCGCCCCTTCTTCATCCGGGAGCGGCGGGCAGGCGAACGTGCACCGCCAGCCCCGGCGCCGCATCGCCCAGCACCAGGCTGCCGCCATGGAGCTGGGCGATGGCGGCGGCGAGCGGCAGGCCGAGGCCATGGCCGGGGGTGGTGCGACTCCCCTCCAGCCGGCCGAAGCGGCGAAGGGCGCGCGCCCGCGCCTCGGCGGGGATACCCGGCCCGTCGTCGCACACGCTGAGCTGCACCGCGCCCGCTGCCATGGCCAGCGTCACGCGGATCGTGGTGCCGGGCGGCGTGTGCGTCACGGCGTTTTCGATCAGGTTGACGAAGAGCTGTGCCAGAAGGCGAGCGTCGCCTTCAACCGCGACCGCCACTGGCGCCGGCGGGGCGACCAGGATGCGGCCGCCATCCTCGACGAGCAGCGACAGCCCCTCGGCCGTGTCCGCGACCAATGCGGCGAGATCGAGCCTGGCAAAGCCTGCGCGTCGGGCGCCGCCTTCGATCTCGGCGATACGCAGCATGGCGGCGAACAGCGCCAGGATCTCCTCGCTCTCGGCGACGGCGGCGATGATTTCGGGCTGCACCGGCGCAGCCTGGGGTGCGTGGGCGAGCGCGGCCAGCCGACCGTGCAAGCGCGCCAGCGGCGTGCGCAGATCATGCGCGATGTCGTTCGAAACGCTGCGCATCTCCGACATAAGCTCCGCGATCCGATCGAGCATGCGGTTATAGGTAGCCGCCAGCCCGCCAAAGGCGCTGTCGGCGCGGTCCACCGGCATGCGCGCGCGCAGATTGCCGTCGATAATTGCTTCCGCGGTGCCGCGCAGCGCGGCGATGTTGGTGCGGATTGATACGGACAGCGCGAAGATGCCGGCGAGGACGATCAGCACGACGCTGCCGAAGCCGGCCGCGAGAATCAGCAGGCGCTTGCGATCGTGCCGGTCGATCGGCTCGCTTTCGGCGACCAGCGTGAGCGTGCCGCCGTCCGCCAGCGCGGTCCGCAGCGCCCGGCCGCGGGTGAGGCCGGCAATCGCCGCCTCGCTCCCGACGGTCGACAGCCCGGGGGGCAGCGGCTGGGCGGGGGCGATGTTGCCGGCGATCGGCGTGCCGCGCGCATCGCGGAGCAGGAAGCCGATGTCGCCGCTGTCGCGATCGCGCTGCGCGCGGGCGATCCGCCGCGCGATCTCCGCCGGTGCGGGCTGCCCGGCGAGCAGTTCGCGCGCCTCGGTTTCGATGCGAAGGTCCACTTGGCGGTCGACCGCATCGACCAGGGCAAGATAGACGGCGACGCCGGTCGCCGCCGTGCTCCCCGAGAGCAGCACGGCGAAGGCGGCGGCGATCCCGCGCAGCGAGCGAAGCCGCCGCACCGGTCAGGCGCGAAACATATAGCCGACGCCGCGCACCGTGACGATCGGATCCGGCAATCCGGGCATGTCGAGCCGCTGGCGCAGCTTGAGGATATGCACGTCCACCACATTTGCCGTCGGCACGAAATCATAGCCCCAGACTCGTTCGAGCAGCATCGGCCGGGTGAGCACATTGCCCGCTTCGCGCACCAGTTCGGCAAGCAGCCGCAGCTCCGTCTTTTGCAGCGGGATCACCTTGCCGGCGCGGGTGACGCGGTGGCGGAGTACGCTGACGGTGACGTCCCCGGCAGCGATCGTGGCATTGTCCGTCGCGGGAGCGGCGCGGCGGCGAAGCACAGCGCGGATGCGGGCGTGGAGTTCGTCAATCTCGAACGGCTTCACGATGTAATCGTCGGCCCCGGCCTCCAGCCCCTCAACGCGTTCGGCGGTCATGCCCAGCGCAGTGAGGAGGATCACCGGCGTCTCGACGCCTTTGCCGCGCATCCGCTGCAGCACGTCGATGCCGTCGATCACCGGCAGCATGCGATCGAGCAGGACGACGTCGAAGCGCGCATCGGCGAGTGCCGCGATAGCGGCGCGACCGTCGCCGACCGCATCGACGTGGTAGCCGAGCGCGGCAAGCTGATGGACCAGCAGTGCCGAAAGCTGGGCATCGTCCTCCACGACCAGGGCGCGCAGCGTGGTGGACGCCGACTCGGCGGCGGGTGAAACATCGGCAGGGGTACGCATGGCGAAAACATCCTTACGGCGGATGGCTTCCCCTTTACGCAGGTCTCGCCCAGCCGTCGACGGCCCCGTCGCGCTGCTGCGGGACAGGGCCGGGACGGCGTGCGCGACGCTCAGAAGCTGAGCGTCGCGCCGAAGAAAACCGTACGACCCATCGGATCGTACACGCCCGGATAGGTATTGCCGTTGCCGAAGCTGGCGAGCACGCCGGAGGCGATCGCTGGCGGTGCCTTGTCCGTCAGGTTGTTGATGCCGGCGCGGAACTGCAGCTGCCTGGCCACCGACACCGTGGTAGCGAGATCGAAATAGTCATAGGTCGGGATGGTGGCGTTGATCACGCTGGGCGTGCCGGCGAGGAATGGATTGCTGGAGAGGCTGGAGAGGCGCGTGCTGGCGAAATGGCGCCAGGCGAGCGACAGCGTCGCCTTTTCGCCCGGCACGATCCAGGTCAGGCGAGCGAAGTGCCGCCATTCTGGGTTGGGCTGCCCGCAGCTATAGCCATAATAGCCCTTGCAATCATAGGTGCCGAGATTGGGCAGCGGTTCCACCGTCTGCTGTTCCTGCCAGGTGCCGACGATGCTGGCGTCCAGCTTGCCCAGCGCGCCGATCCGCGTGGCATAGCTGGCTGCGATGTCGATGCCCGAGGTGAGCAGATAGCCGGTGTTGAGCGTGCTGCCGACGACATAGCCGTTGGAGCCGAACAGTGCGCCGGTGCGCGGATCGCGCCGGAACAGTCCGCAATAATAGGGATCGCCGGTGGTGGTGCACTGGCTGACCACCAGCGACGGTCCGATCGAGCCGATATAGCCGTTCACCTTGATGTGGTAATAATCCAGCGACAGCGACAGGCCCGGCACCTGCTTCGGCGTCAATACCACGCCGAAGGTATAGGTGTCGCCCACTTCGGGCTTCAGCGCCGGATTGCCGCCATAGGATTGCGAGCAGGTATCGGCCGGGCACTGGATGATGTTGCCATATTGCGCATCGGTGACGCCGGTAAGCTTGCAGGTGGCCAGCGACGCGGTGGGCGCGGCGCCGGCGCAGGGATCGTTCAGCGCTACGTTGCCGATGCCGCGCGCGCCGAACAGTTCGCTGATATTGGGTGCGCGGATCGCGCGGTTGTAGCTGGCGCGGAAGCGGGCCCCCGCGACCGGCGACCAGGCGAGTTCCGCCTTGTACGTCCACGCCTTGTACGACGATTTGGTGGACGTCGACGGCTGCTGGTTGGTGTAGGACGAATAGCGCAGGCCGCCATTGACGGTGAGTTCGTGGAGGAACGGCACGTCGGCGACGAGCGGCAACTCGAGTTCGCCATAGGCTTCGTTGACGCTGATCACGCCATCGGCATTGGCGGCACCGCCCTGTGCGGCGACCGCATCGACCGTGTAGTTCAGCGTTTCGCGGCGATGCTCGACACCGAGCGCGATGCCGGCGCCGCGCGTCGCCCATGGGCTGTGGATGCCGAACGCGGTGCCGAGATCGCCGCTGACCGTGCCGGAGACGACTTCGAGCGTGTTGCGCGACGCGGTGTTGGACGGGCTGAACAGATATTCCGCCTGGGCGGCGGTGATGCCGTTGGCCTTGAAGATGTCGATCGGCACGCAGGCAGGATCGGTACCGTCGACCTTCGAGCGGCAGGTGGGGGTGCCGCCCACCGACACCACGTCCAGGGCGCGCTGCGCTTTCACATTGTCGACATTGTTGAGATAGGTTTCGTCGAAGCGCGACAGCGCGTAGAGATAGCTCACGTCATAGTTGAAGCCGCGACCGATATCGCCCTTCACACCGGCATTGTAGCGATAATCCTGGTGCCGCAGATCGTCGCGGCGGGAATAGGTGCCGTCCAGCCGATAGCCGATCAGCGTATCCGCGGTGGCGCTGGTACCGGCGGCGGTGCCGCACAATGCGGTCGCCTGCGCGCTGCTCATCAGCGGGTTGTTGCACGGAATGGTGAAGGTGGTGCCGAGGAACAGCGCCGACGGTGCGACCTGCGAGAAGGTGTGATCCTTCATCCACATGAAGCTTCCATAGACGGTTGCGACCGGCGCGATCTCGAACGAGCCGATGCCGCCGCCAGTATAGCGCTCGTCGGAGCGCTGGATGTAGTTGGTCGGGGAATAGTTATAGGCGTAGCTCGCGTCGTAGGGCACCCAGCTCTTCGATCCGTCGCGCGCATTGGTGAGATAGCCCAGGCCGGCGCTGGGGCCGGTCAGCGGCGCGAAGGTGCCGAACGTGGTGTTGCTCGATCCGCCGCAGACCAGGTCCGTCTCGCTCGCGGCATTGAGCGCGCAAGAGGAATAGTCGCGGCTCGATTGCTGCACCGGATCGGTGTGGCGATAGCCGCCATAGACCATGATCTTCGCTCGGCCATCGGCAAAGGTCTTGCCGAACGCGCCGTTCACATCCTGCTTCGCGCCATCGATCACATTGCGCGGGGCGAGTTGATAGCCCTTGGCCGATACCAGCCCGCGGACATAAGCATTGTCGTTGTTATGCTGGGCGAAGCTGGTTTGCGCGTCGAGCCGAAAACCGTCGAGATGATCGCGCAGCACGAAGTTGACCACGCCGGACATCGCGTCCGAACCGTAAACCGCGGAAGCGCCGCCGGTAACCACGTCTACCCGCTCTAGCAGCGCGACCGGCACGAAGTTGATGTCGGTGGCCTGGGACGAGAGAATGCGGTGGCCGTTGATCAGCGTGAGCACGCGATTGGAGCCAAGGTTGCGCAGGTTGATCTGCGCCGATCCGTCCGATCCGTTCGAAACATTCTCGTTGGCGTCGGGCGTGAATTGCGGAAGCCGGGCGAGCAGAGTTTCGGCGTTCACCACGCCCTGGTAGCGGATCTCGGCATCGCTGACGCTGGTGAGCGGGCTGTTGCTGGCGAGATCCGGCCGAGCGATGCGGGTGCCCGTCACCAGGATTTCTCCGGCCCCTTCTCCGCTGTCGGTCTGTGTGGTGCCAGGATCTGAAACCTGCTGCGCCTGCGCATTGCTCGCCAGCATCGCGACCGCGAGGGCACCTGCCGCTACTGATGCCCGAATTGAAATATAATTACGCACGGCTCCCACTCCCCATAGCCTGAGTCGCGCAAATGCAACATGATTTGCAGCAATCAGTCAAATATTTTATACGATATTCATAATTTCCATTTCATACGGGCGAATTGCTCGCGCCGGCAGAGCGCTGGAAAGACGGGAGGAAATAGCGGTATGAGAGTGATGACACCGCTTGCGCTGCGGGTGGATACCGTATACGAAAACGTCAACCCAATGGAGGATGAAGTTTCGATGCATGCACGCAAGCCGCTCTGGGCCGGTGTCTACCCCGCAGCGACGACGCAGTTCGCCGAAGACCTTTCGGTCGACCTCGCTGCCACCCAGAAGACCCAGACCGCGCTGGTCGACGACGGCGTCGACGGGCTGATCCTGCTGGGCACCTGCGGCGAGAACAACTCGCTGGAAGCCGATGAGAAGAGGCTGGTGCTGCAGGCCGGTGTCGAGGCGGTAGGCGGGCGCGTGCCGCTGGTGGCGGGCGTTTCCGAGTTCACCACCGCCCGGGCGATCCAATATGTCCGCGATGCCGAAAAGATCGGCGTCGATGCGCTGATGCTGCTTCCAGCCATGGTCTATGTGCCGACCGCCGAGGAACTGGAGGCGCATTTCCGCGCCGTCGCGGCGGCAACCTCGCTGCCGATCATGCTCTACAACAATCCGCCGGCCTATCGCGTATCGATCGGCACCGAGACGCTGGACCGCCTGATCGACGTCAAGAACATCGTGGCGGTGAAGGAAAGCGCGCCCGATCCGCGGCGCTTCACCGATCTCTTCAACCGCTATGGCGATCGCTACACGCTGATGGCGGGCCTGGACGATGTGGCGCTGGAAGGGCTGTTCCTGGGCGCATCGGGCTGGGTTTCGGGCCTGACCAGCGCGTTCCCGGAAGAATCGGTGCGGCTGGTCGCGGCGTTTAACGAAGGCCGGTTCGACGAGGCGCGCGCCATCTATCGCTGGTTCATGCCGCTGCTCCACCTGGATGCCGAGCATGACCTGGTGCAATCGATCAAGCTCGCCGAGCAGATCATGGGCCGGGGCAGCGAGCGCGTCCGCATGCCGCGCCTGCCGCTGTCGGGCGAGCGTCGTGCGCAGGTGATCGCCTGGGTAGAGGAAGCGGCGGCGACTCGGCCGAGCCGGCGCGCGGCCAAAGCGGCCTGATAGCACGCATGCGCCACACTTTCTTCTGCATCGACGGCCACACTGCGGGCAACCCGGTGCGGCTGGTCGCGGGCGGTGCACCGCTGCTGCGCGGCGGCGACATGCTGGCGCGGCGCGCGGACTTTCTCGAGCGGTTCGACTGGATCCGCACCGGCCTCTGCTTCGAGCCGCGCGGGCATGACATGATGTCGGGCGGGTTCCTCTACCCGCCCACCCGCGAGGATGCGGATTGCGGCATCCTGTTCATCGAGACCTCGGGCTGCCTGCCGATGTGCGGGCACGGCACGATCGGGATGGTGACCTTCGGGCTCGAACACGGCCTGATCACCCCGCGCACGCCGGGGCAGCTCCGCATCGAAGTACCGGCGGGGGTGATCGACATCGCTTATGGTGCGGAGGGTGATCGGGTGCGCTGGGTGCGCATCCGCAACGTCCCCGCCTATGTCGCCGCGCGCGGCATCGAGGTGGAGGTGCCGGGCTTCGGCCCGCTCCGCATCGACGTCTCCTATGGCGGCAATTATTACGCGATCATCGAGCCGCAGGGGCCCTATACCGGCCTCGACGATCTCGGCGCCTCGCGCATCGTCGAGCTCAGCCGCACGATCCGCGAGCTCGTCCGCGACAAGGTGGAGCCGGTGCACCCGCTCGACGACCGCATCCGCGGCGTGAGCCATGTCCTGTGGGCCGACAAGCCCAAGGGGGAGGGGGCCGATGGCCGCAACGCCGTGTTCTATGGCGAACGCGCGATCGACCGAAGCCCGTGCGGCACCGGCACCTCGGCGCGACTGGCGCATCTGGTGCACCAGGGCCGGCTCAAGGTCGGCGATCGCTTCGTCCACGAAAGCTATATCGGCAGCCGGTTCGTCGGCCGGGTCGAGGACGCGGTGATGGTGGGCGACAGGCCCGGCATCGTGCCTTCGATCGAGGGATCAGCGATCGCGACCGGCTTCAACACCATCTGGATCGATCGCGAAGACCCGTTCTGGGCCGGCTTCTCAGTCGTCTGATCCAATCGAATCTTTGGGGGAGCGTGCATGGGGTTTTGGGGACCGATCAAGCCGATCGAACGCAGCACGGGCCATAGCGAGCATCGGCTGCGCCCCACGCTTTCCTGGCCGCATCTGATTGCGCTGGGAGTCGGCGCGATCGTCGGCACCGGCATCTATACGTTGACCGGCGTGGGTGCCGAGCGGGCAGGGCCCGCGGTGATCCTCGCCTTCGTGATCGCCGGCGCGGTGTGCGCCTGCGCCGCGCTCGCCTATGCCGAGCTTGCGACGATGATTCCGGCGGCGGGCAGCGCCTATACCTATAGCTATTCGGTGCTGGGCGAGACGATCGCCTGGGTGGTCGGCTGGAGCCTGATCCTCGAATATTCGCTGGCATGCTCTGCCGTGGCGGTGGGCTGGTCCGGCTATCTGGTCGGCTGGCTGCAATCGGCGGGCATCCACCTGCCGGCGATGCTGCTGCAAGGGCCGCATGGCGGAGGCATCGTCAACCTGCCGGCGGTGCTCGTCTCCTTCGCGATCGCCGGCATGCTGATGGCGGGCACGCGCGAGAGCGCGACGCTCAACATCGTGCTGGTCGTCATCAAGCTGGTGGCGCTTGCGGTGTTCGTGGCGCTGGCGCTGCCCGGCTTCGACGCCGCCAATTTCCACCCCTTCATGCCTTATGGTTTCGCGTCCCATGCGGAGGGGAGCGCGACGCGCGGCGTGATGGCGGCCGCGGCGATCGTGTTCTTCGCCTTTTACGGCTTCGACGCGGTTGCGACCTCGGCCGAGGAAGCCAAGAGACCGGGCCGCGACCTGACGATCGGCATCGTCGGATCGATGGCCTTGTGCACCACCATCTACATCCTCGTTGCCGTCGCCGCGGTTGGCGCGATGTCGTACACCGCGCTCGGCAACTCGCCCGAGCCGCTGGCGCTGGTGCTGCGCACGCTGGGCCACCCCTTCGCCGCCTGGGCGATCGCCGCCGCGGCGCTGGTCGCGCTGCCGTCGGTAATCTTGGTGATGATGTACGGCCAGAGCCGCATCTTCTTCGTGATGGCGCGCGACGGGCTGCTGCCGCGCCGCCTTGCCAAGGTCTCGCCGCGCACCGGTGCGCCGGTGCTGGTGACCGGCATCACCGGCCTGTTCGTCGCCGCCGTCGCCGGGTTCCTCCGCCTCGACGAGATCGCCGAGCTGGCCAATGCCGGCACGCTGATCGCCTTCATCGCGGTGGGGGTGTGCATGATGCTGCTGCGCCGGCGCGCGCCGGATGCGCCGCGCATCTTCCGCTGCCCGCAACCCTATCTGGTCGGCACGCTCGCGGTGCTGGGCTGCCTGTACCTGCTGTTTTCGCTGCCGGAGACGACGCTGGTGCGCTTCCTGCTGTGGAATGTCGCGGGCCTTGCGGTCTACCTCGCTTATGGTCGCGCCCGCAGCGTGCTGGCGCGCGGCTGAAGATCAGCCGAGCAGCTGGCGGCGCAGATCGGTGAGGGTGCCTTCGATATGCGCGCGTGCCAGCGCACTGGCGCGATCGGCATCGCCGCGTTCCCAGGCGTCGATCAGATCGGCATGTTCCAGATGCGCTCGATCCTCACGCCCCGCCGGTTCGAGATGCTTGTGGACATAACGTTCGGCCAGGATCTGCAGCCGCTCGACCAGCTGGGTGGTCAGCAGCCGCCCGCCGGGGCGGACCAGCGCCATGTGGAATTCGCGGTTGCGCGCGGCGACTTCGTCCAGATGCTCGGCTGCGGCGAGATCGAGCGCAGCGAGCGCCTCGCGCGCGGCAGCGCGATCGGTATCATTCGCCGCCCGGGCTCCTGCGGCAACGGCATCGGGTTCGATCGCCAGGCGGAGCGCGTAAATCTCCTCCGCTTCCGAAGACGACATGGCGCGGACGAAATAGCCGCGGTTGGCCTGGCCGACGAGCAGCCCTTCCTGCTCGAGCCTGGCCAAGGCCTCGCGCAGCGGGATCTTGCTGACCCCCAGCGAATTGGCCAGCGCATCCTGGCGGATCGCCTGCTCGACCGGCAATTTGCCCGAAACGATCTGTTCGCGGACGATCGCGAAAATCTGCTCCGACAGGGTTCGGACGACGATACTCATGGCGTAAAGATTCTCCGAGAGGGCCATCGCTTGTGCCAACCGCGTCCCCTTTCGGCAACCGTTAGCGGTACCATCCTTGTCTAGCAGGCGAAGGGTGCAAATACGGTATACTTCGGACGGGGGATCGGCAAGATGCAGCCGATGCAAGGCAAGATGATCGTGATCGGCGGCGGTGTGGTCGGGCTCGCCAGCGGGCTGGCACTCGCGCGCGCCGGATACCGGGTTACCGTGATTGACGACGATCCCGCGCGGGAGGCGGCATCCTGGGGCAATGCCGGTCATATCGCCATCGAACAGGTGGCACCACTCGCATCCTGGGCGACCATTTGCAGCCTCCCGCGGCGACGTTTTGCAGCGGGCGGTGCGGTGGGGCTGCCGCCGGCGGCATGGCGGCGTTGGCTGCCCTTCGGGCTGCGGCTGCTTGGCGCGGCGCGGCCGGCGCGGTTTGCCGTCGGCAAGATGGCGCTGGGCGGCCTGCTGGCCGAGGCGATGCCGGCCTGGCAGAGGCTGATCCAGGCGCTGCGCGAGCCTGACCTGCTGCGCATCGACGGGCATCTCGTCGCCTGGTCAGGCGCGGACACTGCGGAGGCGGGCTGGAACGCCTGGATGGCGGCCGATATCGGCACTGCGGCGTTCCGCGATACCAGCGCAGCGGAGCGGGCGTGCCTGCCCGGCGGCCCGATCGCCGATGCGATCCGCTTTACCAATACGGCGCAGATCGCCGATCTCGGCGCGCTCGACCGGGCGTTGCGCGCCGCGCTGATGGCGTCGGGGGGCAGCTTCCGTGCCGGGCGGGCGACACTCGAGACGATCGACGGCGCAGCGCGCGTGCGGCTGGACGGCGCGCTGCTGGCGGAAGGCCCGGTGCTCGTGGCAGCAGGCGCGCGCTCCGGAGCTCTGCTCACGCCGATCGGCCACCGCGTGCCGATCATCGCCGAGCGCGGCTATCACTTGCGGTGCCGGGACCATGACTGGCCCGCCGACCTTCCGCCGATCGTGTATGAAGACCGATCGATCATCGTCACGCGCTATGCAGACTGCGTGCAGGTGGCGAGCTTTGTCGAATTCGCCGATGCCGATACGCCCGCCGATCCGGCGAAATGGGAGCGGCTGGAGGCGCATGTCGCTGCGCTGGGCCTGCCGCTGCGCGGACCCTTCACCCGATGGATGGGCGCACGCCCGACGCTGCCCGATTATCTACCGGCGATCGGGCGGAGTGCGCGAACGCCTAACCTACTCTATGCATTCGGCCATCAACATCTCGGGCTGACCTTGTCGGCAGTGACCGGTGAGATCGTTGCCGCGCTGGCGGCCGATGCCGCTACACCGGTCGCGATGGCCCCCTTTTCTCTCGAACGCTTCGGATCAAGGAAGACGATATGACGATCGGCGGTTCCAACGCCGCGGCCGAGCTGGCCGCACTTGTACCCTGGGGGGATCGCGCCCCGGCAATCACCGAAGCGGAACGGCTGGACCGGATTGCCCGCGTGCGAGCGCGGCTGGAAACGATGGGTGCGCAGGCGCTGCTGGTCAACGCCGGCATGTCGCTGCGCTACTTCGCCGGCGTACCCTGGGGGGCGACCGAGCGGCTCGTGGCGATGCTGCTGCCGCTGCATGGCGAACCCATCATGATTTGCCCGCGCTTCGAGCTGGGCTCGCTCAGCGCCGACATGGGTATCGTGGCGGACATGCGGCTGTGGGAGGAAGATGAGGATCCGTTTGCGCTCGTCGCCGACGCGCTGGGCGGGGTGACCACGCTGGCGGTGGATCCGGCGCTGCCCTTCCAGATGGCGGAGCGGCTGCGCCGTTCCGCGCCGGGGGTCTCGCTGGTCGACGGTGCCCCCGCGATCGACGGGTGCCGGATGCGCAAGTCGCCTGCCGAGATCGCGCTGATGCAGCAGGCGAAGGCCATGACGCTGGCGGTGCACCATGCTGCCGCGCGCATCCTGGAACCGGGCATCACCACCGGCGCGGTGAAGCGCTTCATCGACCAGGCGCATCGGGCGCTGGGCGCGGCGGGATCAAGCTTCTGCATCGTCCAGTTCGGCCGCGCGACGGCCTTTCCGCACGGCCTGCCCGGCGAACAGGCGCTGGAGGAGGGCCAGCTGGTGCTGATCGACACCGGCTGCACCGTGGAAGGATATCATTCGGACATCACCCGCACCTACGCCTTCGGCCGGGTGTCCGACCAGGAACAGGCGATCTGGGCGCTGGAAAAGGAGGCGCAGGCCGCCGCCTTTGAGGCTGCCGAGCTGGGTGCGCCGTGTGAGCGGGTGGACATGGCGGCGCGGGCGGTGCTCGAAAAGGCGGGGCTGGGGCCGGACTATCGGCTGCCAGGCCTGCCGCACCGCACCGGCCATGGCATCGGTCTGTCGATCCACGAACCGGCCTATCTGGTACGCGGCGACCGCACGCCGCTCGACGTCGGCATGTGCTTTTCGAACGAACCGATGATCGTGGTGCCCGATCGCTTCGGCGTGCGCCTGGAGGATCATTTTCACATGACCGACACCGGTCCGCGCTGGTTCACCGAGCCGCAGGCGGCGATCGATCGCCTGGCATGAACGAAACGGCCGCCGCTCGCACGGCGGCCGTTCGCGGGATCAGAAGGTGATGCCGACGCCGGCGGTTACCGTCTGGCCATTGTCCTTGCCGGTGAAAGAACCGGCGCGGTTGTTGGTGTTCCAGTGGATCAGGTTCAGCTGGACGCGGATGATGCTGTCCAGGAACCAGTTGGTGCCGATCGTCGCCGCGGTGCCCTTGCCGCCGGTCGGCAGACCCGAATAATCGACGCTTTCGTAGCGGGCGAGCAGTTCGATCGCGCCGGGGCCGCCTTCGAACACCGGCCGCAGCACGCGCGGCTGGGCGAAGGTACCGAGACGCGGATTGTACGGCGGCAGATCGCCGGTGACGAAGAAGCCGGTGGAGAGGCTCCACGCCTTGCTTTCGAAGTCCGGACGGCCGCCGTTCAGGTGCGCGTTGCGCTTGCCGGCTTCGCCCATCACCCAGAACGGACCAGTATAGCCGCCGACTTCGACGCCATAGCCAGTAGTGCCGGTGCCGCCGACCAGCGTGCCGGTCTGCACGCGCAGATTGCCGTTGAAGCGGCCGCCGATCACGGTGTTGCGGGTCAGCGTGCCCGGGCTGCGCGAGGCCAGCGACTCGTCGAAGCCCCAGAGGCCGAGATGGACGACCGAGCGATCGGTCTTGAACGGGTTCCAGTGCACGCGGCTCATCACCGTGCGGCCGTCGTTCATGCCCTGGCTGGCATCGACGCTATCGCCGCTGAGCGTGATCGAGGCGTGACCGGTGTTCCAGAACAGCCGCGACATGAGCGCGATGCCGTAGAAGCCGCGCTGCGGGATGATCGAGGTGGCGACGACGTTGCGTTCCAGGAACGGCGGCGCGTCCGACCCGCCCGAACCTTCGAAGCTGCGATCGTTGAACATGTTGCCGAAGCGGACGTCGTACGAAACCTTGCCGATATCGTCGCGCCAGCCAACGAACATGGTGCCGACGTCGGACGTGTTGTCGGCGAAGTCGTTTTCGAACTGGTAGAAGAAGTGCGGGCCGACCGCGCCTTCGATGCCGATACGCAGCGCGCGGGCACCGGTGGTGGTTTCGTTGCGCGCGTCATATTTCGAACCGAAGGTCGAACTGACGTGGTTGATCATACGACCGCGCATCTTGAACAGGAACTTGCCGTCGGCCGAGCGGAAGATCGGCAGGCCACCACGCCATTCGGTGGTGACGTTGGACAGGTTCTGCGCCGAGCGGGCCTGCTCGACGGTCTGGTCGGCCAGATCGGCGGAGGCGAGCTGCGGGGCGAAGGAATCGGGCACACCATCGTCGTTCGCGACTTGCGTGCGCTGGCCCTGTTGGGCCTTCTGCACGGGTGCAGTTGCGGGCGCTGCGGCCTGGGCTGCCGGTGCGGCATGCTGACGGCCCTCGATCCGGTCGAGCCGAGCGCGAAGGGCGGCGATCTCTTCGGTCTGCGCGCGGAGAAGTTTGATCAACTCGGCCTGATCGGCCTGATCGGCCTGATCGGCCTGTGCGCTCTGGGCGAGCGCTGGCGTAGCGAAAACGAGCACGGACGCAGCCGCACCCGCGAGCAGCGAGATTTTCATGATATGCCCCGACTTGATTGTGATGGGATCGCCGTTTGCAGCGATCTGTCCCAGTATAGGCGGGGAAAGCGGCAGGCTGGGCGCTGCCGAGGAAAAAGCTATTGAAGCTGTAGTGAAATGCAATGTCTGCGCGACGGTGCATGTTCCCAAGCTATGGGTGGCAAGTCGTGGTTTTCTGCGGCGAACGCCATTCGATCGATAGTGGACCGATACGAATCGCGCGCGGCGTTGCTAAGTAGATTTCCTGAAATCTTCACGCGGGGCGAACCCCTTGTCCGCTGGCGGGCGCGAGACGGATTTCCTGCGGCGTCGACGTAAGCGGCACCGCCGTTCCGCCACGTTCCGGGGTGCCCCCCTGGACGAAGTAGCTAGGCTCGCCGACCGTCCTGTCCACCCGGACCAGCGCGCGCGGCGTCGTTGCGGTTTGCGGGTCTAGCGTGAGCGTCACGATGCCGGTGGACGGCTGAAAGCGCGCGGAGGCGATCTTGCCGGCTTCCAGCGTGATCCACAGGCCCGCCGGAGCGACGAACAGCCGGCTGCGCGCGCCATCTCGCGGCTGGATCGTCACAGCATCGGAGGCGACGCGGATATTGCCGCCATAGCCTAGCCAGCCGAACTCCGGATCGCGGACCAGATAGGTGGCGGCGGCATAGGCATGGGCGAAGTAACCCGAGCCATAATCGCCGCTATACGGATCCCATGCCATCCGATCGGGCCAGGCATGGAACGCCGCCGATCCGAAGCCATCGCGATCGATATTGGTGATGCCGCCCATCAGCCCGCCATACGCCACGCGCAGCAGGTGCAGGTCTTTCGGGTCGGCGCGGAACGCCTCGAAGAGCGGCAGCGCGTTGTTGGTCGACCCATAATGGTGGATCTGCCGCTCGATGCGCGGATATTTGCCGCCGTACAGGAAATCCCAATAGCGCCGGGCATTGCCGTTATAGCCCCAGTGCGGGATCAGCGGATCATAGCCGAGGATCACCTCCACCGTCTCTGCTGCCTGCTTCGGATGGCCGAAATAGCGCATCCAGGCATAGACTTCGGGCTGCCCGGTCGAATCCCACGCCATTTCGCTGCCAAAGGGATAGGCAAGGCCCTTCCAGTGATCGGCGCGACCCTTCATCAAGCTTTCGACTTGAGCGGCATCCCGGGTCAGCCCTTCGCGCTTCAGATCGTCGAGGATGTTGACGAAAACATTACCTTCCATCTGCCCGAACTGAGTGTAATAGGGCGCATCGCGCATCATCGCGACGATCGTCCTGCGGGCATGATCGAGATACCAGCGCCAGTCGTGATGCGTCACCAGGCCCGGATGGTTGCGCGCCAGGCGGTACAGCACCCAATAGCCGAGCGCGACATGCGGATAGTTGAACGAGCGGCCGAGATCGTCCGCCTCCTTCTTCGGCCAGCTGGTCCAGCTCGACCAATCGGACGCCGCATCGTAGGCCCCGGGGAAGCCGGCCGGATCATAGTAGAACAGGCTCTTCTTCACTGCGCCAGCGTGTTCGCCATCGGCGACCTGGAGCTTGCCGAGGATCGTCTTGTCGATCACCGTTTCCAACTTGGCGATCTCGCCCGCATCGGGATTGTCGAGCTGCTTCATTACCGCGGCAATCCAGCCGCCAGCACCTCCTTCGTCGCTCATGCCCGCGATCCAGACGCGCGGCTCCTGGGTGACGATCCGGTCAGTTTCGCGGTCGTAGCTGAGGATTGCGGGCGCGCGGCGGAACGGGTCCTGCGCATCGTCGAACCATTGTTTCGTCGTTGTGAAGTGGCCCAGATCGGCCATGATCTGTTCGAGCGGCTTGGTGACGAAATAGCTGACGGTCTGCGCGGTGCCGTCGGTATAGGTGATGGTAACCCGCGCACGGCCCCAGCCGCGCCCGCGCACCGCATAGCGTCGCCAGCCATTCAAGTTGCCTGCCGCCGCTACCGTCATCGCGCCGACGGGCGCCACGTCGACTCGGGCGACCGGCTGCCGGTAGCGGAGAAAAAGCGAAGCTTCGACGTCGTTCGGCACGACATAGCCGGGTACGCCGAGCGCGACCGGGCGGCCCTGCGCAACGAGCGTCGGCTGGATGCCACGGATCGACGGTGCTTGCACCAGACGCACGCCGATGGCGCACGTTTCGCCTGGAGCCAGCGTGAAGCTGGACGGCACGTTCCACTGTTCGCCGGCGCTGCGCCATTCCTGTTCGGCGAAGCCCTTGGAGGCGATGGTCCAGTCGTAAAAGCCTTCGGAAACCTGGCTGCGCGGGCTCTTGTCGGTCATGATCGCATTTGCGCCGGCCTCTTTCGGCGTCTTGAGTGGCGCATAGGCTTCCAGCGGGGTGCGGCCATCGGGGAGCACCAGCAGCGCCGGGCCCTTGCCGTTCAGGCGGGTGACTTGAAGATAGCCGGCATCGCGGCCGATATAGGGATCGACAAAGCTCGCCTGGGCGTGGGCGGTTTCCAACGTGCGATCGCGCAGGATGTTGTCGAACACCATCGGCAGACCGAGCCCGCCGATTTCGACGGGCTTGTCGCTGGCGTTGATCAGCCGGAAGCGAAGCACCGGCACGCCGCCGACATTCAGCCAACGCCGTTCGATGCGTAGCGGAAAGCCTGGCCCCATGCTTGCACTGATATCCGCTGCCGCGAATACCGGCCCGCCGGAGGCGAGCAGGCGGATCGGGCGGCGCGCATGCCAGGACGCGTAATCCTGCCAGCGCCCGCCCGCGGTGCGCAGCCGCACATCGATATCGCCAACATGCGCATAGCCATCGCCCTGTCGCTCCGCTTCCCGATTGCCCGGTACGAAATCGAAGGCGGGCTCGGCGAGCGGCGAGAGCCGCGCCAGCGTTTGAGTGTCGCTGCGCAGTGCCAGCGCGAAGCTCCCGATCCGGAACTGCGTCGTATGCACCGGCGGTAGCGTGGCCGCCGCCTTCTGTACCGCCGATACGCCGGACGCAGACAGGGTGGCACCCGTCAGGGCTGCCGCTGCTAAGAAGCTTGCACGAAAGGAAGACATACAGATTTAGATCATGCGATCGATCCAGGGTCAAGGATATTATACGGTATATAAATGGCGGAAAATCCGTTGACCCACCGGGCAGGCGTTCGTAATCGTATACGATAGCATGGGGATGTGTGATGCGCGGTACGAGACGGGAATTACTAGCCACCGCCGGTGGCGCGCTGTTGGCCGCAAGCCCGCGGGTCGGGCTCGCCCAAGCCGCCCGAACGGCTCGATTGCCGACCAAGCTGGCGCCGCTGCCGCTGCCGGCGTTGCGCTTGCGCCCATCGGACTATGCCAATGCGGTCGCGGCCAATCATCGTTACCTGTTGTTGCTGAGCCCGGATCGGCTGCTCCACAACTTTCACAAATATGCCGGGATGACGCCCAAGGCGCCGATTTATGGCGGGTGGGAAAGCGATACGATCGCCGGCCATACGCTGGGCCATTATCTTACTGCGTTGGTGCTCACCTGGCAGCAGACCGGCGATCCCGAGATGCGGCGCCGAGCAGACTATATCGTCGCGGAACTCGCCGCGGCGCAGGCGAAGCGCGGCACCGGCTATGTCGGTGCGCTGGGCCGGAGGGGCGCCGACGGCAAGATCGTGGACGGCGAGACGATCTTCCGCGAGATTATGCGTGGCGAGATCAAGTCCACCGGGTTCGATCTCAACGGTTCGTGGTCGCCGCTCTATACGGTGCACAAGCTGTTCGCCGGGCTGCTCGACGTCCATGCCGGTTGGGATAGCCCTCAGGCGCTGCAGGTGACGCTGGGCCTTGCCGGCTATTTCGAGCGCGTGTTCGCGGCGCTCGACGACGAACGGATGCAGCAGGTGCTGGGCTGCGAATATGGCGGGCTGAACGAAAGCTTTGCCGAGCTCTATGCCCGCACCCGCGATCCGCGCTGGATGGCGATTGCCAAGCGGCTCTACGACAACCGGGTGCTCGATCCGCTGAAGGCCGGCGAGGATAAGCTCGCCAACGTCCACGCCAACACCCAGGTGCCCAAGCTAATCGGCCTTGCGCGCATCCATGAACTGACTGGTGATGTGGGAGATGCGGCGGCGGCACGCTTCTTTTGGGAGCGGGTGACGCAGCATCACAGCTATGTGATCGGCGGCAATGCCGATCGCGAATATTTCGCCGCGCCGGACAGCATCGCGCTGCACATTACCGACCAGACGTGCGAGCATTGCAACACCTATAACATGCTCAAGCTGACCAGCCATCTGTTCGCCTGGGCGCCGGATGCCGCGTTGTTCGACTTCTACGAGCGCGCGCACCTCAACCATGTGATGGCAGCACAACACCCGAAGACCGGCGCCTTCACCTACATGACGCCGCTGATGACCGGCGTGCCCCGGAAGTTCGCGCAGCCTGACGAGGAGGAGTTCTGGTGCTGTATCGGCTCCGGCATGGAAATCCACGCCAAGCACGGCGAAGCGGCGTTCTGGGAAGGCGAGGGGATGTTCCTTGTCAACCTCTACGTTCCGGCCGAGGTGACGTGGAAGGCGCGCGGCGCGCGGCTGGTGCTGGATACCAGCTACCCGATCGGCGGCACTGCGACGGTGACGATGGCAGCGCTCGCGCGGCCGGGGCGCTTCGCCCTCGCGCTGCGGGTGCCGGGCTGGGCGAGGGGCCGGGCGGTGGTGACGGTGAACGGCAAACCCGCGGGCGCAGCGTTCGACAAGGGCTATGCGATCGTCGAGCGGGCATGGAAGGCAGGCGATGCGCTGGCGATCACGCTGCCGATGGAGCCGCGCCTGGAAGCGACGCCGGGCGACGCTTCGGTCGTGGCGGTGCTGCGCGGGCCGTTGGTGATGGCGGGCGATCTGGGGGCAGCTTCGGATCCGTGGGAAGGCGCCGATCCGGCGATGGTGGGGCAGGACCTGCTCGCCGGATTCCGCGTCGATGCCGAACCCGCAACCTATCGCACGGCGGGCGTGGTGCGCCCCGGCGATCTACGGTTCGTGCCGTTCTATCGCCAATATGACCGGCGCAGCGCAGTGTATTTCAAGCGCTTCGGCGAAGGCGAATGGCGGGCCGAACAGGCCGCCTATTTCGCCGAACAGGCGCGGCTGAGAGAGGTGCAGGCGCGCGCGGTGGACGTGATGCATCTTGGCGAAATGCAGCCGGAACGCGATCATGATCTGCGCACAGGGGGCGCTTCCTTCCCCGTCGCCTATCGGGGGCGGCAAGGCCGCGATGCGCGATCGGGCGGCTGGTTCGACTTCACGATGAAGACGCGCGAGGGGCCGCTGGTGCTGCAGGCGACCTATTGGGGCGGCGAGCGCGACCGCGATTTCGACATTCTGGTAGACGATGTGAAGATCGCCACCCAGCATCTGGGCGAAAAGGATCGGCCGGGAAAGTTCTTCGATGTCGAATATCCGCTGCCGGAGGTGCTGACCAAGGGCAAGAAAGCGATGCGCGTGCGCTTTGTGCCGCACGATCGCAACACTGCCGGCCCGGTGTTCGGCGTGGTGCTGTTCACCCCGCGGACCTCCGCGTAGCCTTATCGCCCTGTCCTCAATCTCTCCTCCCGCGAGCGAGCCCGTATCGATGAACGCCAAGCCCCTGCTGCCCTTGATCCTGTTGGCGCTCGCCGCTCCTGCCGCTGCGAACACGCCGCCCGCGCGAAGGCCGGTCTCCGCCGATGCGCGACTGAAGGCGATCACGACTGCCGAATATGCCTGGCGCCGCCAGCAGCAGGGGCCGGGAGAAGACACGCCCAATGGCCCCGCCGGCGGCCTGCCCGATGTTGGACCTGCCGCCCAGGCGGCGCGGCTCGCCCGCTGGACGCAGACGGCGCGCCAACTCGCCGCGATCGACCCGGCGAAGCTGTCGCCCAAAGCGCGGATCGACTACCTCGTCTATAAGGGCCAGATCGATGCGCTGCTCGCCGAACAGCGTTTCCGCGACTATGAAAAGCCGCTCACGTCGGACACCAGCTTCTGGAGCGACGTGGCCGAAGCGGCCCGCGGGCGGTTCGTGCGCGAGGCCGATTACCGCGCCTATCTGAAAACGTTGCGCGAGGTGCCGCGCTTCTTCGACCAGAACATCGCCAATATGCGCGCCGGGCTGCGACGCGGCTTCACTCCGCCGCAGATCACGCTGGCAGGGCGCGACGTAGGCGTGGCGCAGGTGGTGGAGGCGCCGGCGGAGGAGAATCTGTTCGTCGCGCCGTTCCGTCAGTTTCCGTCGGCGATCCCGGCGGCCTTGCAGGAATCGCTGCGCCGGGAAGGTTTGGCGGCAGTGCGCGAAGCGGTGATCCCGGCGCACGCCAAGCTCCTGCAATTCCTGCGCACCGAATATATGCCTGGTGCGCGCAAAGCGCTGGCGGCGACCGAACTGCCCGACGGCCAGGCCTATTACCGCTCCAAAATCCGCGAATATGTGACGCGCGACATGACCGCCGAGCAGGTCCATGCGATCGGCGTGCGCGAGGTGGCGAAGATCCGCGCCGAGATGCTGGAGGTGATGCGGGAGGTGAAGTTCGACGGCGACCTGCCCGCCTTTCTCACTTTCCTGCGCACCGATCCGCGCTTCTATCCGAAGACGCCGCAGGAACTGCTAGAACGCGCCGCCTGGATCGCCAAGGGCTTCGATGCCAAGGCCAGCCAGTATTTCGGCCGGCTGCCGCGCAGTCGCTTTGCGATCAAGCCGGTGCCGGCCGATCTCGCGCCCTTCTACACCAGCGGCCGGGGCGGGCCGGGCATCTATCTGGTCAACACTTATGATCTGAAATCGCGGGCCAATTACCAGCTGACCGCACTGACCTTGCACGAGAGCGCGCCGGGCCACGCCTTCCAGATGCCGCTGGCCAATGAGAACAAGGATCTGCCTGCGTTCCGGCGGGAAACCTATCTCTCCGCCTATGGCGAGGGTTGGGCGCTCTATTCGGAGAAACTGGGCGTCGAGATGGGGATGTACGAAACGCCCTATGACCGTTTCGGAATGCTGAGCTACCAGATGTGGCGGGCATCTCGCCTGGTAGTGGATACCGGCATCCACGCGCTGGGCTGGAGCCGCGAGCGCGCGCAGCAATTCCTGCGCGACAACACCGCGCTCAGCAACCACGAGATCGAGACAGAGGTGGATCGCTACATCGCCTGGCCGGGGCAGGCGCTGAGCTACTATATGGGCGAGCTGGCGTTCCTGGAGGCGCGGGCGCGGGCTGAAAAGGCGCTGGGTGCACGCTTCAACATCCGCGCGTGGCACGATGCCATGTTGCAGCTGGGATCGGTGCCGCTGACGGTGATCGACCAGCGGACCGATCAATTCATTCGCGAGGGCGGTAAGGGTCCCTATCCGGACGAGGAATGAGGCAGGGTCCGTATTAGCCCCAATTCAGCCGTCCCACCGCTAGGCGCAAGACATGCCGGAACCCTTCCCCTGCCGCCCAAGTACGGCACGAGCATGGAGCCCGGCATGTCTTTCGCGACCATCAATCCCTATACCGGCGAAACGCTGAAGACCTTCCCCACGGCGACCGATGACGAGGTCCGCGGCGCGATCGATCGCGCGCATCGGGCGTTCCTCGACTGGCGAAGCACCGGCTTTGTCGAGCGGGCGCAGGTGATGCGGGCGGCGGCGGCCATCCTGCGGCGCGACGTGGACCACTATGCCCCGTTGCTCACGCTGGAAATGGGCAAGCTGATCGGCGAAGCGCGCGCGGAAGTCGAACTCTCTGCCGCGATCTTCGACTATTATGCCGAGCATGCCGAGCGGCTGCTCGCCCCGGAGCCGCTGCCGGTGGCCGATCCGGCCGAGGGACAGGCGGTGCTGGTGTGCGATCCGCTGGGTGTGCTGCTCGCCATCGAGCCGTGGAATTTCCCCTATTATCAGATCGCCCGGATCATCGCGCCGCAGCTCTCCGCCGGCAACACGATCCTGCTGAAGCACGCGGCGAACGTGCCGCAATGCGCGGCGGCGTTCGAGGCGCTGATGTGCGCGGCGGGGCTGCCCGAGGGCGCCTTCATCAACCTCTATGCCGCGCATGCGCAGGTGGAACTGATCCTTGCCGATCCGCGCGTGCACGGCGTGGCGCTTACCGGATCGGAAGCAGCCGGGGCGCAGGTGGCGGCGATTGCGGGCAAAGCGCTCAAGAAATCGACGATGGAACTGGGCGGGGCGGATGCCTTCGTCGTTCTGAAGGACGCCGATATCGAGAAGACCGTACGCTGGGCGGTGTTCGGCCGGCACTGGAACGCCGGCCAGGTGTGCGTCTCCTCCAAGCGGATGATCGTCGCCGACGAGATCTACGACAGCTTCCTGCTGCGCTACCGCGCGGGCGTGGCGGCGCTGCGCATGGGCGATCCGCTTGATCCGGAGACGACACTGGCGCCATTATCCTCGCAAAAGGCGGCGGACGATGTGCGGGCAATGGTCGACAAGGCAGTGGCGCATGGGGCCACCGCCACGCCGGTGGGCCCGGACGTGCCCAACCAGGGCGCCTTCGTGCAGCCGGTGATCTTAACCGACGTGAGCGACGACAATCCCGCCCGCCACTGGGAGTTTTTTGGTCCGGTCTCGATGCTGTTTCGCGCCCGCGACGAAGAGGATGCGATCCGCATCGCCAATGATTCGCCTTTCGGCCTGGGAGGATCGGTGTTCACCAGCGATATCGAACGGGGCAAGGCAGTCGCCCGGCGTATCGAGACGGGCATGGTGTTCGTGAACCATCCGGCGATGGTGAAGGCCGACCTGCCGTTCGGCGGCATTCGCCGCTCGGGCTATGGGCGCGAACTGCTCGGCCTGGGAGTTCGGGAATTCGTGAACCACAAGCTGATCGACGTAGTGGATATCGACGCGCCGTTCTGAGGGCATTGAAGCGGGCGGGCGGTACGTGCCCGCGCCAACCTATCCCGTCTTCGGCCCAACGAGTTCAGCGTCGCTGGCACGCGCAAAGGTTGGGAGTGCGGCGGGGGCTCAACGGTCGTGACGACCTTCCGGCAGGGGGCGGCTGGAAGATCACGCGTCGTCGCCGATCGGCGCAAGGCGAACCCAGAAGAGCATGGCTACCGCCGCTATCGTCAGGAGGCCGCATAGCAGCCAAGCGGTGTTGACCGCCGGCACCAACGCGGCCCTCTCCACCAATGGCCGCACCATCTCGGTCGCGAAATCATCGAGCGGTTGACCGCGTTGTTCGAGAAAGGCGTCGCGCGGGATGCCGATCCGCACCGCCGTCGCCACGTCGCCCGCGCGCAGCCTGTTTGCAATCTCTGTACCCGCAGTCGTCGCGCGGCTGAAGATCGTGGTGTCGATCAGCGCCAGCCCAACTGCGCCGCCCAGATTGCGCATGAGGTTGAACAGTCCGCTACCGTCGGCAACCAGCCGATCGGGCAAGCGGCCCAGTGCCATGCGGGTTGGCGGCAACAGGCAGAACATGATCGCTGCGCCGCGCACGATCTGCGGCACGATCATTGCCGCGAAATCGGTCTGCCCGGTCTGCCGGGTGCTGAGCAGCAGGCCGATCGCAAACAACACGAAGCCAAAGCCGGTCAACAGACGAGGATCCATCCGGCGCTCGGCATAGACCGCGATCGGCGCAGTCAGCAGCTGGGTGCAGCCCGTCACCAGCATGATCTCGCCGATACGCAGAGGCCCATGCTCGCGCACCAGGCCCAGGAAGAAGGGCATCAGATAGGTGGAGCCGAACAGTCCAAAGCCGAGCACGAAGCTCAGCAGGCAACCGATCGTGAAGTTGCGGTCGACGAAGCAGCGCAGTTCCACCAGCGGCGCGCGCGATACCAGCGTGCGCCAAGTGAATCCAATCGCGCCGGCAGCGGCGAGGGCAAGCAGCCCCAGCACGCGCGGCGCCGTCCAGCCCAGCGTCGGCGCATCCTTGAGGCCGATCTGAAGCGCAACCAGCGCAGTGGCGAGCAGGCCGAGCGCGACAAGGTCGATCGGGCGGCTTTCCCGGCGTCCGAGAGCGGCGCCGCGCAGGCAGACAACTGCACCTACCCCCGCAATGATGCCGGGGAGGATGTTCACCCGGAACAGCCAGTGCCAAGAGAAGGATTGAGTAATCCAGCCGCCGACGATCGGCCCGATCGTCGGCGCCAGCACCGCCGCGACACCTGCGATCGTCGTGGCGAGCGCCTGACTGCGCGGTGGAAACAGCAGGAATACCGCGGCGAACACCGCCGGAATCAGCGTTCCGCCAGCAGATCCTTGAACGATGCGCCAAGCGATGAGCGCGGCAAAGCTGTCGCTCGCTGCGCAGCCGACCGACGCAAGCGTGAACAGGCTGATTGCGGCGACGAACAGCCAACGCATGCCCATGCGCGCGGTGAGAAAGCCCGTCAGCGGAATCGCTACGATCTCGGCGGTGAGATAGGCGGTCTGCACCCACACCATTCGATCGGTTGCGATGCCAAGGGCCGCTTGAATGGTGGGCAGCGACGTCGCAACGATCTGGATGTCGAGGATCGCCATGAACATGCCCAGGCACATCAGGATGAAACCGGCCCATTGGCGATAGCCTGTGCGGCTGCTTTGGCTTAGCATGGGGAAGGCCGCATCAACCGAACGTTTCCTCACCGAGTCCCCCTGCGGAGCCGCAGTCATAGCGCAGACAAGGAACTCGCTGTTGGCAAATTCGTTGCGCGACTGAACCTTTTCCACCGGTCCGCCGGTAAGTCAGGCGGTAGCCTTCATGCAGCCGGTGTCCATCCTCTCTCTTACCACTGAAACCCCCAACCACATCCTGACGCAGAGCGAGGCGCTGGCCACCGCCCGCGACCTGATCGGCGACCAGTTCAGCGATTTCGAGCGGCTCGCCGCAGTCTATGCCAATGCCGGGATCCAGACGCGCCAGCTGGCCAAGCCGGTCGACTGGTATCGCAGCCCGCGCAGCTTCCTCGAACGAACCGACGCCTATCTGGAGGTCGCGCTGGACCTCTGGGTGGCGGTGGCGGTGAGGGCGATCGACGAAGCCGGCATCATGGCGGGGCAGATCGATACGATCGTCACCATCTCCTCGACCGGCATCGCCACGCCCAGCCTCGAAGCACGGGCGATGACGCGGATAGCGTTCCGGAACGACGTTGCGCGAGTGCCCGTATTCGGGCTCGGATGTGCCGGCGGCGCTACCGGACTGGGCCTTGCGAGCAAGCTGGCGCGCGCCACGCCCGGCTCGACGGTGCTGTTCGTCACGGTGGAGCTCTGCAGCTTGGCGCTGCGCACAGATCGGGCGGACAAGGCCGACCTCGTCTCCACCGCCCTGTTCGGCGATGGCGCTGCGGCGTGCGTGCTCCGTAGTGGCGTGGACGGCTTCGTCCAGATCACCGGCAGCGCCGAAAAGACCTGGAGCGATACGCTTGACATCATGGGATGGCGAGCGGAGCCAACGGGCCTTGGTGTCGTGCTGAACCGAGCCATTCCCGCCTTCGCCAGGCGGGAGATGCGTAAGGCGATGCAGGAAATGCTCGCGCCACAGGGGATCGCAATGGAGGATGTCGACCAGTTCATCTGCCATCCAGGCGGCGCAAAGGTGGTGGACGCCATCGAAAGCGCCCTTGCGCTCAACCAGGGCGCGCTGCTGACCGAGCGAGAGGTTCTACGGGACCATGGCAACATGTCCGCGCCCACCGTGCTGTTCGTGCTGGACCGGTATCGGCGCGCGGGCTTGCCCAAGCTCTCGGTGATCAGCGCGCTGGGGCCGGGCTTCACCGCCTCCTCGCTAACACTGCGCTGCGCGGCATGAGCGCGGCTTATGCCATTATGGCCTTCGTCACGCTGCAGCGATTGAGCGAGCTGGTAATCGCACGGCGCAACACTGCGCGGCTCCTCGCCGACGGCGCGCATGAGGTGGGCGGCGAACATTATCCCGTGATGGTTGCACTGCACACTGCCTGGCTAGCGGTACTGTGGTTCACCGTCGGCGATCGTCCCATCTCTCTACCGTTCCTTGCCGTCTTCGCGGTGCTGCAATTGATGCGCGTATGGGTATTAGCCACGCTGGGGCCGCGCTGGACCACGCGCATCATCGTTACCCGCGATGCGCCGCTGGTGCGGCGCGGGCCTTTCCGCTTCGTGCGCCATCCCAATTACATGGTGGTCACCGCGGAGATTGCCGTGCTGCCGCTGACCTTCGGCCTCATTTGGGTCGCGCTGCTGTTTACGGTACTGAATGCGGCGATGCTGACGGTGCGTATCCGCGCAGAGAACCGGGCGCTCTACGGCAGCGGCGGCGTCAGCGCTTAGGCGAAGCCTCGCGCTGCGCCTTGATGCGAAGCATTGCGGCGTGACATATGGTCGAGGTCTGATCGATTTTCGCGATCATGCAAGCTTCCACTTTCTTGCGGCTCAGCGATTTCATCTCGGCGGGACACAATCGCCGTGCCTCCTGCACGCACGCCTTTTTGCCCGCATCGGTTTGCCGCTGCGAGACTGCGTGCGCGGTACCCGCCAGCATGGCACTCGCAACCAAAAGGACGCTGATGGTACGCAAGATCATATACGCATCCTAGGACTGTGGCGCGCCACGCGGCGGCGGCGACGGAGCCGGCCTATCCCGTTTGAGACGCGCGAACAACGCTTGTTACCGGGTGGATGCGGCAAGGCCATCAATGGCGAAGCCAAGCGCCGTCGATCAGGCGAAAACGATATGTTTGAGAAGAAGTGGTGCCCGGGGACGGAGTCGAACCGCCGACACTGCGATTTTCAGTCGCATGCTCTACCAACTGAGCTACCCGGGCACACCGGCGGAACCGCCGGGGAGCGCGCCTCTTAGTCGCGCGAATCGGGGCTGTCTAGCCCTGAATGCGCATTTGGATTGGCGGGCTCGCCGGGTACGCGATAGCCCTCGCCCAGCCATTGCAGCAGGTCGCGATCCTTGCAGCCGCGGCTGCAGAAGGGCTTGAAGTCGGCGGTGCCGGGCTTGCCGCAGATCGGGCAGGCGTCGCGGGGCATGCGGGTCACTCCTTGGGGGTCACGAACTGGACCGTGCCGCCCATGCGGCGGGCGAGGCTGTCGGTCCAGTCGGGCTCGCGCGCCAGGCGGCGGGCGATTCGGCTATCCACCATATGGGTAGCGGGCACAGGCGGGGGAAGGCGTTCCAGCCGGCGCAGCTCGGCGCGCGTCGCCGCGCCCACCGGATCGGCGTGGAGCAGCTCGGGCAGCGAGGGGCGGGTGCGGCGGCGGACGATCTGGAGGAAGCCGAAGCCGTTCACCGCGGTGCGCTCGAAGGGCTGGGGGAGCGCGGCGTCGATCGCCTCCGCCACGGCGTTGCGCGCGCCCTTGCTGCTCAGTGTGGGGAAGTCGATACCGATCGAGCCGCCGATGCCGAATCGCTCGATCGCGCGGGCGACGGCGTGGGCGGCGGCGATCGAGAGCGCTTCGAGCGGGCCCGAGCCGTCGACATCGAACAGAGTCATGGCGGGGGTGGGCGACATGCGCAGCGCGCCACCGGGGAAGGCAATCTCGCCTGTATAGGCTTCGTCGAGCACTTCCGACCAGCCGGCCTCTTCCAGCACATCGGCTTCGTGAGCGCGGAGCATGCGCACCGGATGGGCGCTGGCGGCGATGCGGGCGAGCAGGTCCGGGCCGTCGGCCAGCGGTGCCTCAGCGGGCGCGGGAACGGCCTTGGGGAGCTTGGCGCGGCCGGGTTCGGGGATCGCCTCGCGGACGATCTTCACGCACAGCGGCGCGCCTTGCGTAGCGCCCTTGGGCAGCGGGTCGCACAGCGCCTCGCCGCCTTGGTCGAGCGTCACCTTGCCGGTCGATTTGTCGGCAAGTCGCGCTGCGCAGATCGCGCCGACCCGAACGGCGGTGTCGGCCAGTTCGATCCGCGCCTTCCAAATCACCCCGCGCGAAACGAGGGCGGCGCGGTTCTCGCCGATCCCCGCCTCGTACAGCCACTCAGCCAAGGTGATAGCCGGCGGCGGCCAGCAGCGCGCGGGCCTCGAATACCGGAAGGCCGACCACGCCCGAATGGCTGCCGGAGAGGAAGCGCACGAACGCTTCGGCCTTGCCCTGGATGGCATAGCCGCCCGCCTTGCCCATGCCTTCGCCGCTGGCGACGTACCAATCGATATCGGCGTCGCTGAGGCGCTTGAAGGCGACGACGGTGTCGGAGACGCGGGTGCGCGCCTTTCCGTCCGTGCCGATCACGCAAATGGCGGAGAGGCAGTGGTGGCGGCGGCCCGAGAGCAGCGCCAGCATGCGGCGCAGATCGGCCTCATCGGTGGGCTTGCCGAGGATGCGGCGACCGACGGCGATGGTGGTGTCGCCGGCGAGGACGATCTCGTCCGGAGCACGGTCGACCGCATGCGCCTTGGCGGTCGCGACGCGCAGCACATAGGGTCGCGGCAGCTCGCCGGGGCGGACATCCTCGTCCACATCGGGCGCAGCGATGCGATCGGGCGCGGCGCCGATCCGGGTGAGCAGATCGAGCCGTCGCGGCGAGGTGGAAGCGAGCACGAGCCGCATCGGCGGCACCTGCTTACTTGAAGCGATAGGTGATGCGGCCCTTGGTCAGGTCGTAGGGCGTCAGCTCGACGAGCACCTCGTCGCCCACCAGCACGCGGATGCGGTTCTTGCGCATCTTGCCGGCGGTGTGGCCGAGAATCTCATGGTCGTTCTCGAGCCGGACGCGGAACATGGCGTTGGGGAGAAGCTCCACAACCTGTCCACGCATTTCAAGCAGTTCTTCTTTGGCCAAAAAATGCCTCTCAGGGATTAGCGCGCGTAAAAGTGCGTCGCCCTTACAGCGCTGGAAGGAAAAAGGGAAGGCGGCGCGGGATGGGCGTGCGTCTTCGTGTGGGATGTGGGGAGATGGGCGCGGGAAGGCAAGGTAGGCACAAATCTCCCCGCCTGCGGGAGGGGAAGGGGATGGTGCGACGTGGAGGTTCTTGTCGCGACGGTGTCGCCCGCGAACCTTACACATCCTCCCCTAGCCCCTCCCGCAAGCGGGAGGGGGATTTCAGGTCAGTGCGTGCCGCCGCCGGCCAGCGCTGCGAGCAGCAAAAGCGCGACGATGTTGGTGATCTTGATCATCGGGTTCACCGCCGGGCCGGCGGTGTCCTTGTAGGGGTCGCCCACCGTGTCACCGGTCACCGCGGCCTTATGGGCATCGCTGCCCTTGCCGCCATAGTTGCCGTCTTCAATGTACTTTTTCGCATTGTCCCAGGCACCGCCGCCGCTGGTCATCGAGATGGCGACGAAAAGCCCGGAGACGATCACGCCGAGCAGCATCGCGCCCACCGTGGCGAAGCCCTGTTCCTTGCCCGCCACCGCGGCGATCAGGAAATAGACGAGGATCGGGCTCAGCACCGGCAGCAGCGAGGGCACGATCATCTCTCGGATCGCAGCCTTGGTGACGATGTCGACCGTGCGGGCGTAATTGGGCCGGCTGGTGCCCGCCATGATGCCCGGATTGTCGCGGAACTGCGCGCGGACATCCTCCACCACCGATCCGGCGGCGCGGCCGACCGCGGTCATGCCGAACGCGCCGAACAGATAGGGGAGCAGCGCGCCGAGCAGCAGCCCGACAATAATGTAGGGGTTGGAGAGCGAGAAGTTGACCGGCCCGGTCAGCCCCAGCGCGTCGCGATAATGGTCGAGGTCGGTGGTGTAGGCGCCGAACAGCACCAGCGCGGCGAGGGCCGCCGAGCCGATCGCATAGCCCTTGGTTACCGCCTTGGTGGTGTTGCCCACCGCGTCGAGCGCGTCGGTCTTGTGGCGGACCTCGTCTTCCAGCCCGGCCATCTCGGCGATGCCGCCGGCATTGTCGGTCACCGGGCCATAGGCGTCGAGCGCGACCACCATGCCGGCCAGCGCCAGCAGCGAGGTTGCCGCGAAGGCTACGCCGAGGATACCCGCGATCTGATAGGTCGCGATCACCGCGACGACGATCACCAGCGTCGGCAACGCGGTCGATTCGAGGCTGATCGCGAGGCCCTGGATCACGTTGGTACCGTGCCCGGTCACCGAGGCCTTGGCGATCGACCTGACGGGACGGAAATTGGTGCCGGTGTAATATTCGGTGATCCACACCAGCAGGCCGGTGACCGCCAGCCCGATCATCATGCACCAGAACAGCCCCATGCCGGTGACCGTCGGCATCGCCGCGGCGGCGGCCACCGCGTCGGCCGAAAGCGCGCCGTTGTCGAGCAGCGCGGCGGGCTCGCCCAGTGTGCTGATCGCGGCCTGCATGTCGCCGCCGAGCACATAATAGGTGGCGCCGTAGATCGCCGGCACCGACAGGATCACAGTGGTCCAGAAACCCTTGTAGAGAGCGCCCATAATCGACTGGTTGGAGCCCAGGCGCACCATATAGGTGCCGAGGATCGAGGTGATGATGCACACGCCGCCCACCAGCAGCGGCAGCGCCATCAGCCGGGTGAGCAGCACCGTATCGACGCCGCGCATCAACAGCGCGATCGTCACCATGGTGAGGCCGAGCGTAACGACATAGGTTTCGAACAAATCGGCGGCCATGCCCGCGCAGTCCCCGACATTGTCGCCGACATTGTCTGCAATCACGGCGGGGTTGCGAGGGTCATCCTCCGGAATCCCGGCTTCCACCTTGCCGACCAGATCGGCGCCGACATCGGCCGCCTTGGTAAAGATGCCGCCGCCCAGCCGGGCGAAGATCGAGATCAGCGAGGCGCCGAAGGCGAGCGTGGAAAGGGTAAGCACGACGAGACGATCGTTTGGAGCGTGCTGCGCAACATCCACCAAATACCAGAACAGCGCAGCGATCGAGAGCAGGCCGAGACCCGCCACAAGCATGCCGGTGATCGCGCCAGAGCGGAAGGCAAGGGTGAGTCCACCCTGCAGGCTGCCCCGCGCCGCCTCCGCCGTGCGGACGTTGGCGCGCACCGAGATGTTCATCCCGACGAAGCCGGCCACGCCGGACAGGATCGCGCCGATCAGAAAGCCGACGGTAGGGATTGGGCCGAGCGTGAAGAACAGCACGATGGCAACGACCACGCCGACCACGGCGATGGTTTGATATTGCCGGCCGAGATAGGCTTTGGCGCCTTCCTGGATCGCGGCAGCGATATCCTGCATCTTGGCATTGCCGGCGGGCGCGCGCAGCACCTGCTGGCTGGTGATGAAACCATAAGCTACGGCAACCAGGCCGCACACGATAGCGAAATAGACGATCGTCATGGAGTGTTATCCTCCCCTGCTATTGCGGGTCGCGGCGCGCGCCGGATCTGCCCGGTCTCGTCCGCAACCGCCGAGGGTATAGCAAGTGGGGGTTCGTGCAAGGCGATTAGGGTGGAACGAGCGGGGAGAATGTTTTCCCATTTCATCGTCTTCCCTGCCGAGGCGGGCATTCCTGTGCCTGCGCGTTTGCGGCGAGTGCCGATCTGGCAACCCTGATGGCTCCCGCCTCCGCGGAAATTTCTCTCGGAAGGCGGGGGAGGTAGGTTTAGCGGGTGCCGGCGATGATCCGGCGCACGCCTTCCAGCACCCAGCCATAGACGAGGTGGGATGCGGCACCATAGGCATGGATCGAAGCGGGAGTCTCGGTGGGGCCGCTGCCAAGGCCGAGCGCCGGCACGGCGCCTTCGTCGAGCAGCGCGGAGGTGACGACGCCATAAGCGCTGCCGAAACCCGAACTCGCCTGCGGGCGATATTCGGTGATCAGCCCATAAATGCCGCCCAGCACGCCGCCGACGAGATAATGCACCGCCTGACCGGACGCCTGCCGATAGGATTCCGGCACCTTTTCGCCGGTGGTCGCCTCGACGACAGCGTCAGCCGCCTTCACCGTCGCGGGATCCTCGTCGCTCTGGTCTTCTTTGGGCAGCAGCTTGCCGGCCTGGGCCTGGAAGGCCGCCATCGCGGCAGAGGCGACCAGGCCTGCGGTGACGCCCGCGAGAAGGCCGATCAGGGGACGGGGATTGGATGCCATGCGGTCTGCTCCGTGTGAAGATGCGGCGGGGCGCCGCATCGTTGTTGCAAAACGCGCCCCACCGGGATCGTCAGTAGCGGATACGCTCCGCTCTCACTTTATCCTTCGCCAGGAACGCCTGAACACTGTCGGCACCAGCAAGATGGCCGGCGCCCACCGCCAAGAACACCGTTCCGGGCTTTTGGAGCCGTGCCGTGATCCATTTCGCCCAGCGGGCATTGCGCTCGGTGAGCAGGATCCTTGCCAGTTCGGGGATGTCGCGCATGCCTTCGTTGATGGTCACGCCCAGCGCATCCGGGTCGCCGGAACCCCATTGATCGACCATCTTGCCCAGCTCTTCGCCGAGCTTCGGATAATCATCGACGACCGAGGCAAGGAAGGCGATCTGCAGGTCGTTCGGCATGGCGGCGAAATAGCCGAGTTGCTGCTCGGCGGTTTCCAGACCGGTGACCGGCTTGTTTGCGACCTTGGCGGCATTGGCGAGGATCTTCTCCGCACCGCTGGCAGGATCATAGCCTAGCCTCGGGAGACCTGTGACACTGAGCGTGATGCCCGCCAGCCAGGGCTGCAGCACGTCGAACGCGTTCGGCGGGATGCCGAGATCGGCCATGGCATTCACATAGCCCGCACGCTTGCCTTCCGGCAGTTGTTCGGCGATCGGCTTGGCACCGGCCGGCGCCATGGCAAGCTTGGCCACCAGCCCCTGCATGGTGGCGGGATCGGGTTCCACCAGTTCCAGCACCACGTCGTCGCTCTTGTCGAAGGCGGTCTTCACCGCCGAATCGAACCAGCTGAGGCCGGGCTTCAGCACATGAATCGTGCCGAAGAGATAGATGGTCGTATCGGCATCCTGGACCACCCACAGGGCCGGATCGGCCGGGCGGCTCTGAACTGCCGGAGCCGGAGCCGCGGGCGCCGCCTGCCCCCAGGCAAGCGGGCTGAACAGCAGCGCCAGCGGAGCGGCGGCGACGGCGAACATCGATCTGAATTTCACGCCCGAAAACTCCCCCCGAGTGGTGACGGCGCGGCCGGAAGCCGCGCCTCTCTTCTATCCGTCTATCACGCCCTGAGCCGCGCGGCATGCCAGGCGACATGCTCGGCAAGGAAGGTCGAGACGAAATAATAGCTATGGTCATAGCCCGGCTGCCGCCTCAGCGTCAGCGGAATGCCGGCGGCGGCGCAGGCGTCGGCCAGCAGCTCCGGGCGGAGCTGTTCGGCAAGGAAATTGTCTGCCTCGCCCTGGTCGACCAGCAGTTCGGGCAGGCGTGCGCCGTCTTCGATGAGCGCCACGGCATCGTGTGCGCGCCAAGCCGCGGCATCGTCACCGAGATAGCCGCCCAGCGCCTTGTGGCCCCACGGCACTTGCCCCGGCGCTACGATCGGCGCGAAGGCGGAGACGCTGCGGAAGCGCTCCGGGTTGCGCAGGGCAATAGTGAGTGCGCCGTGCCCGCCCATCGAATGGCCCGTGATGCCTTGGCGGCTCAGGTCGGCCATCGGGAACTGGGCGGCGATCAGCGCGGGCAGTTCCTGTTCGATATAGCTGCGCATCCGGAAGTGCGGCGCCCAGGGCGCCTGGGTCGCATCGACATAGAAACCGGCGCCCTGGCCGAAATCATAGTCCGGCACATCCGGCACACCATCGCCGCGGGGAGACGTATCCGGCGCTACGAAGATCACCCCCGCCTCGGCGCAGGCGCGACGATATTCGCCCTTTTCGGTGACGTTTGCATGGGTGCAGGTAAGGCCCGAAAGATACAGGAGCACGGGCAATGCCGCGCCCTCGGCATGCGGCGGCACATAGACGGAGAAGGTCATCGGGGTTCCGGTGGCGCCGGAATCGTGGCGATACACGCCCTGCACGCCACCACAGGCCCGATTGGTCGACAGCGTTTCCATCACGCCGCCGGACGATGCAGCGCGCAAATCTTGTTGCCGGCTGGATCGCGCAGATAAGCGAGGTAGAGCTTGCCGAACGTGCCCTCGCGCCAGCCCGGCGGGCTCTCGACCGGCGTGCCGCCATGCGCCGCGCCGGCCTTGTGCCAGGCGTCTGCCGCTTCGGTGGTCGCCGCCTTGAAGCCTAGCGTGCCTCCATTGGCGCAGCAGGCGGGCTCGCCGTTCAGCGGCTTGGTGAGCATGAACAGCCCGCCTTCGTGCATATAGAGCACGCGGCCCTTCGGATCCATCCGCCCGGGGGCAATCCCGAGCGCGCCGAGCGCCGCGTCGTAGAAAGCTTTGGACGCTTCGATATCGTTGGCGCCGAGCATCACGTGACTGAACATCGCTTCCTCTCCTTTTTCGCTCAGTAGACGACGACGCTGCGGATGCTCTCGCCCGCATGCATCAGGTCGAACCCCTTGTTGATCTCTTCCAGCGTCAACACATGGGTGATCATCGGGTCGATGGCGATCTTGCCGTTCATGTACCAGTCGACGATCTTCGGCACATCGGTCCGGCCCTTGGCGCCGCCGAACGCGGTGCCCTTCCAGACGCGGCCGGTGACCAGCTGGAACGGGCGGGTGCTGATCTCCTTGCCCGCCTCGGCCACGCCGATGATGATCGATTCGCCCCAGCCGCGATGGCAGCATTCGAGCGCGGTGCGCATCACCTCGGTATTGCCGGTCGCATCGAAGCTATAGTCGGCGCCGCCGTCGGTCAGCTCGACCACCTTGGCGACGATCGCCTCGCGCGACATGCCCTTGGTGTTGAGAAAGTGAGTCATGCCGAACTTGCGGCCCCATGCCTCACGGTCCGGATTGACGTCGATGCCGATGATCTGGCCCGCGCCCGCGAGGCGCGCACCCTGGATGACGTTGAGGCCGATGCCGCCCAGGCCGAACACCACGACGGTCTCGCCCACCTGCACCTTGGCGGTGTTGACCACCGCGCCGACGCCGGTGGTGACGCCGCAGCCGATATAGCAGCTGGTCTGGAACGGCGCGTCCTCGCGGATCTTCGCCACCGCGATCTCGGGCAGCACGGTGAAGTTCGAGAAGGTCGAGCAGCCCATGTAATGGAAGATCGGCTGCCCCTTGTAGCTGAACCGCGTGGTGCCGTCCGGCATCAGGCCCTTGCCCTGGGTGGCGCGGATCGCGGTGCACAGATTGGTCTTGCCCGACAGGCAAGACTTACACTGGCGGCATTCGGGCGTGTAGAGCGGGATGACATGGTCGCCGGGCTGCACGCTGGTGACGCCGGCGCCCACCTCGCGGACGATGCCGGCGCCTTCATGGCCGAGCACCGAGGGGAACAGGCCTTCCGAATCGAGGCCGTCCAGCGTGTAGGCATCGGTATGACACAGGCCGGTGGCCATGATCTCGACCAGCACTTCGCCCGCTTTCGGCCCTTCCAGGTCGAGTTCGACGATTTCCAGCGGCTTTTTCGCTTCAAAGGCGACGGCGGCGCGCGTCTTCATGAGGCCGGTTCTCCTATGGGCTCGGTTGGGGCAGCCTGATCATCCAATCGGTGGCGCGTTGCAACCCGTAGCGGTTCGTTTCGTTGGCGGCAGACACACCGTATTGTATCCATGTTCAGTCGGGCGGATGCTGGAAGGCGTTCGCTCCCGCGCGCAGATGGGAGACCTGCCGATGCCGCCCCTGATCCTCGCGCTATTGTTCGGCGGTGTCGCCGGGCTGCGCACGATGACCGCGCCGACCGCCATTGCTTTCGCTGCCGCCGCGGGCTGGTTGCCGCTGCAGGGCAGCTGGCTCGCCTGGCTCGGCTGGTGGGGAACGCCGTGGATCTTCCTGGTCCTGGCGATCGGCGAGTTCATCGCCGACAAGCGCCCGAGCACGCCCAGCCGCAAGTCGCCGCCAGGCTTTATCGCGCGGCTGGTTTCGGGTGCGCTGTGCGGCGCGGCGATCGGGCTGGCGGCGGGATCGCTGCCGCTGTGCCTGGCGGTGGGCGTGGTGGGTGCCGGCATTGGGACGATCGGGGGCTATGCGGCGCGCATGGGTCTGTGCCGAGCCTTCGGTGCCGATCTGCCCGCCGCACTGATCGAGGATCTGGCGGCGATCGCCGTCGCCGCGTTTCTGGCGGCATCGTTGTGACCCGGCGGTTCGACGCCATCATCCTGGGCGCGGGTCAAGCAGGGACGCCGCTTGCGGGGCGGCTGAGCGAAGCGGGCATGACGGTAGCGCTGGTGGAGCGGCGACTGCTGGGCGGCACGTGCGTGAACACGGGGTGCAAGCCCACCAAGACTTGGGTCGCGAGCGCCTATGCCGCGCATATGGCCCGCCGCGCGGCGGACTTCGGCGTGACGATCAACGGCGAGATCGGCATCGACTTTGCCAAGGTGCGGGCGCGGGCAGACCAGATCGCTGCGGATTCGCGCGCCTCGCTGCGACGCTGGATCGACACCATGGCGAACTGCACGTTGTTCTTCGGTCACGCGCGCTTTGAATCGCCGCAGCGGGTGCGCGTGGGCGACGATCTGCTGGAAGCCGAACGCATCTTCCTGAACGTGGGCGGGCGTGCGTTGGTGCCGGACATGCCCGGCGTGGCGGACGTCCCGTTCCTCACCAACAGCACGATCCTGAAGCTGGATGCGGTGCCGCGCCATCTGGTCGTGGTGGGCGGCAGCTATATCGGGTTGGAGTTCGGCCAGATGTTTCGCCGCTTCGGCGCCGAGGTGACGATCGTCGAGAAGGGGCCGAAGCTGATTGGCCGGGAAGACCCCGAGATCTCCGATGCAGTGCGCGACATCCTGGAGCGCGAGGGGATCGTGGTGCGCACCGAAGCCGAATGCATCCGCTTCGAGCGCGCAGGCGAGGAGGTGCGGATAGGCGTCGATTGTCAGGAGGGCAGCCCCGACGTGTTGGGCAGTCATGTGTTGCTGGCCGTCGGTCGGCAACCGAATACCGACGATCTTGGGCTGGCGGCGGCGGGCGTGGAGACCGACGAGCGAGGATATGTGAAGGTCGACGACCGGCTGTCCACCAGCGTGCCTGGCGTCTGGGCGCTTGGCGATTGCAATGGGCGCGGCGCGTTCACCCATACCGCCTATAACGATTTCGAGATTGTCGCCGACAACCTGCTGGACGGCGCCGATCGCAAGGTAACCGATCGCATCCCTGCCTATGCGCTCTACATTGATCCCCCGCTCGGCCGCGTCGGCATGGGCGAGGTGGAAGCGAAGAAGGCAGGACATGCGATCCAGGTTGGCCATCGGCCGATGACGCGCGTCGGCCGCGCGGTGGAGAAGGACGAGACGCTGGGCTTCATGAAACTGGTGACCGATGCCGATACCGGCCGCATCCTGGGTGGTGCAATCCTCGGCACCAGCGGCGACGAGGCGATCCACGGGGTGCTCGACCTGATGGTTAAGGACGGCACGGCCAGCGACCTTGCCCATGCAGTCCATATTCATCCGACCGTATCCGAATTGTTGCCCACCATCGCCGGTGAACGGAAACCGGCCTGACGCGAGAAGGCCCATGGACGAGGACGATGACAGCAAGCTTACCCGGTCCAAGCGCGCCTGGGCCGAACAGGGCAAGTTCCTCACCGGCCGTACCGCGCGGCCGGAGGCGGAACGGCTGCCGCCGGGACAGCATCTGGTGAAGAACTGGCCGGTACTCGATCTCGGCCGCCAGCCCGATGTGCGGCCGGAGCGCTGGCGGCTGGTGATCGACGGGATGGTCGCCCGTCCGCTGACGCTCGACTGGCCAGCGTTCGAGGCACTGGCCACCGACGAGCGGGTGAGCGACATTCACTGCGTGACCAGCTGGTCGCGCTACGACAATCGCTGGACGGGCGTGGCGACGGGGCGTCTGCTAGCAATGGTCGAGCCGCGGGAGGAAGCGGCGGCGGTGATGCTGCACGGCTATGACGGCTATACCACGAACCTGCTGCTCGACGATTTCGCCGCGCCCGACGCGCTGATCGCGCATCGTTGGGAGGGCAAGCCGCTCCACCGCGACCATGGCGGCCCGGCCCGGTTGGTGGTGCCGCATCTCTATTTCTGGAAAAGCGCGAAGTGGATCTCGCGCATCGAGGTTGTCGGGCGCGACCGACCGGGCTTCTGGGAAGTGAATGGCTATCACCTACGTGGGGACCCCTGGGCCGAGGAGCGCTATGCGCGCTGAACCTTCCTAAATACGTACCAATCCGCATGCCGCCCGGAGCCGCCGATCCATATTTTGGCTCCATGCGTTTCCGTGTCCTTCCTCCCCCTTTTTCCGCGTCGCCTGCCGCGCGCGTCTGTGCGTGGCCGTGAAGGAGGGCGCACCCATGCCGAGTCGTGCCCCCCGCGAACGTGTGTTGCTGGTCGATTCGCAGGATGAGTCGCGCCGCGCGCTGCAGTTGCAGCTGCAGGGCTGCGGCATGGATGTCCGCGCCTTTTCTTCGGCTGCAGCGGCGATGGCGGAGGCGACGCTCGAGCAGATTCGCACACTGCTGATAGCCCGCCAATTGTCAGACGGCGACGCCATCGATCTGCTGCGGCGCCTGATCGAGCGCGGCTGGAAAGGGCGGGCGATCCTGATCGCCGGGCAGAGCCATGCCGAGCTGGACGAAGCGGCGCGTGCCGCCGGCTTTGCCGGGGTGGTGAAAAAGCCGGTCGGGCGGCTCGAACTGCTCGGCGCGTTGGCGCGATGAACTTCCCGCTGCCGCAGTTCGACGCAACGGTGGGCCCGACGCTGGTGGACCGGCTGAAGCTGCGCCTGCCCGAAGCGCTGGCGATGCTGTTGCTGCTCGTCTCCGGCCTGGCGCTGACGCCGCTCGTCTCGAAGGGCGAGCGCCATGTACTGGTAGGCGTACTGCTCGCCTGGGCAGCGGCGATCCTGTTGCTGGCATCGTACAGCCGGGCGCTGCGTCGCCGCCTCCGCGCAGAAGAAGCCGACGCCCGCCGCCGGGCCGATCGCGCCGACGAACTGGCGGCCGAGTTGAACCTGCTGATCGATGGGGCAGTGGGCTATGCCATCTACACCGTCGATGGCCTCGGACGGGTATCGTTCTGGAACGAAGGCGCGCTGCGGATGACCGGCTGGCGCGAGGAAGAGGTGCTGGGGCGCGACATGGCGCAGTTCTATCCGGCCTCCGCCATAGCCGCCGGCAAGCCGCGCGCCGATCTGGATGCGGCGATGCGCGACGGAAAGTTCGAGGACGAGGACTGGCGGCTGCGCCGGGACGGCAGCGAATTTCTGGCGCAGGTGCTGATCACGCCGCTGCGAGGGCTGGACGGGCGGCTGCGTGGCTTCGGCACGGTAGTGCGCGACATCACCGAACAGCGCGCCAGCGAGCGCCA